>NZ_RQSI01000001.1:0-488771 GCF_003856955.1 Novosphingobium sp. LASN5T
TGCCTCCTCAGCTGGTCCAGGGACCGCCGAGGTTCGCAACCAATAAAATGCGCAGCAACTGCGCCCACTATCACGGGAATTCGGTGGCTACGCCGCGTTCCTGCGCATTACCGCGACCTCGCGATAAGCCGTGATTCATCGCAATGTCGACGCCGCATTGAAAGCCGCCAATATCGTTGATCGCGCCTCGGGCCGAACCCTGAACGCAATGGCTAAGGGATCTGCGCTGAGCCGGTTCGAAAGCTCCAAGCAGCGCTTCTGGTCGGCATTGCTGATCTCGATGAAGATGCCGACGGTCTTCAAGGCGATCGAAACCGAACTCTCGGCCGGCAACGTCGCGGTTGTTCAACTTGTCAGCACCGCCGAGGCTATCCTCGACAGGCGGCTGGCTGAAATCTCTCCGCAAGAACGCGCTCATCTCGATCTGGAACTCTCGCCCCGAGCGACCATGATCGACTACCTCAAGAACGCCTTCCCGACACAGCAGATGCATGTCTTCGCCACCAGCGACGGTTCGCTCCGATCAGAGCCGATGCGTGATGAAGCGGGCAATATGGTCGAATGCGCCGAAGCCTTGGCCACGCGCGATGCGCTGATCGAGGAACTCTGCGCCATGCCGCCGGTTCCGGCTGCTCTGGACGCGCTGCTCGCGCATTTCGGTACGAGCCAAGTCGCCGAGGTGACCGGCCGATCGCGTCGCATCGTCATCGGCAGCGACGGTTCCCAGAAGCTTGAACGGCGCGGCGCACGCGCCAATCTCTCCGAGACCCAGGCATTCATGGACGGGCTGAAACCCATTCTTGTCTTCTCCGACGCCGGTGGCACCGGTCGTTCCTATCATGCTGACCTGACCTGCAGGACGGCCGACAAGCGCCGCGTCCATTTCCTGCTGGAACCGGGCTGGCGGGCCGATGTCGCGATCCAGGGTCTGGGGCGCACCCATCGCACCAATCAGAGCATGCCGCCCGTGTTCCGGCCGGTGACGACCGACTGCAAGGGCGAGCGACGCTTCATCTCGACCATCGCGCGCCGTCTCGACAGTCTGGGCGCGCTGACACGCGGGCAGCGCCAGACGGGTGGCCAGAACCTGTTCGATCCTGCGGATAATCTGGAAAGCGACTACGCGCGAGAAGCCCTCACTCAATGGTATCATCTTCTCCATGGCAACAAGCTCTCGAGCGTGAACATGGAGCGCTTCCAGGGCATGACCGGCCTCAAGCTCACCGACGAGGACGGCACACTTCTGGAGAAACTGCCGCCGATCCAGCGCTGGCTCAACCGTATCCTCGCGCTCAGGATCGCGACCCAGAACGCGATCTTCGATGAATATATGGGCCTGATCCAGGCGCGCATTGATGCGGCGCGCGAGGCCGGCACATTCGACGTCGGGGTCGAGACCATCCGCGCCGAACAGATCATCACCCGATCCGAGCAGACGCTGCGCACCGATCCGGTGACCGGGGCCGAAACCAGGTTGCTGCGGCTCGAGCTTCATCTGCGCCCGCGCGTCATGCATTGGAAGCGGCTGATGCAGATCTGGGACGGCACGAGCGAAATCGCTTATCTCTGGAACAGCCGGTCCAAGCGCGTCGCTCTCAAGGTGCCGTCCTGGTCGATCACGGACGAGGAAGGGCGCATCGTGTCCATGTGCCAGCTTGTTCGTCCGACCGGTGGAACCCGCATGCAGGAAATCGCGATGTGGGCCAGCCTCTGGAAAGAGATCGACCGCGACAAATTTCAGCAACTCTGGGAAGCCGAAGCGAACGAGGCGGAAGCCAAGGTCGATATCGAAACCGTCAACGTCGCGACCGGGCTTCTCCTGCCGGTATGGCACCGACTTCCACAAGATGATGTCCGCGTCTGGCGGATCGACGATGGTCAGGGAACTTCGATCCTCGGGCGGCTCATCCCTGCGGCGGCGATGGCGGATCTGCAATCAGCGTTTGGTCTCGACGGCACGATCGCGCTAACCGCTGCCGAACTTGGCGCCGCCGCCCAGAAAGGCACGGGTATCGCAATCCCAGGCCTGGGTGGCGCGACAATGGCAACCGCGCTCGTCAACGGGTCACGTCGGCTCGAAATCCGCAATTACCGGCCGGAGGATCGCGAACGGCTTAAGGCGCACGGCGTGTTCAGCGAGGTCATTCAGTACAAGACCCGGCTGTTCATTCCACTCGACCGGTCGAACGAGGTCATCGAGGCGATCCTGGCGATGACGCGGACCTGACCCATCTGAAGTCTGATCGACACTTGAAAGGCGGTCCGGGAACTCTGCGCGCCCGGACCGCATCGATCAACTTGCCGCGAGCGGGGTTTCCGGCGTGGGCTCAGCCGCTGGAGCCGCTTCAGCGTCCGTCTTTTTCGCCCGAATACGCTTCGGCTTTGGTGCCGCATCCGCGCTCACGACAGGCGCCTTGACCGTAGAGCCCGTGGAGACCTTGCGCTTAGGCTTTTCTGTCGCGGGCTTCGGTGCCGCCTCTGCAGCCTTGACCGGCGGGTGACGCTCCTGAGCGGTCTCTGCTGGGAGCGTGTCGGCAACGGAAGACTCTGTTGCCTCGGCAACCAGGGAGGCAGGCTCGCCCGCGGCTACAGGCGCTGGAGAGGCCTTACGCTTAGGCTTCTTGGCCGCAGGCTTCGGTTCGGCCTCCACCGTCTTGGTTCGCGGGCGACGTGCCGGCGCGGCCTTTGCCGGGGGTGTCTCAGAAACAACAGGCTCGGTCGCCTCGGTAACTGGGGGTGAAGACACTTTCTCGGCAACAGGCGAAGGAGAGTTTTTACGTTTGCCGCCGAGGCCCAGCTTCAGTGCGACTTCCCTCCGGGCCGCCGAATATCCGCGCGCAACCAACGGATAGTCCGCCGGAAGGCCATAACGGCCGCGATATTCCGCAGGGGTCAGCCCGTGCGCTGACAGATGTCGTTTCAGGGCCTTGTAGGGCTTGCCATCAATCAGGCTCAATATGTGATCGGCCGAGGCCAGGCTTTCCTCAATGGAGACCATCGGCTTATATTCCGGCACGGGCACCGGCGTCGTCGGTGCAGCCGCTGACGTTTCGGGCGCCGCCACGGGCGTCTCCTGCGCAACATCTTCAGTCGCAGGAGCGGCGGCTGGTATCGCAACAGGCGCGCCGCCCAGGAGGGCCCGCCGTGTCCCCTCCACGAGCGCCGGCAATTCGCCACTCGGCACCGTGTTGTTCGCGAAATAGGCGCTGAGTAACGTCACGGTCAAAGACATGACGCCCGAATCTTCGGCTTCGGCCATGTAACATCCTTCTTCTTGCTGGAAACACAGGTCTTGAACCAGACGCTCTTGCGCAAGCGTAAACGAACTCGTGCCTTCATTCGGTGCTCAAGTCAAAGGGAGGGGAGGAGGGTGGATGTGGGTGGCGCGGCAATTGGGCTGCCCACTATGTTCATGGAGGCCCCATGGCCGACCACTTCATCCAGGGCTCATTCGCCTTCACCTGCTCGATCGCTGAAGTCGCGCTGATCGAAGAAGCATGGCAGCTTGCCGCCGATCTCATGGGGGATTTTAAGCCCGACCCCATCAGTGACGAATTGAAGGCAGTCTTTCCGCCGACCATTGGCGATAAACCGCTGAGCGGGTTTACCGCCATCTTCGATGACGCGAACTTTCCCGACTTCGGCGCCGACATTCGGGTCGCGAATTCCATCGAAGATCCGAAGACCTGCACGGTTACCATCTACAGCACGATCGATTTTCAGCCCTGGCCGATCGCCGGGGTGATCCAGCGTTGCTGCCAATCGTCGCTGGCGATTGCCCCGGTCGGGTTCGACTGGAGCTTCACCTGTACCAAACCCTATCTCGACAGTTTCGGCGGAGGGTGGTGCGCGGTTTTCCCGGACCGGATCGAAATGGAATTCACGCGGGAAGCGCTTTCAAAGGCGCTTGAGGGAGGCATTTCATGACCCACCGTGATCATTGGGAAGACGATCCCGACCATCCCATCGACGACTGGAAAACCGAGGTCGCTAACGACGATACCGTCTTGGCTATTGCGCATGGATCGACGCCCGGTCGGAAATGCTCGCCTCTGACGACAATCCTCGAACGACCAACGCCGCACCGCGTCGTGACGCCGTTCGAATTCGTGCAACCGATCGACTGGGCAACATCGCCTATATCCACCGTGAAGCGAACCGCCCGATGCGGTGCACACTCGCAAATGGCGTGTCCGCGGCGCTCTTCTACGCCGGCATCACAGTCGATGAAATGACGTGTCGCTTCGCGCTCGACGATTGCGAAACAGCCGACCAGGCGCTCGCGATCGTCAGGCGCTACGGGTCGCTCGATCATGGCTATTGCCACGCCGGACCGCCGCCGGGCTGGGATAGTTCAACGGCATCTCCAACAGCGCTTCATCTGCTCTCAAACCTGCTTGGCGCGATCGATCGCCTGGCGGCCACCACGCCCGAGGTCGCGGGCCAGATCGATGAGGTCGCCGTGAAGCGCGCCCGCGCCTTCATCGCGATGGAATTACCATAGGGGCCCCTGAGGCCTGACAACAGCCGGCCGCAGCACCGGCCGCCACAGCTTCAACACGGAGAAAAACCATGATCGACGTTTCGACGCCGGGCGCGTCCACGCGCCTGTACAGCCAGACCCCGTTCGATGAGCGGGGCAACTTCCATTATGAGGGCGACCTCTATCGAACCGGCGACAATCTCTCGACGCTCGCCGCGCGCATCGACGGTCATCTCAAGACCAAATTTCCCGACACGCGCTTCGCGATCAAGACCGAAAAATTCGCAGGCGGCCGCAAGATCATTGCCGAGATACTCGACACGCCAGCGGACCTTACCGGGCGTGACGCGCAGAACGACTTTTTTATCGCGGTGCGCGACCAGATGGAGCGCTTCGGCTATACGCGCTCCAACCTGCTCCAGGATTACCACACCTGCTCCTTCTACTGCGAGGCACGGGTCGGGCAGGCCTATTGGGCAGCATTGGCCGCGCGTCGGGGAGCAAAGAATCCCGTCGAAGCCAAAGTCTCCCTTGCCGCGTTCAAGAAGCAGGTCAGAGCCGGTGACAGCCTGAAGCTCGTCGATGCGCCAGCCGGACACCGTTCGCTCGGAACGACGAGAGCAATCACACAGGTTCGCTCAGGAGATCTCATTCTCGAGGGCCGCTCCTATCTGAGCTTTCCGCGCGCCTCCGCCTTCGCCTGCGACGGGAAGCTCGTGCGGATTTCGAACGGCTCGGAATATGATCCCGATTCACATCTGCTCTATGAGTGGCTGCGCCGGGACGCCGCCTGAGCCATGGCCTTCATCGTCAAGGGACCGGCGGTCTGCAACAAGCCAGGCTGCGGCAAATGCTGGGACGTCGATCCCGTATTGCTTGTCCCATGCCCGGATTGCCACGCGCCCGCAGGCGCTGGCTGCCGGCGCCCCAGCGGCCACAGCGGCCCGTTCGTCGAACTTCATGCCGCTCGCGACCTCCTCGCAGACCGCGAGGGCAAATATGGCCCATGCCCCCTCGGCATCTGCGGCCGTGCAGTCTGTGACCGTCAGTCGAGCCTGCCGCTGTTCGACTGAGCACAAGCCCACGTTTTGTCTCCTCCATTATCTTGAAAGCGAAAGATGCCCGACACTCTATTCCATCAATTTGCCGACAGCGAAGGTTGGAGCGAGGCCACACAAATCGGCCTTCTCCTGCGCTATATCGGCACGCAGGACGATCTGGCCACCTTCGCCGACTTTCTTGCCCACTGCCGCGACAGCGAACCGGGAGGCGTGACCGACCCGGCGGATCGCTTCATGTGGGAGGTCATCGAAAGGCTCGGCAATCCCGGCCTTGCCCTCAATGCGGCGTTCCAGTCCTTTTGCGCCAACGCCTTCGACCTGTTCACCCCACGCCAGGCCGCCGAACGCTGGTGCTGCTGGTCGATCGGATAGCGAGGTGCCCCATGACGATCGACATCATCGTCGGCCTTCCACACCTGGGCAATGGTACAATCCTCAAGCGCGCCGTCGACATGCGGGTGCCAACGCTGATTTCGGCCAACGCGCTCTCGCGCTGGAGCCGGCGCAAAGGTTGGCCGGAATGGCAGGGCTGGAACCTCGGACAACTCGACAATGCTCGCGGACTGGCCAGCCTCTCACTTGATTCCGCCGGGTTTGTCGCCATGGCACGCTATGGTGGTTTCCCCTGGTCGACCGGCGACTATCTCACGCTCGCGGCGAGTTATCCATTCCACTGGTTCGCCAGCATGGACTATTGTGTCGAGCCCGAAATCGCCTGCGACCGCGAGGAAGTGCTCGATCGGATATCGCGCACGATCCGCGCCAATTTCGATTGCCGGTCGGGCGCGCGCGATCTCGGCATCGAGCACCGCTTGATGCCGGTGATCCAGGGGCGGCGGCCCGAGGATTATGAGCGCTGCCTCGACGGCCTCGCACTCGACTATGGTCGTACGCCCCTGATCGGCGTGGGCAGCATGTGCCGCCGCCATGCCTCGGGTCCGGAGGGGCTGATCGCTGTCTTCGATCATCTTGACCGAATTCTGCCGAAGGGGGTCATGTTGCATGGCTTCGGAATCAAGGGCACCGCTCTCTCCCATCTGAAAGGGATCGAGCATCGGATCGCCTCGATCGACAGCCAGGCTTATGGCCAGGCCGCAAGGCACGATGCCTTCGCGCAAGGGATCCCGAAGACCGACACCCTTGTGGCGCAGCACATGCAGGCATGGACGGCCAGCCAGTTCGCGCGCCTTCGCGGGGCTCCGGTGCTCCGCCAGTCCGAATTATTCCTGCCACAGTCGGATCCAACCCCGGCCGACCCCTGGGAGCAGGCAATTGCTCAGGCGCGCGCTGAAATCCGTTCTCTCGTCGAGGACGGCGACATCGGCCACGAGGACGTGACGACGCTCTGGGTCGAGCAATGGGCGGCCGACATCTACCGGGACAGTATCGCACGCTAGCCCTGAACCGAGGCGCCACGCGCCGGGATGGGAGGGAAGGGGGTGGGGAAGGGTTGGCCGGTTCGAAACGGATCGGGCCGTTCCAACCAGGAGATGTCCCATGGCAACGCTTGCCCAGCATATCGACGCGCCCCAGGTCTCGGGCGCCTACAAGGTCGACATATCCCGCGGTCGCAATATCGGACGGGTCTCGTCCGAATGGTATTCGCGTCCCGACGACGAGAAATTCCTGTCCCTCGACGATCTCTATGAGAGCGTTCGACGCCGCGCTGACCGTGCGCGCACACGCATCGTCGAAAGCCGCGACGTCCGCGTCGAGGCGAGCATGGACAATGCCGAGCGCCTCAGCCTCATCGTTCCCGGCGAAGCCGAGCCGATCGCCCCCACCAACTGGTCGTTCGGTCAATTGTCGAGCCTCGTGGGCGCTCCCGCCTCCTATCTGCGCAACCTTCCCGCCGCGCTCGCCGGCATCAATCTCCAGCATGGCCTCCTTAGCCATCGCGGCGAGCAGGTGAAGCTTCTCAAGACCCATGAGGGTCGCGCTGAATTGCGGGCAGTTACCGGACCCGATTACGGCCGGATCTGGGACCATGAGCTGGTCGCGGCTGTCATGAAGATCGCGGGCAACGGCGTTTCCGATACGCGCTGGAAGGTTCCGGGCGTGCTCGACTGGCGCTCGATGCGCTATAACCCCTATGTCGACGTCACGCACGAGACGACGACCCTCTATGCGTCGGATCGCGACGTTTTCCTGTTCCTCGTCGACGACACGCATCCGATCGAGGCAGGGAAATTGCCGAATGGCGATCCCGATCTCTTCTTTCGCGGATTTTATTGCTGGAACTCAGAAGTCGGCTCCAAGACATTGGGAATTGCGACTTTTTATCTGCGCGCGGTTTGCATGAATCGTAATCTTTGGGGCGTCGAAAATTTCGAGGAGATCTCCATCCGCCACTCGAAATTCGCTGCCAACCGCTTCGCCCATGAAGCAGCGCCCGCACTCGAGACCTTCGCCGACTCCTCGGCCATGAGCTTCATCGAAGGCATCAAGACGGCACGCGGCCGTATCGTCGCACGGTCCGACGAGGATCGCGACTCCTTCCTGCGCAAGAACGGCTTCTCCAAGGCGGACACCGCGAAGATCATCCAGTCGGTGATCGCCGAAGAAGGCCATCCGCCCGCCAGCCTGTTCGATTTTGTCCAGGGCATCACCGCGCATGCACGCGCGAAGTCCAACCAGGACACGCGGCTCGAGATCGAGGGCAAGGCGCGCAAGCTCTTTGCCAAGGCGAACTGAGGAGGACGCCGTGCCGAGCTTCACGATCGAAAGCACCTACCGGCTGCCGATTTTCCGGCACCGGACCTATCAGGCGGCAACCGCCGAAGATGCCTGCCGGCTCGCCGTCCAGGACAACGACTGGGAAGGCCAGAAGGAGGACTATGAAAATAGCGGCGCCACTTACCTGACTGGTATCTGGCCCGGTGTGGATAGCGCCTATGCGGCCCCCTCGCTGGCGTTACCTCCCGGTTTCGCCGAAGGTGATAATCCGCCGCTGGCGAACGGGACGAAACCGGTCACGCCAACAGCGGCTCCGCTCATGCCGCGCTGTCGTCATTGCGGCAGCGCGGACATCTGCCGGGACGCGAACGCCATCTGGGACGAGACCACCCAGCAATGGTCGCTGCTCGCGACCTATGACAGCCAAACCTGCGAGCGATGCGGCGCGGACAGCAACAATCTCGCCCTCTGGGTCCCGGTCGCCGAGGCTGGCTCGGCCACGGCTTTCCTGTGGGAAGTGATCCAGGCGCTGGAAACCACGTCCCTTGCCTGGGAAGCCGAATTCCAGCGCTTCTGCACCGAGAGCCATGGCCAGCTGACCGCTGATGAAGCCGCCGCCCGATGGCGCAGCGCCGCAGGCGCCTGACCATCGAGTCCGGCCCAACGGGCCAACCTTCAACACCCGTCCACCCCGAGGCGGCTTCGACCCAGGTCGGAGCCGCCCTTTTCATATCGAAAGGATCCGATCATGCACGCATCCGCCCAGGTCGAAATGCAGACCTTCACCGTCACCGTTGAATTCTCCAGCGGTGGCGAACCCTACGCGACCGAGACCTATACGGTCGAAGCGACCGACTGGTATCGCGCCCAACGCGACGCGATCGAGATGTCGGTCTCCAGCCCCTACGACAATGCGCGCATCCCCGATCTCACGCGTCGCGTGATCGCGCAATAGGCAGCCCGGCTTACTCCCGCCGCCGATCGCGACGCAGCGGGAGGAGTCGCGACCGCAACCGGAGTTGCCGCTCATGATCATCACCAGAAGCCAACGCTGGCGCGATCGGCGCTGCCGCTGGGTGCCCGGCGCCACCGAGATCGATCCCCGGCGCTTCGCCGTCGATATAATCGATACCGTCAAACAGGCAGCACCTTTCGTACGCCAGCATCACTATGCCGCCTCGATGCCTGTCACGCGCCTGTCGGTCGGTCTCTTCCGAAACGGCGCCGGTGGGCAATCCGACCTGGTCGGCGTTTGCGTCTTCGCCCACCCGGTCAACAATGCCAGCGTCCCGAAATCAGCAGGTCTCCCCGATCCGCGCAGCGCCTGCGACCTCGGGCGCCTCGTGCTGCTCGATGACACAGGCGGTAACGCCGAAACCTGGATGCTCTCGCGCGCCTTCAAACTGCTGCGTCGCGAGAAACCGGAGATCGTGTCGGTCATCTCCTATGCCGATCCGATCCGTCGCACCGACGAACAAGGTCAGGTGTTCATGCCCGGCCATGTCGGCACGCTCTATTGCGTGATGGGCAGCCGCTATACCGGACGCTCGTCAGCGCGCATCGATCTCATACTGCCCAACGGCCAGCCGATTTCGAGCCGGGCGATCTCCAAGATCCGCAACGACGAATGCGGTCAGCGCTATGCAGCCGAACAGCTGGTGGCCGCCGGTGCTCGGGCCCGTCGTTCGGGCGAAGATGCCGCCCACTGGCTCGCCGATCTTGAACGTGTCGGTTTTCTGCGCCGCCGGAAGCACCCGGGCAACCACACCTATTTATTTCCTTTGACGAACGCCGCCCGGATCGCCGCCCGCAAGGTGCCAAGCCTGCCTTACCCCGTGCTCGATCGCGCGGCGACCGGGGGTGACGTCACCGTACTGCCGTTATTGGCTCATGCCGCTTGACCGTAATGATATAAAGGACGTGATCCGTCTGGCGGCGCAATGCGCGACTATTATGATTTTCCGACCGCTTAAATGATAAAGCGCCGACGAAGGAGAACCAAATGCCGTTCCGTGAAGGTCATATTTATCCGCTCAGGAATCCAGAACGGTTTATTGCGGCATTGGGCGAGATCATTTGCCATCGCCGGACGCCCCTTCTCGGCATGGCCCTTGAGCTACCACCCAGCGCATTCAATCACGCGCTTCTCGCATATTATGGACCAATCCCGGCGGATGCAGTCACGCACGACGCCTTCATCACGACCGATCAAGGCGAGGTGCACCCGAATATGGATAAGCCGATTTCCATTCGTCTCGATGATGTCGTGCTGGAGGAAGGCCGGCTCCTTCGTCGCGACTGATCTAACGTCCCTTCATCCGTGATTTCCGCACGCTGATGACGATAATATCGTCGGAACAGCCGGGTTGCGCTTCCGACATGCTGTCGCCCGTTAACGGCCGTAACATGACGGCTTCCGGAACGGACCAAACCATTTCTATCTGTTCCCACTCACCAATTCGGCGCGGATCGCGCCGCCGGCGGTACCTAGCCTGCCTTATTCCATTCTCGATCGCGCCACGCCCGCCGGAGACGTGACGGCGCTCCCGCTGCTCGCCCACACAGCCTGACGCACGCGTATCCAGCCGGAGGGAAGGGGGCAGGGATGGGTGCCGGTCAGGGATCGGCGCAACGGAGAACCCCACCATGCCCGACCATGACGCCCGCGCCCTCCTTGTCGAGGCGCTCGATTTCTTCAACGACCATCCCCGCTTCAGCCTGCGACGCGACCGGCGTCGGACGAGCTACGAGCTTGCCGCGCGGATCGACGCTTTCCTTGCGCCGGACACGGCCGTTTACCCCATCGTGGCTGCCGCCCGCGAACGCTGGGCTACTGCCCATATGTTGCGCATCGACCCCGACGAGCAAACGGTCCAGCGTGATGGCGACGGCTATTGGGTGCGGGCATGGGTGCGCGTTGATGCAGCCGGTCTGGACGAAGCCGGTGCCGCGCAGATCGACCGATACGCCAGCGCGTTTACCGCACTGCCAGAGATCACCCGCCAGGTTTTCATGGCCGATCTACTAGGCGACGAAGATTTTACCGCGATCGCGGCGCGCCTCGGCATCACCACGCACGAGGTCGAGCAGCATATCGCCGACGCGCTCGTCGCCATCAGCCGGGCGCTCGACCGGCGCTGATGACACGCTCCGGTCGGACGCCCCGCCGCGCACTCGACACATCCCAAGGAAAGAATCATGACCCAGACGACAAGGCACGATTTTGCGCGCCTGCTGGCCCGCGCTCGCACTGCGATCGCCGACGCAAACCCGGCAGGACATATCCTGTGCGACGAATTGGCACAGGCCGAACGGCTCGTGGAAAACCACGTAGTTCCCTGGTCGGCGGATATCCACGTCGCGTTCATCGACCATCGTCATGGAGGCGATCTCTATGCCGCCTTCACCCGCGAGGCGTTAATGGCAGAGGTCGCCTCATTCTGCCGAGAATGGTGGTCGGAGATACGCGACACGCGCGATCCCGCGACGCTCCCTGATGAAGACGCAGGGTCGATCTACTTCGACGCGCACGAAGAAGAATATCTCTGGACCGAGCGCATCTCGGTCGACGCGCCGCCGATCGGCTCGCCGAAGGCATTACGCGTCGGTCGCCATCTCGTGATCAGCACCAGCCATATCCGTCCCGCCACCGCCGACCTTCTCGACCAATGGGCGCCGATGGTCCCGGAATCGCGCCCGCTTGGTGTCGCCGAGGCCGGCTATGGCTGGTTCGTCCTCACCGATCCGCTCGACGGCCTGGAACGGGAGATGGTCCCAAACGAGCTTTGGGCCGCCATCGAATTCGCGCGCGCGCAGGGCTGCCGCTGGCTTCTTCTCGACCGCGACGCGGATTGCATCGACGGTCTTGAGACCTTCGAGTGGTGAGGGCCCCTGCGATGACCTGCCGCTCCTCCAGGGCCGAGGTTCGCAATCCGGTCCTCGGCCTTCCCGCCGCACGCCTCCTCCAGGCTATGCCAGCCGATACCCGCACCTTGCTCGCAGTGCTGCTGCTCGACCTTGCCGCCGACGCGCGCCACCGTTCGCGATCGAGCTGGGAGAGCCGCAAGGTGTTTGTCGCTGCCTACTGGGCTACCGTTGCCGTCTATGCCGGACATGTCGCCCGGGTCCTCGGCGGGATCCGGCAACGGGGTGCTTCGCGCAAACCCTTTCGCATCGCCCAAAAAGGCTATGCCGAGCTTGCCGCAGCGAGCTGGAAGGAAGCCTCCGACCTCTATTGCGAGCGCCGCGACCGATTGGGTCTGGGCGCCAGCATGTACCCCGAGGCGCTGCTGTTGGTGGCCGAAACGCCTGTGGGGCGAATCAGCTATAACGGCCGGATCTGGATGCCCGGCGACTGGGAGCCCGGCACGGAGCCCCTCTACGACAACAGGTTGCCTGCCGGACACTGACTGGCGCGCAGTCGCGCCGATCCACCGTGAGGAGACACCGCATGGGCGCAGCTCTTGCGCGCGGCTTGCTTGCCGCGCCTGATGATCCTTTGCCTGCGATCGACGATAGGGTCATAGCCGCCGCGCGGCGCGGAGCCTGGTTCGCCTTCAATCTCTCGGGCGGCAAGGATTCCACCGCCTCGGCCCATGCCGGACTCGCGCTGCTCAACGCCCTGGGCCATCCGCGTGATCGCCGGATCGCGATTCACGCTGACCTCGGCCGGGCGGAATGGCGCTCGACCCCGGCGATGGTCGCAGCAATCGCCGACAGGCTTGGGCTGCCCTTGCTGGTGGTCAGCCGATCGGCAGGCGACATGGTGAGCCGCTGGGAGCAACGCTTCCTGTCGGGCAAGCGCCGCTACGAGGCGCTCGAAACCTACAATCTCATCGGACCCTGGTCCTCGGCATCGCTGCGCTTCTGCACGTCCGAGCTGAAAGTCCAGGTGATCGGCCCTGACCTCGCACGCCGCTATCGGGGCGAAACCATCGTTTCGGTCATCGGCCTGCGCCGCGATGAAAGCCCGAGCCGTCGTGCCACGCCGGTCTCCCGTGCCGACGAACGCTTCGCAAAGCCGGGCAACGCCGCCGGCACGCGCATGCTCAGCTGGCATCCGGCCGTCGACTGGAGTGCCAACGATGTGTTCGGCATTCATAAGCGCCACGGGCTGCCGTTGCACGAAGCCTATGTCCAATACCGGACAACCCGGCTGTCCTGTGCTTTCTGCGTGCTTGCATCGGCGCACGACCTAGCTGCCTCCGCTGCCGCCCCTGGCAACTTCGATCTCTACCGCCATCTGGTGGCGATCGAGGCGGACTCGACCTTCTCCTTTCAGCCTCAACGATGGCTCGCCGATGTTTCGCCTCGATGGCTGTCGGCCGCACGTCTTCACGAGGTCGCGCGTGCCAAACTGCGAGCCCAGGAACGCAGGGCGCTCGAAGCGGCCATGCCCCCGCAGTTGCGCTATGTGAAGGGCTGGCCACCCCGCATGCCGAGCATGGCCGAGGCCTCGCTGATCGCGAAGGCCCGCGCGCCGATCCTGGCCCATCACGGCCTTCCTGACCATTTCCCTGACGCTGCCGCGGTCCAGGCCCGGTTCGCAGACCTCCTCGCCGTGAAGTCCGAACGGTCCCGCTAACGAGCCGGAGGGGAGGACTTTTTTTGAAGGGGCGTCGGGCGAATTTCGCTCGGCGATCTCCCTGCTGCCGAACGCGCAGCCCCAAGCCTCCACCATCAAAGGAACAACCAATGGACGTCATCGTCTCTCGGTCCCGCACCCCGGGCACCGCCTCGACCTACCACTATCGCGCCCTCGTGCCGCTCACCGAGGTCGCGGCCCGGCGGCGCCCGCGCTGCGTCGTCATCCAGGCCCAGATCGGCAATGGCCGGGTGCCCTCGACCCGCATCGCCGACGTCGTAGCGCCCGCTACCTGGTATGAACGTGAGTTGGCCACGCCCCTGGGCCTTGCCGCGCGGCTCAACCTGGTCGCGCGGCGAATCGAGGCGCTCATCATCCACACCGTCTTTCCCGAGATGACCGCTCGGTTGCCCCCCCTGATGCTCGCCCTGGACTTCGATCCCGGCGAGGCCAGCTACCGCGTCGCCGTCGCCGATCTGAACGCAGCCTTCGACCGGTTCGCGCCCGGCATCGACACGCTGATGGCAGCCGATCTCGGACTCTACCAGGGCTGCGACCTGCGCGCCGCCTGACATTGAAAGGACCCGTCATGGCTCAATATTCCCAAGCCAGTCTCGAGACCGCCGCCTGCCTCTGGGAGGCAGTTCTGACCTTACGCACCAGGCCGATCACCGATCCCGATGCGATCGGCTTGGCTCCCGCGATCGGCAAGTCGTTCGATGCGCTAGGAACCGCGGCGCTGCGACTAACGGTGATTGGCTGGGCCGATGCCGTCGAGGCTGCCTGGCGCGAGGTCCAGAACGATTATCCACTCTGCTTCGACTGGGATTTCGTTCCCGACTGGATCATCGACCACATCGACTGGACCGATCCGTTCCATCCCGCCGTGATCCAAAGGGGAGGGGGATGAGGGCTCATGTGGCGGGGAATTGGTCTCCGCCAGACAGGAGTCGCATCCCATGTCCTTTCCCGCCATCATCCGGCCCGAGGTCGGCCAGTCGCTCATCACCAAGGTCTCGCGCCTGTTCAACGGCACGCTCGGCGACGTGCTTCAGTTATGTGGAATTACGAGTCACGCGTTTTCTTGAGGTTTTCTGGGCCTTTTGCCGCAGCTCGGCCGGGGTCGGACCGGACGGGGTAGGTTCATCATCGAGACGCGCCCGCAAACGATCGATAGCAATGCGATCGCCATCGGCGGCTTGTTGCTCTTCGGCAGTGACAGGGATTGCCTTCAGGAAGTGATCGACGTTGTCCTTTGCTTCCAGGAGCTGTCCTCGCGACGATGCTTTTGGAATGTAGAAGTCGCATCGCGCGCATGCCATCCGATGCGGGCACCTGTCGAAGAACTCGAAGCTGCACCAACCATGTCCGAGATCATAGTGAAGCCAGGGGACACCCTCCTGCGGATTTTTCATTTGATCGCGGTCGATCAAAACTTTGACCACGCGAGCGTTGCGCTCGAAATACCCTGCGTCGGTATACGCCTTGGCCAGCTTCGTCGGCGTGATCTTCACGTAATGCTGCGTCGAATGCGGCGACCTATGGCCAAGCCACTCCTGAAGTTCCGAGAGCGTCATCGGTTCTTCACTGTTGAACAGCTGGCTGGCAATGGTGGCCCGTGCGCGATGACTGGTGAGTTTGCCCCGAACATCATGATCGGGGATGCCGGCCTTTCTACATAGAATTGGAATCAGTCGGACATTTATGAAGCCGTTGGCCATCGGGATGGCTCGAAATTGGAACAGGAATTGGACAAGGTCGCCAGTTTTAGGATCAGGGTATGCCGGTTGGACCGGACGTATGGCCTGCCATGCTTCAATCGCCTCGCCGACAGCCGGGTCAACAGGCTTGGTATAGCAATTTCCGGTTTTGTGATCGGGAACGTCCAACAAACAGATCGGCGGGCCCTTGCCGGAATCCATGGGCTGCCAGCGGATGCAACCAAGCCGCAACCGACGGATTTCGTTGTTTCTCAGCGCTGCGAACAGCCACACGACCGCTATCGCGCGTATATATTCCACGTCGAAAAGCAGGCCGCTGCTGTTAGCGCGAGGAACATCGGACTTCTCGAGATTGAGGCCGGCCCAAAGCAGACGCGCCCACAGATCATCGGCAATCACTCGGGGCTTGGGGCCGAGTTTAGCGCGGATACTTTGCGGTATCGCAAAACTGCGGCCCGGATCGAAGGAGCGTTCAATCCAACCCCATTCCTGACAATCATAGAAAAAGCCACGGACCTGGCAAATCAAGCCTGCGATCGTGCTTGCTTTCACCGCTTCACCCGCCCGCGGGTGCGGCGCTGCCGGTGCCACATATTGACCGACGCGCAATTTGGCCATCGCTGATACGAATTCTGCCGCAACTGTGCGCGTCCATTGTGCGGGCGATACGATCTCAGGATGATGGGCAGCCAGCCAGCGCCCAACCTTATAGAGTGTGGTTCGATGACCTCGACGGGTTTCGATAGTTGTCGTTTGCGTCCAGCGTTCAATCCAACCGCACCATTCGTCTGCCACACCGATGTGTATGCTTTCTATTTGTTTCGTTCTCGGCGGCGCACGCTCGAGCGGCTGTTCAAGGATGCCTTGATTGGCCAAGACTTTAGAAATCGCGTAATAATAGCGCCGCTCCACGTTTGATCCCTCGGCGCGATAAAATTCCAGAATCTCCGGATTCAAATCTTCGAGGCGCGGGCTTCGATTCACGAGCAGAACCGATGACACGAACAACTTCATGTATTTCGGATCGATACGATAGCCCCACCGGACGAGAGGCGTCGTAAGCCGCTCGATCGCAGATGCCACCGACGCGCTACCAAAAATTCGGTTAGCCAACGATTTCCTGTGTGTTGAGGCCAACGTCGAATAGCTGGTGAACCAGTTGTGGAGATAGGCGATCGCTGCGATGTCCACACGGACGCCAGTAGCTACCTTCCTCTTATTTCTGTCGAAGAAATCGTGCGTTGTGCGGCCGAGCACTTTTGCCCAATGCTGTTCCTTCCAGCCCCAATATGTACGATTCAACAAGAGGCACTCTCTCAGGAGCACCATCATTGCATCGTTTGGGGCCGCCGCCTCCGATCCAATGATAGCGAGCGCGTCTTCGATTGGTTTCATCAGACGTAGGAGCTGCTCCCGCTCCTGCGTGCGATATTCAAAGCGGCTCCATTGGCCCAGCACGCGCTTTTTCAGCCACGCTTGAATGGCTGAACGCTCTCCCACGGTGAGCTTCGGCGATCGATCATATTCGGCCGTTGCGAGTGGATTCGGCCAATGCCGCGTAGCGGGCTCGGGATCGTCCATTGTCTGCGGATTCATTGGCCGCGCTCCGGGCTGCTTTCGACCAACATGCGCGTTCGCCATGCGTGGATCTGCTCCATGGAGCCGGCCAGTTTTCTGGAGAGATCCCTGCCAGAGAGGTGGATATACTGCTGTGTGGATGCGAGGTTCCGGTGTCCGGCGAGCTGGGCGATCTCATGTATGTCCCAACCTACGCGAGCCAGATCGGTCAGACAAAGATGGCGCAATGTGTGGGTCGAAAACTTATCGAGGTCGGCCGCGACCGCGATGCGCCTGATCACCTTTGACCAGGTCCACAGCGTGATGGGCTTTCCGTAATTTCGACGCGATTCAGAAAGGAAGAGCCTGCCGCGATCACGGCCCACCCGACGTCGATGCTCAAGATAGGCGGAAAACAAAACACCGGCGGTTTCCGAGTAGGGAACAATACGGTCTCTGTTGCTCTTGCTGGTTTCGCCCCGGATCAGGATCAGACGATGTGCCGGATCGATGTCGCGCGTCTCAATGGCGCAAAGTTCCTCGCGTCGCAGCGCGGCATCATATGCGATCGCCAGCATGCATCGATTACGGATAGGTTCACCTTTGGCGCACAGGAGAAACCGCTGCCATTCTTCATCCGAAGGGATCCACGGTAAACGCTTGTGCCGCCGGATCAGACCGCGGTCGCGCTTTGAACTGAACGGCCTGTTCGGGACAAACCGGCCACGTCCAACCGGATTGTTCGTACGGATGCCCTCTTCAACGAGGTAGTCGAAGAACAGACGAATGGCTGTAAGCCGCTGTTGCAGCGTGGCGCTGGAAAGGCCGGATGTAGATTGCGTTGCGTCCTGTACCGACATCCTGGCGCCGGGAAGCATCCGCAGATGACCCACGTAGTTGGCAATGTCGGGCCGGGTTGCAGAGATCGCCGCAACCTCGTTGTCCTCGCACCATCGTAGGAACTGCTCGAGACCGCGGCCATAGGCCTCCACGGTATTGAAAGCCAACCCGAGCATGTGCTGAATATCGAGCCACTCTTTCCCCTGGGGATGCCCGAAGGAAAGCGGAAAAAGTTGCCATCGGATATTCACAGCGGTCATGTGAGTACCCCGTCCGGTCCGACCCCGGCCGAGCTGCGGCAAAAGGCCCAGAAAACCTCAAGAAAACGCGTGACTCGTAGGTCTTAGCTTCTCACGCCAAGCCACGAATTCCAAATAACATAACGAACTTTTCCAGAATAGCCGTCGCGCCGGTGCCCGCGCGATCCATGTCGCGGTTTACAATCTCCCAGCCGGCACCGCACTGTCCATCTACGATGACGGCTCCGGGATCGACGATCCGGCCAACCTCCTGAGCCTCGGCGATTCGGGCTGGCAGGAGGATATTCGGACGCGCGAGGATCCCGCCGGCATGGGGGTATTCAGCCTCGCCGGCCGGGATGTGGTTGTCCGCTCATGGTCGAAGGCGGCGGGACGGGGTTGGGCGGTCCATATCCCGGCTGACGGCTGGGAAGGGGGTGTGCCGCTCGCGATCCAGTCGTGCGGGATCGTGCACGGCACCGAGATCCAGATCATGCTGCCGCCCGCCTGGGATGAGCAGCTTGGGTCGGCGCTGCGCCTCGCGGCCCAATATTTCCCGCTCCCCGTTCATTTCGAGGGCGCGCAGCTTCCGCGCGAGGACTTTCTGGCCGGCGCCGACCAGATCGAGGAATGGGAAGGCTGTCGTATCGGCATCTTCCATGACGGTACCATGGAGGCAGTCCATACCCCCCGGATCAATTTCCACGGCGTGACGGTCGCTTCCAGACTTCCCGCCCTGAGCGAAATCGAAAAGCCTCTTAACTGGCGAGTGCGGGTCGATATCGTCGATGCGCCGGCGCTCCAGCTCGTGCTCCCCGCGCGCAAGGAAATGGTCGAGAACGACGCGCTGTGCCGGCTCAGGGAAGCGGCCGAAATCGCGCTTTACCGCGCCATCTGCCGCGAGAAATCTCATCGGCTCTCCTACGAGGCCTGGGCGCGTGCCCGCGACCTTGGGATTGCTCTTCCCGAAGCCGACCGCTGGCTCAATGCCTGGACGCCGAACATTGCCGACACGTCCAACCGATACCAGGGCGCGGCCATTCGATCGGGCCCTATGATCATCATGTCCGACCACGAACCCGACATCGAGCAAGCGCTTGCCCGCGCACTTGCGAACGAAACACCGCTCGGTGGTCCCCTGGTTCACGAGAACCGCGATTTCGAGGACTATCGCTGGTATGACGAATTGCCGCGTCTCCTGTCCTGCAGTTTCACCGTGCAGCGCGATGGCGTCCTTCATCGCTATGCCGACGATATCGCCCTGCCCGAAGAATTTGAGTCCGGACCGGTCGAGAATATCTCCGCCGAAATCCTTCTGCGGTCCGGCGGCCCGTCGCCGGCAGAACCAACCATCTACCGCGTGCCCACGGACATGCTGGTCTGCAACAATGCCTGCTGGACGCTCGACGAGGCGACCATCCTCTTTGACGGCAAGGCCAATGTGCAGCCGCACGCGCTTGCCGACCTGATGCACGCCAGTTTGTTCTGCTATTCTGACGATTGCGGGCACGATAGCTGGGATACGCAATCGCTCGCGTTCGAGCATGAAGCGCGAAATCTCGCCAACCTGTTGCTGCTGGGTGAGGACGAGGCGCTTCTCGCCCAATTGCGCGACGCGGTCTTCGAGCACGTTCAGTGGCTCATTCCCGACAACCGCAGCCTGACCATCTCCGGCGACAGGACGACGATCTCGCTTTCGCTGGATCAAGCGGCCTGAGCCCGTCGCTCCAGCCGTAACCAAACCATCTCGAAGGAGATCCCTGATGCGCCATGCCACACTCTTTGTCTGCTCGACCGCTCATTTGCCTGTCGCCGAGCGTCGTCACATCGATCACCTCATCGCCGTCGCGCCACGCGGGCCGGACGGACGTGTCGAGGTCGGCCATCTCGATCTGGTGATCGAGCCCTATGCCTACGGCTTTTTCGTCCACACCAGCGTCGTCGGGTGCGGCGGTGAGGCGCCCGACATCAGCCAGGAGTTCTGGGCGATCCTGAGTTCGGCATTCGACAGGGATGCCTCCTGGGTCCTGTTCGACCGCGACGAACCCACCTGCTCCGAACTGCCCATCTTCGCGGACCCCAACCAGCCCGAGGAGCACCAGTCATGACGGACCTCTGCTCGATGCAACCCTGTTCGTCCAAACGCGCAGCACTTGCGTCCTTCGATCATGCCTATGCCGTCGCGCTCCGGATGCGGCACGAGACGGGCCGCCCCCAATTCGTGCTGCGCACCGGTGATCCGCTCCAGCCGTTTCGCGTCTCCAGCACGGGGCCACAGCACCGTCAGGCGCTGATGACGCTCGTCGCCTGATCCGGCGCCTGCACGTGCCGGCAACGGCTCTCTTTAACGAGGACAACCACATGAACGATGGAATATTGCGTCAGTCCGCAAATGAGGCCTGCGACGCGCCACCGCCTGCCATCCAATATCTGGACCTCACCGAAGATGAGTTTGTGGACAGGTTCCAGCCAGTGCCCAATCATCTCCTCGCAACGGCGGGGTTCGACTTCGGCCGGGGCGGATGCCTGTTCGAAGCCTCCGGCCCGGACCTCAAATTCATCCGCTCGCAACCTGCGGCAAATGTCTGGACGATGATCGAGGGCGACGACGGTCTCGAGATCACCGATGGCATGCACGCCGTCAATCGCCTCGGCTATCTCCTGACCGAGCAGCCATGTCCCCCCGATACGATGGTGAGTGTGCCACTCGACTTCTAAGCGGCCACTCCTCCCGTCTCTCGGGGCCTCGGGAGCCAATTGATCGTCGCATTCCGGCCGCCCGGCCTCCGGGATCAGGCGCCAACCGTCACGGCGACGTCCCTTATCGGCTCCCGACCTCCTTCCTGGAGATCAGCCATGTACGATCCGAAGCGACCGCCGACCGCGGCGGCGAACGACGACGCTTGCCTTACTGTCCTATCCGGCGTCCCTGTGATTGCCGCATGGGGCATGGGCGTCGACAGCACCGCGATGATCATCGAATGGGTCGCGCGGGGGCTGCCCCTGTCCGCCGTCCTCACAGCCGACACCGGGGTCGAGCGCGAGGAAACCTATGCCTTTCTGCCGATCTTCCAGCGCTGGATGGACCGGCATCATATCGAGCATCATGTCGTCCGCTATGTGCCGAAGCGCTTCAAGCACTGGCCGCCCTATTTCTCGCTCCTGGAGAACTGCCTCACCAACGCGACACTGCCGTCGATCAGCTTCGGCCGCCACAGTTGCAGCCAGAAATGGAAAATACAGCCCCAAGATCAATGGGTTAATTCATGGGCGCCGGCGCAGAAAATATGGGCTGAAGGTGGCAAGGTTGTCAAGCTCATCGGCTACGACAGCTCGCCCGCCGATAGTCGCCGCTATGCCCATCGCGAAGGCCATATCAGCGACCTGTACGACTATCATTATCCGCTGCGCGCCTGGGGTTGGGATCGAGACGCCTGCATCGCGCGGATCCGTGCCGAAGGCCTGCCCGTGCCGATCAAATCGGCTTGCTGGCTTTGTCTCGCGCAGAAAACGGGCGAGTTGATCACCCTTCCAGGCTGGTGCCTCCGCCTGATCATATTGGTGGAGGCTCGCGCCGCTCCGCGCCTTGTGACGGTCGAGGGTCTGTGGCGCAAGTCGACGCGTGAGCGCCCCGGCTCGATGACCCACTTCATCCGCGAACGCGCTCTGCTGCCTGCTTCCGAAATAGACGCGATCATTGCCGGCGCACCGGTTGATCTGATCGACTTCCAACGGGTCGCGGCCCAGATCCCACTCGCCGAACGACCGACGATGCGGGACTGGATCGATCGGTTCAATGCGGGTGTCGAACGGCTCGCGGCATGACGATACCGTCAATCTGTCTGCGACTGTTGTTGACTGCCAAACGGCTTCACCGAAAAACTCTCTTCATGCGACTTATCGATGACCTGGCCGCCGCGAGGCTCTATTATCACCGGCCACTCCCGACATTGCCGGATATCCTGCTGATCGACATCCCACCTCGCTTTTCGGGCGGAGGTCTGGCACTCGGCCGCTACTACCCCGTGATCCTCGAAAGCCTCGCAGAAATGCACGAATTCGAGGCATTTTTGTGCGAGCCGCGGACGACCCCGGTAGCGCCCGCTCTTCTCGACCGGCGCCCGTCTGCCTTGCGCACCCGTGACATCATCTTCGCTCGCTATGAGCCTCAGATACCGAACTGGCCCTGGCTGCTCATCTGCTTCTGGCCACAATCCTACACCGCCATGGTGCTGCCTTCCGCCGACACCTTCGCGCGGGGCAGCTATACCATCGATGCCTATTCCACCGAGGAAGAACTCACAGACGCTGAGCTTAAGCTTCTCGCTACGCTCGGACCCGAGCAAGCGCGCATCGTTCGCTCGGTGGCAACCCGCCTGGGAAATGCCTGAAAGTCACGCATCAGGCCATGCCAATGCACGCACGCATGTCGAAGATGAAGGGCGGCAAAAGGCTTGATTGTACCGAAGGTGGCCGCGTCAGTGGCGATAACCGAGGTCGGCCGCGATTGGCCGCGCCATATCTGCCCGCCGCTTCATCAAATCGGCAAGCCAGGCCAGATGCGCGGCTGCGTCCGCCAACGGCAGTTGGCAAACTTCATCGAATAGCTCATGCTGATAGGCAAGGTCGCGATCCAGAATATCACGCAGGAGAACACGGGCAGGGCTGTCCTCCTCCTCGATGCCCGCATTCGCCTCTCGGGCAGCATCGAGAAACGCCTCGGCCATCTCCTGGGCCTCGTAATAGCCGCCATCCAGACCTTCGCTCGCCGCGAGGCTCGCCAGCCGGCGGCGAACCAGTGGCAGATCAGGATCGACCGCCGCATCGTCCAGCGGCAAGTTATAATCATAGCTGGCGAGATAATCGCGGATCATGGCATGGCTCCTCAGTGTGCCTGAGAACATAAAATGAACAAGATTGCAAGTCTGAACACGCTTATGCCATGCGGAGGTAATGTCTGTTCTGTCTTTTTCATCCCGCTCGCCCCGGACAGTCTCCATTCCGGAGGCACTCGCCCATGACTGACAGCAAGGCGCCGCTGCGATTGCACGGGATACTGCGCCTCAACGAGCGTGGCCCTTTTCTGGAGGTCGAGGAGGGGCCTCTCTGGCGCCTTCAGACAGACTCGGATCTTCGGACGCATCAGGATCGACGGGTTCGGGTCGAGGCCTGGCAGCGCGGAGCAAGCATCCTCGAATTGCTGTGGATCGGTCCGGCCTGATGGCCGGGTAAGGGGGGAACTATGCCTCAAATCAGCCCGAACCTGTAACCGCCTCTGAAATGGCTTACGGACGGCAAGCGAGCAGGACAGCGCCGGGTTCGTTCGCGCGATATGAACAGGCCTCCTTACCCGCCGCCTCTCTGCCGAAACGTCGGCTGGTCACCGGCCATGAAGAGATCCTGCTCCCATCTCTCAAGCTCGGCAGCGTTGAGCGCCTCGAGCCGGCAAAGTCGGTCGACCTCCTCCCGCCCAAGCGCCTGCCGCGCGCTTGCCTCCCGGACGAAATCCTTCAGCATCATATTCTGGAGGAGGAAAAAGCCCCTGATCCGCTTGCCCGTCTTCATCGCACCACGATGCGCCGAGCGCCGCCGAATCGGTCGATCCGCGTCATTGCGATGTGCATCACGAGATCACGTCTGCCATATTCCAAATTTCCGGTTGGCATGGGTATAACATATGGACAGTGATGGTGTAAGATTGAAATATGATGTCTTATACGTCATAAGCGCAGCATGATCACCTCTCAGCAGATGCGCGCGGCGCGAGCCTTGCTCGGCATCGACCAGAAGCGACTGGCGGAACTGGCAAACGTATCGCTTCCCACGATCCAGCGGATGGAAGCGTCGGACGGACAGGTGCGGGGTGTCGTGGAAACGCTGGTCAAGGTCGTCACAGCGCTTGAACGCGCAGGTGTCGAGCTGATCGGCGAGAATGCGACCAGCCAGACCGGGGGACGCGGTGTGCGCTTGCGCCAGGCTGTCGCCGGCCAACAGTGACTGACCAAGGGACAAGGACAGATGACCGATAGCAACCAAGATTATGTCTATGATGAGGAAAGCGGCGAGTGGTTGCCAGCTTCCGAACTTGCCCAGCGCCAGCACGCCGCCGTTCAGCCAGAAGTCCGGGATGCTGTCGGCAACCTTCTCGCCGACGGCGATCAGGTGACACTCATCAAGGATCTGGACGTCAAAGGCGCTGGTCAGACGCTCAAGCGCGGAACGCTCATCAAGGCGATCCGCCTGACCGGTGACGCACAGAAAATCGATTGCAAGTTCGACGGCATCAAAGGCCTCGTGCTGCGCGCCGAGTTCGTTCGCAAGCGCTGATGGCGCGACGCCGGATACCGATGCCCTCTGCGATCGAAATCCGCGCGCTGGCGGATCGCGAAGGACGTCTCGCGCTGCGCGCCACGCCAAATGCTTCGGCCGACGCAATCCTTTTGCCATCGCAAGCCGGGAGCCTGGAACTTCTTGTACGCACAACGGCCACAGCCGAGGGCGGCAAGGCCAATGAAGCGATCCTGCGCCTTCTCGCCCACGCCCTGGGCCAGCCCGTCTCTTCGATCCAGATCGTTCGCGGCGAGACAGGCCGCACCAAAGTCGTGCGCATCGGGCAGCCGCGCGGATGATCGCGGAATGCTGATCCGCCAGGGCGACGCACGCGACAGTCGGCTGGACCGCAAGCTTGCCTTCGCGCTGGCGTGGGTGGCGGGCGGACTCAATGCGGCGGCGTTTCACGAGGTCGGCTTCTTCTCCGCCAACATGACCGGAAATGTGTCCGCCCTCTCCAGCCTGCTCGCGATGGGACAATGGGGGCATGCTCTTGGCTATCTCGCCATAGTCTTGTCCTTCATCATCGGTTCCTTGGTTTCGACGCTCGCAATCGGCTCAGGCCTGCGGCGCGGGATCGGCACCATCTACGCCCGCGTAATCCTGGTCGAAGCCGCTCTTCTTGCCGCGCTCGGTCTTGCGCGGATGGCGCTCGATCGCTCCGCAGGGGTGCCGATGCTGATCATCGGCCTCGCTTTCCTCATGGGGCAGCAGAACGCCATCGTTACCCATATTTCAAACGCGCGGGTGCGCACCACCCATGTATCGGGCATGGCCACTGACATCGGCATCGGACTCGCCAGGATGCTCGATATCCTTCGCGGTAAGGCTGGCCCCGCGGATCGCGGGGAGATTACAACCCGATTGAGCCTTCACACGGGTACGGTGCTGTCCTTCCTGCTCGGCGGAGTCGCGGGGGTGCTGGCGTGGCGCATCGTCGGCGACCTCTGTTTCGTGATTGCAGGCCTGGTTCTCGCAGCCATTGCGGCAACCTCGATGCGACGTGCCGGCCAGATCGTCCCGCAAAATGATCCGCTCGATTGATCACCATTACTTCATCGCTCGTTACTATGGCGAAATGAGGCCGCCGGCCCGAACAGTCACCGAGGGCCGATGAACCTGCTGCCACAATGGACCGAAAAAGCCGAAAAGCGCGGGCTCGACCCGCTCGGCATGCAGAATAGCGGCGTGCTGCTCTATCAGTCACTGCTCCCGGGCATCAGCAACGTCACGCTGCGCATGCGCTACTATGGCTATTATTGCTGGGTGAGCGAAACCTATGCCCGCCGGGGCGCGACCAGCGACTTCGAAGCCTGGCGCATCTGGGTGCGCCGCGCCGAGGCACTCTACGCCCTCGTGTCAGCACGGACGGGTGAGACCGGCGTCGGCGGTATCGAGTGGGCCAATCGCCGCCTCGCGACCTCGGGACGCGTGATCGACTTTGAAGCCGCCGCCTCGACCGATCCCGCGCAGGAACGGTACCTTCGCCAATCGCTCGGGGTCTTCGGGGGCGCCTATTACAGCCAGATGGCTGAAATGAACCTCTTCACCGAAAACCGCCACGGCATCCAGGTCGCCACCAAGGATCTCGGCCGTCGCGCGGCCTCCCTGTTCGCCGATGCCATCGGACCGGACCTCGCCAGACTCCTGCGACAGAAGATCGTCGACGCTAAGGTAAGCCTGCGTGAACTCGACCGGCTTCAACCCATCGCACCTTCGCAGATCGCGGAAGAAAGCGAGGAGCGGACTTTCTACGAAACACTGCTCTTCGCCCGGTCCGATGACGCGAGCAAGTCAGGGCCGAGCCGCGCGGCATCGCTCGACCTCATCCTCGAAACCGCCTTCACGCAAGAGGAGTGGCCAAGCCCCGAACAGGTCCGCTGGCATCTTTTCGATCCACCCGAGCCGGCCCTTCCTCCCAGCCTCGAAACCCAGCGGCTCGCCTGGGAAGCCTATCAATGCCAGGACATGATGCAGGTAGCATGCGCCGCACTGCTCGCATGGGGCATAAAGATCATCAACGCCGAGGCTCAAGGCAAGTCGCTTACTGAGATCCGCGCTGATATCCTCACCCATCTGGAAACGCTGGATGAGCCCCATCCAGACCTGAGTTGGCGCGCGCTGCGACTCGGCCTCGATCCACGTACCTTCGATTATGCCGAGATGTGGGACGAACTCACCGGCGCACGCGGCGCAGCCGCCGACAAGGCCGTCAGCGCACTCCTGCTGATAGCCGCGCTCCATCAGAGGCTCCTTGACCGTCCCGATCTGGCTGCCGCCGCGGCGCAAGGTCTGCCCGAACGCGGGATGGCGCACTCGCTACGGACAGAAATATCATGGCTCGAAGGCAGGGAAGGGGAGCGCATCGCCACGCTCATCGCCGACTATATGATCGAGCGCGTCATCAGACGGCACAGCCATGTCGCCATGCAAAAACTGCGGCGACAGGGCGATTATACGTTCCTGTTCGAACAGCGCGAGGGACGTTTCGTCTATCTCGCCGCCTACCAGCCGGTCGCCACCACGCCGCGGCTGGCATCCGCAATCCAGTTTCTCGCCGACATCCATCTCCTTGATGATGATGGCCTGACGTCGCTTGGTCTGGCGGCGCGGGATGCTGGCCGATGAAGCTCCCCGATCGTCTGGGTCGCCGCAGCGGCCGCCCTTTCCATAGTGCGATCGCCACCAGCTTCGCCCTGGAGTTCGCTGCGGTCGAGGAAATCCTGCTGCCCCAGCTCATGGCCAGCGGCGCCACGAACCTCCTCCTTCTGACTGACGCGCGCATGACCGCGCTCGCGCTTGCGGACGGCTCAACCCTTCCGGCCGCCCTCGGTCGCGACTATGCACTCTACAGCCCGCCAGCCGCCAACGGCATTTTCCATCCAAAAATCATCCTGCAAATTGGCCGGGAAAGCGCCCGGGCGATCGTCAGTTCCGCCAACCTCACCGCATCAGGCCTTGCCGGTAACGCCGAGGTCGCGGTCGAAATCGAATGCAAGAATACGCCAAGCCCCGAGCAGGACATCATTCGCTCTATCTGGCGCTATCTCGACGCACTCGTGCCCGCCGCCCCTTCTCCGGCGCGCGATGCGCTGCGTTGGACACAAGAGCGTGCGACCTGGCTCGGCGGGCCAGCAGGGGATGCCGTGCACGAACTGGATGGAACTGGCATCGCTTTCCTCCATGGGCCCGGCGACACGGGAATCGCAGACCGGTTCGTGTCGCTGATCCAGGGCGCGAAGGTCCAGAGTCTGACGGTAATCAGTCCCTATTGGGACCATGATCTCGCTGCGCTGGCCGATCTCTCGCAGCGCCTCTCCCCGACCCGGATCATCCTCCCGATCAACCGCAGCCATCATGAATTTCCGGTCGATGCACGCTTTGCCAAAAAGGCGACGATCGTCGATCTTCAGTGGCCATCCCGGCGCTTCACGCACGCCAAGATCATCATCGCCTCGACCATTGATCACGACCATATCCTCTTCGGCAGCGCCAACTGTACCAGTGCCGCCCTCGGATCAGCCGGGATGCCAGGCGCCAATGCCGAAGCCTGCATCTATCGCAGGCTTCCCGCCGGCGCAGCGCGGCAAGCGTTGGGCCTCGAACGCTGGATCGATGCCACGCCGATCAAGCTCTCCGACCTGTCACCGCCGATTGTGACATCCCCGATCCCGCTCGATACCATCGAAGCCCGACAGCCCGGCATCTTCGAACTCGACCAGGGCCAGCTCATCTGGACAACCGCGAAAGCGGATGTGGCAGATGGAGACATCGAGCTGCTCGACCGGTCTGCACGCCTGATCGGGACGATCCCGGTGCGATCCTTCGTCCAGATCGATAATCGGCGGCGCGCACCGGTAGAGCCCGCATTGCACAAGTCCCTCTGCTTCGCTCGACTGGTCACCGGCGATATCGTCTCGACCCTCGCGCACATCACGCATCGCGAGATATTGCGCGCCCGACGTCGGGAGGTAGCGACCGGCAGCGTGGCCCGGGCGCTCGCGCCCTTCACCGATGGCGCTGATTTCGATCTCTGGATGCACCAGGCATTCGAGACCCTTGTGCGCGCAGATTTCGAGGCCGTGACCCAGCCGCGCGCCCTGTCGGCCGCCCGGCCGCAAGAGCGCAAAAGCGTGGACGAGCCGGCGGCCCCCGTTTCATTGAGCTATGAGGAGTTCACCCAGGCGCGCTCCGGCGCCGGCCGCTCGGGCGGCGAGGGCGATAACAGTCTTGCCGGCACATATAGCGACACGATTCGCGACTTCCTCAATCTGCTCTCCGGCCGCGGCCCTCAAGCAGATCAATCCGCCGAAGACGACACAGCTTTCGACGACCTCTCGGACGAAAAGGCCGACACCGACCGTGAGGATGACCCGGCCGATGAAAGCGTTGAACATCGCGATACTGGCAAGCCATCGCTCGCGCCCGCGCCGGTCGACGCCCGGCTCTATGAGCGGCATATTCTTGGCTATACCGAAGGACTCAAAGGCGACGAAGAGGCGCTCGGTCCCAGCGACGTGCTGCGGCTGCGCTACTGGATCCTGTTCCTCCTCTACAAGGCCCGATGCCCTGATCTGCCGAAGGGCCTGGATACATCCAGTGCCCTCCTTGGCTGGCCACGCTTCGTCGTGCGTGTCCTTGTCGCCTTTTTCTGCGGCGGCAAGCCCGCAATACGGCGCGTCATGCTCGCACGCGATTTCGAGGCCATGCCGGTCGATTTCATGGAATGCTGGATCACCATATTATGGAGTCTTGAGGCGATCGAGACGCTGTTGGCGAACCAGCGCAAGGACCGCGAATTCCTGAAATATATTCCCGAGCTGCGCCGCCGCGTGATTTCCCTTCTCGGTCTGAGACCCGATGAACTGAATGGCGATATCGCCGCCGCCATTCGTGCGGGACTCGACGAGTCAATCGGGACCAGGCTCGGCCTTGATCCGATCGCTGTTCGGCTCGATGTGCCCCAGCCATAAAGGGAGCCGGCTGTTCTTGAAGTCCCACGCCCCAAGCGGTGCAAACCATTCGGGCACCGCCTTACCATGGAGCTGGATCACCTGATCGCCGTCGACCGTCTGCGCGGCATAATAGCGGCTGAAAATCCGGCTGGCCCAGCCGATCCCGTCAAAGCCCTGGTCCGATGGCTCCTCAGGCTGCGCCACGAACTCGACACCTCCGATCTCGACACCATCCATCCGTGCGATCGGCTCGCCCACGGTCCAATCCCCGAACAGGAAGAGAATCTGCGCCAGCCTGCGATCCCGAGGATCGGTGAGTTCTGTGTCCCCACTATACATGCGCGCGGCGCCGATCATGAACTCCGCCAACCCCTCCGGGCTCAACTTTCTCGGCATTTTCCGGTCGGCGTCGAGCACCAGGCGGAGCGGTGGCCGCGTCATGATGATCACCTCGCCGAGCCTGCCGAACTCATTCGCCATCACAGCCTCCTGCATAGTCACACGCAGGCCGCCATCGGAACGGCGAAAACGCTCCGGTGGAATGATCGTCCAGATGTTCCAGAGCGACCAGAAGATCGCCAGCCTGAGCGGCGTGCCGACCATGTCGGCATAGCACTGCAGCGAGTTGAGATAAGCCGCCGACATGGAGGTGCGCTGCCTGAGCGGCTTATCGCTACGGACATTCTTGACCTCGACCAGCCATTGCGCGCCGTCGTCGAGAACAACCCGGAAATCCGGCGCACGCGATGCCCCGCTGCCATGAACACGGCCGATGTCCTCGGTCTTCAGCATCCGATAGCGTCCAAGGGTCAGAACCGTCGCCTCGAACAGCCGTTCGATCCGTGAGCCATGGATCAGGGCCGCGTCGGACAACGCCATTTCCAGCCTCGGTCGAGCATCGGTCATGAACCTGTCGATTAGCGTCGGATCGTTGAGGGCGACGCCTTCACGCTGCGCAAAGGCTGCCAGCGACGCCAGCAGATCAAACGCCTTCGGCTGGGTTTGCGCAGGCATGCCCTTGGTCATGGCGTGCTCCCGTTCGAACCTGGTGGCTCGACATCGTGCGGGTTCATATAGTGCCGAAATCCGGTCAGATCCTCATCGCTTGGATTGTCCGCCTCAGGGAAAAACCGGATCGTCTCCGCAATGTCGCGACGGGAGACATAGCCGATAATCGAGCCGCCATTGCTCATCTCATAGTCCATCGACCCGGTATGGCGATTGGGAAGGGCCAGCCCCGGAGCAAAGGCGATGGGCTTCTTGTTGCCCTTCTTGCTGACCTCATGCTTGGCGAGCGCAACCCGGATGAACTCCAGCGTGGTGAACCCCATTTCCGTGCGGCGCAGATCGACTCGCATCTGATCCACCAGTTCCGGGCGTTCCTGCGCATCACGCAACTGCTGCGCGCGAAGCTCCCGGTCATAATGACGGTACCCAAGCTCGCGCTCGAGATGGCTCGCCTTCTGGTCGAACCCACCATTTTCGGCCAGTTTGATGACCTCTTCACAGCGCTGCCGCCACGTGCGCAGCAATTCATAGGCAGCGAAGATCCACATCGGCGAAAGCGCCTGCACCATGGCCATGGTCGATCGTGGCGGATCATCCTCCGCCATCTGTTGCAGGACCTGCTCTTCAAGGCCGTTCAGCAGATTATCGACATGGCAAAGCTGGCTCGCCTGCATCACGAGAAACGGGTTCTCGGCAAAGCCGGCCAGCGACTTCAGCGCCTCGAAAAGATCGCTCCGCCCGATGTCGGACACCCGACGATAGCGTGGCTCTTCGTCCTCCGGTTCGAACATCTCCGGCACGCCGTCATAGGCTCCCATAAGGCGGATTCTTCACCGCCAGGGGAAGGGGATCGGCCAAGCCCCAGAACCGCGTGGTGGCCCGGATATAGCGCTCAAGGTCCGCTTGCCGGATGCGCACATGTTCACTTGCCACCGGCGTTCCGGGGAGGAGATCGTGATAGTCGACAGATTCCTCATCCCAGAGGTGCGGGGCAAGCGCGCGCAGCCTTTCGCAGGATCGCCCCTCTCCATGACGCACGACATTGGCAACCACGAACATCTCCGTCAGAGCCTCTCCAAGAGGCTCAAGCATAAGGTCGATACCGGCGCGCTCGGCACAGCCGGCGAGCAGTGCTTCAAAGCCGTTGAGCTTGCCCATATCGGAACCCCCAGCATCCTGTATCGCGCGCGCCCAGCGGCTCATTTGTCGCTCGAACAAACCGGCGAGGGTAAGGACAAACGCCTTGGCCGCCTCATTGGCAGTATAATTGTCGACCTGCGCCGCCGCCCGATCGAGAAACTGATCAAGGCTATCGGTCTCCCCGGTCTCAAGCTCCGCATGGGACGGCAGCTTGTCCATGACGGGCAAGATCACGCGATCGAAGAACCGCCCGAGATTTGCCTGAAAGATCCTGGGTAACTGCTCCGCCGTCGACATCATCGCAATCCTCTTGCGCGCTTCCTCGCGCGTCCCAAAAGGTGAAGCTTTCTCCCATAGTTGCAAGTCATCAAAACCTCGCCGTGGTGACGGACGATGCGATAGAGTTGCGTGCAATCAGACACAGGGGAATGCGTGAAGAGTGCCAAAGGCGATGCCCACCGAAAATCTTCGCGGAAGCCCTATAATGAGCGCACCGACCTTGAGAAACTCCAGTCCCAGTGGACCAAATTGTCGGGGCTCCATGGGCGCGATGAACCATCCGCAGCGATCGTGCGTTGCGCCACGGCTGCGGAAATCGCCGCCAATTATGCGGTACGCACCGAGTGGGGCAAGAAGACCCAGTTCGATGCAGCCATCGTCGACCAGTTCCTCCGTTGGGCAAATAGTCTCCCACTGAAGGTCGAGCGCCTGTTCGTACCCGTTTTCTTCGCGACCCCCCGGACAAGCCCAACGGCACGCGCCCTGATCAGCTCGGCGGGCAAGATCAACACCGTCCGCAACGCCGTCGTCCACCAAGGTTCCTTCAGCAACAAGGAGGAGGCCGAGGCGGTGATCGCGGTGGCCAAGACCTTCATCAACATGATCGTCGGCCTCTCGATCGACGGCTTTGATATCGACGCACAGGCCGCATCGGTCAGGGCTGCGCCCCCTGCCGAGGGAACGCCAGAATGACCGCCGAGAAGCCCAGGCGGCATCATTATGTGCCGCAATTCTACCTCCGTCGCTTTGCCTGCCCGGACGACGCGAACAAGGTTCGCGTGGTCGAACGACATGGCGATATCCTCGCCATCGACCGCAAATCCATCGATCGCATCGGCTATGAGGACTCCCTCCACGACTATGTCGCGGACGGTGTCGAAAGGTCGATCGAAGGCCCGATCAACCATATGATCGAGACGCCTTTCTCCAACAGTGCGACCTGGAGGAAGATCGTCGAGGGTGCCGGCACCAGTCTCGCCGAGACCGACAAGATCCCGATCTATGGGTTCGCCCGTCACCTCCAACGTCGCAACCTTGAGACCTTGCGCTTCATCGAGGCTGAGTCCGCCCGCTTCGCGGATGGCGCGCTCGACGGCAACTTGAGCGAGGACGAACAGGAGATGCACACATGGATCGCGGCGTCCGCGGACAATGCGCACGCCCTGTTTCGCGAGGGCGCGATGGACATGAATATCCCCGAGGACGCCGACGCCATCAACGTGATGGTCTGCCATTCGCCGATCCCTTTGCGGACATCGACGAACCCCACGCTGATGATCTCGGCGCCGGGCCATCAATCCATCTTCGGCGCCTTCTTCAACGACCTGCGAACCTGGTGGCTCACGCTCGATCGATATTGTGGCGCCTTCATCATCGCCGGTGGCCCACCGGGCTTCAGCAATTCCACCCTGCCGCCTGACGCCGCCCGCATGATCAACCAGCAATATCTGGTCCAGCATGGCAACAGCATGACGGTTCGCTACCTCCTCGCCAACGACCCCTATCTTGATGACGACCTTATGTTGGCCGGCTATGGCTTCGAGCGGTCCACGACCCATGGTGCCCGATGGCGCAAGCTCAGCACGGGGCGATGATCCGGCAACCACGATCCGGCGGATTGCACTAGGTCAAGCCTCCGGTTTGTCGTGAAAGCGGGGCATTCCGGGATTGCACTCCGAGCGATAGACGACAGGATAAGCGTCCCGAGGTCGGGCGGATGCCCGCTGAAGCGGGCACCGGGCTCTATCTCCGCTCCGCTCCGACCAAGCCCCCTTTGGGGTCTTGGCGGCTGACGCCGTAACGATCCCTTCCGCGGGGATGCCGGGCAGGGAGGCATTCTTCCCGAAACGCCAGAATGCCCGGCACGTCCATCGCAATGCAGGCTTCGCCTAAGGAATCGCGCTAGTCGCGCGATGCGGATCGTGGAGCCAGCAGACAAGCCATCACCCCCTTCGCCGCCCTCGCAGGATCCGTGCGTTGCAGGACGGGTTTCGTCCGCAAGAATTGCGTCGGGGCAAAGCTACGCTAGGCGAAAAGGGGCCGGCGATGTTTGTCTGTTTTCAACAGAAGCGCCGGCCCCTTTTCGCCAAGCTTCGCTAGAGCCCCTCCCGTGCTTCTTGCGGACAAGAGCCCCGCCCTGCGCCTTCGGACCTGCGAAGGCGGCTCCGGGTGCGATGACTTGTCAGCCGGTCCACGCTCCCTTCCCATTCAAGCAGAACCGTCCGCTGACGCGGCCGGTGCGTCTTTGTGTCTGTTGGCCGCTGCGCGGCTGTTTCTTGCTCAGGCTCACCAGGTACGATGGATTTCTGTCAAGAAATCAATGCCATGGAAGTAATGGAGGGGAGGGAGTAGGGTTCAGATGTGGCCGGGAAAGAGAAACGAGCCACAGCACAGAGAAAGGATGAAGTCATGAAGATCGGTAGCTTCAAGTTCGACGAGCGCGCCAGCGACATTATCGGCAAGATCGCCACCCGCGAAATGCGCTTTCCTTACCTCATCATGCGCCGCGTCGAGGATCGACAGAGCGACAGTGCCCCCGTCTATGAGATTTACGAGACGAACCGCGCTGGCGACGAAATCCAGATCGGCGTGGTCTGGGAACGCCGCATGAAGTCCAATGACGAGGTGTTCCTGTCCGGCATGGTGGACGATCCGAGCTTCCGCGAGCCGCTGCCCATCGCCCTTTTCGGGGACGAGACGAACGGCTTCGATGTCCAGTGGCGGCGCGAACGCGAGCGCGAGGCGCAGGGCGGCAGCTTTGGCGGGCGCAATGGCGGCGGTCAGCGGTCGGGCAGTTTCGGCGGACGGACCGGCGGCGGTTTCTCCGGCGGCAGCACCGCAGGACCGGACGGCGGATATACCGGCGGCGGACGCAGCCTTGACGATGAGGTGCCCTTCTAAGCGGCACCAAAGGCGGGCCGGGGGAGCGCTGGAACGCTTCCCCGGACCCTGAACCGTCACCCGACCAAAGGAACCCATCCCATGAGCAAGCCAACGGCCTTGCGCAGCGTTAGCAGCTTTGCCGACCTGCCGGAACTCTATGCCGAAGCCATCGCCACGCCCGATTTCGTGGCATCCTTCGGCGACCCCTTGCCCCTCACCATCATCGAGCCGGACGAGGAACCGGCCGAACATTTCATGCCCGATCCGCTCGCGGCACAGGCGGAATGCGGCGGCATCATCGCCGCCATCTTCGACCTGCTAGGCGATACCCGACTGGACCCGCTTGCCCCGGAACTCGCATGGGGCTTCGTAAACAGCTTCCATTTCGTCGCAAACAAGCTGGAAGGCCGCGAGGACAGGCTGGCCGATACCATTCGCGATATGGCCCGCCGTCTGGAACCGGGCGAGGTGTTCAACAAGGAACTGGAAGACACCCAGCTTGAATGCCAGTCGGTCGCGGAACAGCGCGCCGCCATGGAAGCCATGCGCGACTATGCGGCGGCAATGTATCGTGCCTATGCCGGTCGCCCATGGTCGCCCGCAAAGGGTTCGCGCGCGTCCCATGTCACCACCGCCAGCCAGATTTCGGCGCTCGACTTCCTGCGCGCAAGGTCCGAACGGAAGCGTGACCGATACGACCCGCAAGGCCCCGTCGTGGTCGTGTCCGGCCCTTCCGACTGGCACGATTGGCGGATTATCTGGGGACGGCTCGACCAGATCAGAACGCGCATTCCTCACATGGTGCTTGTCACCACCGGGCAGCGCCTTGGGGTGGATGCAGCCGCCGCAGCATGGGCCGCACAGCGGGGCGTGGTCTGCATCGCGTTCGGCCTCTATGGGCGCGGCAACGGCAAAGCCTTCCGGCGCAATCGCAACATTGCCGAGCTTATGCCCGTCGAGGCGTTGCTATGCGAAGGGTCGGGCATCCAGTCCAGCCTCTATGACCTGTTCAACCCGGAGAAGGGCCACCGCGTCCCGACCCATGTTTTCATGCGGGCAGATCAGGCGCCCGATGTCCCGATCAAAAAGAAGCGCCGCGTCATAGCGGCCTGATCGCGAAGCCACCAAGAGAAGGGCCGGGGCGGGCAACCGCTCCCGGCCCCTTGTCGTGCCTTTGGCACGAGCGGGGGAAACCCGAACGGTTTTCCCCGCGCCGCTCCTTTTGCCGGGCGTGCCGCCCGCCAACGTCGCTCCCCTTTCCGCTAAAGATGCACAGCCGTTGAGGCGTCATCACCGCCAGCCGGGGGAACAACCGCGCGCTTGCGAGCCGACCCAGCAGACGGTTCCGCCTGGACGCCTTGTGCCGTCAGCCCCTTGAGCGCGGCAATCGCCACGCCGCCGCCGACCCGAATCGCTTGGCTCAGCACGTCGCGAAATTCGCGCTCGCTTAAGCGTTCGACCGGCAATTCCGTCGCCAGCTTCCCATAATGGGCGCGCAATCCACGCCGCACCGTCTCGGCTTCCCGCGCGAGATTTTGCTGATCGGCCTCGATCTTCGCCAGCCGTTCGCGTTCCGTCATCTTGGGCATTCTTAGACTCCTTGCTCAAGGAGGTCTGCCCGCCGCCCTCGACTATCCACCAAGGACCACCGCCATGCAATGCCTTCCCCGCGATCGGAATGCGATCACGCCCGCAAACGCACCCAACCGGGGAGACCCGCCCACGGTCGAGTCGACGGGCGCAGCGGGCAAGCGCGCTGCGGAGGAGGGACGCACGCCGGAGGCGGATGTAATGCACCCCACGCACGGGTGCTGCGGGCGCGAATCGCCTGGATTTCCGCCACTTTTCGTCGGCACAAAGCGGCTGTCGATCTGGCACTGATCGGCTGCCGGTGGCAGCCATGTCCTGTCGCTTCTTACCCTAAGGGATTGATCTGCCTTGGCACTTAGTGGCTGCCAGCGGCAGTTTCGATAAATTGTTGAGATCGCGGTGTAAATCGGCTATAAAGGCTGCGCTTCACCACGTTGCTGGCGTGTCGGACAAGGAGTCCGCCGCTTGGCACGCATCACAATCCGCATTGACGATGACCTCTATGCGCGCCTTTCTGTCCAGGCGCGCAACGCAGGTCTCGGCGCCGCGACCTATTGTCGCGACATCCTCGAACGCTTCGAAGGCAGTGATCCTTCGGGCTATCATGCCCGCTTCGACGAACTCCACGCGACCGTCATCCAGGCGTTCGCGATCCTCGCTACTTCGGTCGGAGAGCGCTCGCCGGACATTCTCCAGAAGGGACTGGGTGAAGCGCGCCGGCTCCTCCGCGAAAGGGGGCTGCTCGATCCCGAGCAGGACCGGCCGTGAGCATCTTCCGCCATGACACGCTTGGCTCCTGGACGCGTGGCGGCCAGGCCATCGTCCACAATGTCCGCATGACCACCCAGGTCTTCTACCAGACCTTCCTCGCGGGGCTGGTGATCTGGATCGGCGGCATCATCTGGTACGCACTCGAAAAGTCGTCCGAATACGAACGCTTCGTGATGCTCAAGATCACCCAGGCCTATTTCATGGGTGATACGCTGCCCGGTAACGCGACACCGATCCTGTTCAAGACACCGGCCGGCAAACAATATTGGACCACTCCCAAGAGCCTCGTCAGTTCGGGCGTCGCCCATAAGACGCTCGCGGCCTTCGAAACCTATCTCCTCCACGGAGCTTTGCTTGCCGGTCTGTTCGCCCTCGCAATGCTGTTCTGGGCATGGTTCTACTTCACCCGGACGGGGAGGGGGCTCGGCTCCAATCAGTTTCTGCGCGGGGCGCGGTTCGGCACCGTCAAGCAGGTTCGCCGCGCGCTCTGGCGTCAGGCCAAGGGCAGCTTCCAGATTGGCGGCGTCAATGTGCCCGACGCTTTCGAACCGGAGCACATCCTGATCTGCGGTGCTCCTGGAACGGGAAAGACCAACATCATCGTCAAGATGCTCGACGGGATCCGCAAGCGGAAGCGCCGGGCGATCGTCTACGACACCGCCGGCACCTTCGTGGAGAAATTCTACCGGCCCGGCATCGACGCCCTGCTCAACCCGCTCGATGCGCGCGCAGACTCATGGTCGCCCTGGGTCGATGTGCCGCGCGACTATCATTACGACCAGATCGCGGAGTCCACGATCCCCGACAAGACGGGCGATCCTTTCTGGGCGAAGGCTGCGCGGGGCACGCTGGTCGCCGTGCTCCGGAAATTGGCGAAGCAGGAACGTACCCTCGTCTCGATCCTGCTCGACACGCTGCTCCGCTCCAAGCTGAAGGATCTCGCCGCCTTCGCCGCAGGCACCGATGCGGCGGCGTTCATATCGACCGAGGGTGAGCGCACCAGTGCCGGCATCCAGGCGGAGCTCGCCTCCGTGATGCGCAGCTTCTCCTATCTCGACGACACCGCCGACGGGTTCTCGATCCGCGACTGGGTCGCCAATGAGAAGGACGACAGCTGGCTGTTCATCACTGTAAAGGCTGACCAGCTTCCCTCACTCCGACCCCTGATCACGGTGTGGCTCGACATCGCGATCAGCGCGATCATGAGCATGACGCCCGATCGCAACCGGCGCCTCTATTGTGTCATCGATGAGCTGCCGACGCTCCAGAAGCTGCCCTCGCTCGGCGACTTCCTCGCCCGTGCCCGCAAATATGGCGGCTGCGGCATCCTCGGCTTCCAGAGCTACCCCCAGCTCGAGGCGACCTACGGCATTCAGGATGCCGCGGCGATCACCGGCTATTGCTCGACCTGGGTGGCTCTCCGCGCCAACGACACCCCCACCGCCAAGCATGTCAGCGAGAATCTCGGGCAGGTCGAGCAGGTCGAAGCCAATGAGGGCATGTCCTACGGCGTGAACGACATGCGCGATGGTGTGAACCTCTCGCGCATGCAGGTCACCCGGCCGCTGGTCATGCACACCGAGGTCACCAACCTGCCGAACCTCATGGGCTACCTGAGGTTCGGTCGCAGTCTGCCGGTGGTCCGCTTCGAGGACAGCTACAACAAGGTGGCGTCGGTCGCCGAGGCGTTCGAGGAGCGGACAACCACTCCCATCAGGCTGGCTGGGCCGGTCGTCGAATTCCCCCCGGCACCGCTGGCCTCATCCTCGCCGACCAGGCCCAAATCTTCCCCTCCGAAGCGGCGGCGGGCTGGCTCCGAAGAGCAACCTGCCGAGCTTCCGCTCCCGCAACCGCATGAACCGCCGACCGCGCCCGTGGACGCCTCGAGCGAGAGTCCTATGCCACCGCCCGCCGATCCGCCTGGAGGGGGAGAACAGCAGGCTCCACGCCCTCGCCTCGAATTGTTCGGCAAGCCTGCAGGCTTCCGCCTTGAGCAGCACGGTCGTCGTGACGGCGCCCGCAACAAAGCGAGGCCGGCATGATCAATCCCATCCGCCTAAAGGGCAAGCCCGCCAATATCGCTCGCTATTACACGGTCGGCGACTATTACACCAAAGGCGCCGACGAGCATTCCGAATGGGGTGGCAAGATCGCCGCTGAACTCGGCCTGGATGGCAAGGTCGATCCGGTCATGTTCAAGGAACTGCTAGCCGGAAAGGTCGAGGACCAGCAATTGGGCCGGCGCCGGGCCAACGGAGAAATCCAGCACCATCCGGGTTGGGATTTCGCTGTCAACGCCCCCAAGTCGGTGTCGATCATGGCGCTGGTCGCCGGTGATCAGCGGATCGTCGAGGCGCATGAGCAGGCCGTTAGCGTCGCGCTCTCCTATCTCGAGGAACATGCCACGATGCGCCACCGCGTCGATGGCGAGGTCACCGAGAAGACGACCGGGCGGCTGATCTACGCGCGCTTCACCGAGCATGCCTCACGCGAACTCGATCCCCACCTCCACACCCATGTCGTCGTCATGAACATCACCGACGAGCGGGACGGTGAGAAGAAAGTCAGTCTCGAAACCCGCGCCATGTTTGCCGAGCAGATGACAGCTGGTCAGGTCTATCGCAACGAACTCGCGCATCTCCTGCGCGAGCGCGGCTACGATGTCGAGTTCGACCCGCGCAAGGGGCTGTTCGAGATCCGGGGTGTCCCCAAGGCTCTGATCATCGACATGTCGCAGCGCGCCGAGCAGATCGACGCCCATGCGAAGGAGCACGGGCTGACCGGGCAGGCTGCGCGTCAGCATTCCTTCTATGTGACGCGCGGGCCCAAGCAGAAAATGTCCCTCGAAGCTCTCCACGAGAGCTGGGAAGGTCGCCTCGGAAAGCATGCCGAAGCCGTGCATGACACGCGGGCCGATGCCGAGAAAGCGGGCGCGCGCGACATCGAGGTGCCCCAGCCGGTCGCGGCCCGGGCGATGCTCTTCGGGCTCCGGCAGTCGGAAGGGAAGGAAGCCGTCAACAATCTCGGCCGGTTGCTGCAGACGGCTCTGGCCTCCCATGTGGGCGAAGTTCGGCTGTCGGACGTCAGGCCGATCGTCGAGGAGCACCAGGCGCGCGCCAAGCTCCTCGAAACGCGGCATCCGACCGGCGACGAAGTCCACACACGTGGCCGGACGTCACGCAAGACCGCGCGCCTTGAAATGGCCCTTGCGGACCATCTGGCTTTGGCGCTGGGAGACGCGAAGCCGCTCGCCTCGGTCGAGAGCCTGCGTGATGCGGGGATCGCGCACGGACTGAAGCCTGACCAACGGACGGCTCTTCTGCATCTGGGGCTTTCCTCCGACCGGGTGGTCGGCGTCCATGGTGTCGCGGGCTCAGGCAAGTCGACGATCATCGGCGCGCTTCGCGAGGCAGCGGGGGAGGAAGCGACCCTCATCGCGCTCGCTCCCACCTCATCAGCCGCCGGCGAACTCGGCAAGAAGGCGGACATCGAATCGCGCACGGTCGCCAGCCTGCTCGCCTCTGGCGGCGCCAAACTCGACGACGGCCATGTCCTCGTCGTCGATGAGGCCGGGCAGCTCGGCAATCGGCAGGCGGTCCGCCTGCTCGAGATCAGCCGGACCACCGGCGCGCGGCTGATCCTGCTCGGCGACACCCGCCAGACGGGGGCGATCGAGCAGGGCAAGCCCTTCTGGCTGATGCAGCGCCTCGGCCTACCCAAGGCGGAACTGCGGGAGACGGTACGACAGGAGGCTGACAAGATCACCCAGGCGGTCCGCCTGGCGCGGCTCCAGAACTATGATGGATCGCTCGGCGCGCTCGACAAGGTGATCAGCGGCGACAGCGCGGAGAAGCTCGCGGTCGCGCTGGTCGCCGACTGGACGCGGCTACCCCCCGAAACCCGGGACAGGACCAACATCCTCGTCCTCGAAAACGCGACCCGACTGATCGTCAACACCAAAGTGCGCGAAGCCCTGAAGGTGGAGGGCGCCGTCGCCGCCGAGGATGCGCGGCTCTCGATCCTGTCGCCCTCGGGCATGACCGATCAGGAGAAGCATTTTGCGCGCTTCTACTCGCGTGGGCAGGTGGTGGTGTTCTCGCGTGACAATGCCGGCCTCGGCATCGCACGGGATGCCGAATATAAGGTGGTGGGCGTCGGGCGCGATGCTCGTGGCCGGCAGATGGTCAACATCGTCGATGAGCATGGGCGGACCATCCAGTGGGATCCTCGCCTTGGCCGAGCGTCGCAGATCAACGTTTTCAAGGACGAGAAGCGCGACCTCGCCGAGGGCGACCGGATCCAGTGGCGTCTGGTCAACAAGGAACTCGGACTGAAGAATGCCGAGCGCGGAACGGTCGAACGGCTCGACGGCATGATCGCTACGATCCGCTGGGATCGGGACGGGAAGGCGCAGGAGATCGACCTCTCCCGCCACAAGAACTGGGACCATGGCTATGGGGAGACCGTCTACTCAGCGCAGTCCAAGACCTACGATCGAGTCTATGTTCTCGCGCCGGTGAACTCGCCGTTGGTGACCGGTCAGAATTACTACACAGCGATCACCCGCGCCCGGTTCGGTGCGAGTCTCTGGACCGAGGACCGCGAGCGGCTCGTAGAAAAACTGACCCTCCGGTCGGGCGAGAAGACATCCTCACTCCAGGGGTTGGGTCGGATCGAGAAGGACAGCGTGAAAGGGCGCACCGCGCTCCATGGGGAGCGCTGGGATCGGCTGCGCGACGAACAGCGCGTCGAGCGGCAGGCCCGCAAGGACCGTCTCTCGACGGCCCAAACACAGCCGGAAGTGGCCAGGGCTAACGGCCTTTCTTCCTATATCGCGGGGCGGGCGCAATCGGCAGCGAGCTTCCTCGATCGGTGGATTATCTCTCTGCTCGAGCGGAGTTCGGGCAGGGGAGACGACCGCGAGCAGGGGCCGCAGCAGCCGTCCTCAGCCCAACAGCCGCCACCCGAGCCTCAGCACGCCCCCGCTCGGGATCACGGAGGCGGGCATGACCGTTGATCTAAAACCAGCCCGGCGCTTGCTACCGCTCGCGATCCTCCTGGCATCAGCAGGCCATGCAGACGCCAGAGGTACACCGTCGGCCGATCACGAGGCGCGCCTCGGGCAATGCATCCGGCAGGCAGCGGGAGGTCGCGCCTGGCTTGAGAAAACCCTTTGGGGACTGCGCGACCAAGAAGGGGGCTGGATCGGGGCGCAAGTGCCGAACGGCAACGGCACCCATGATCTTGGACCACTCCAGGTCAACAGCTTCTGGGTGCCGAAGCTCTCGAGACTGACCGGGCGACCACCGGAGCAGGTGAGAGGCTGGCTCAAAAGCGATCCGTGCTTCAATGTGCAGGCCGCGCGCTGGATCTTCCTCTCTGCTCTCAGATTATCGAACGACTACTGGAAGGCCATTGGCATCTACCACAGCCCTACCGAATGGCGTCAGCGGAGATATGCGAATAGCGTTGCGATCAAGTTGAGAGTGCGTTTCGGGGATGATGCCTTCGAGTGAGGGCTCCTAACTACTGATCTGTGTGGAAGCGCCCCGGCAGCGGGAGCCTTTCAGGCTGCCAGCCGGAGCGCCTTGCGAGCGAGAAGCGCCGTCACGAACTTATCCCATCTTTTCATTCCGGCACGCTTTTCAGGCATATAATTCCAGCGATCGTAGCTCTTCGAGCTCACGTCCTGAAGCGTGTGATTTTGAAGCCGGTCGCGGATTTCCTTGGAGACGCCAGCCTTACCCGCCAATGTCTTCCAGGTTCGCCTGAGGTCGCGATTGGTCACGTCGGGAATGACGCCGCGCTCTCGCACTCGCCACATAAACGAATAGAGAGTACCATGTGCGACTGGTTTGCTCGGGTCGGTTGCCGAAGGAAAAAACCAGCCGTATTCGTTAGGCGTGATGCTTTCCAGCAGCTCGACCGCGATCGAGGGAAGCGGGATTGCGTGCGCCTTCGTGTTCTTGGTCTTTGACCAATCGAGGATTTGCTCCTTTCGATCATACTGACTGACATGGAGCCGAGCGATCTCCTCGACGCGCTGGCCGGTCAGCATGAGCAAGCGGACCGCTCTGAGATATGGGGGATGCACAGGTGCATCGGGACATTCCAGCCATTTGTAGAGGCGCACGTATTCCTCCTCGGTCAGCCACCTCGTACCAACCACCTTCGGCTCAGTCGGGATGTCTGCAGCCGGATTAAAGGTCAGGCGAAAGCGACGTGGCGAGGCGCTTCGATAATCGTTTTCAGATTTCAAACCCCAGGAGAACGCCGAGCGGATGTAGCTGCGGACATGGTCCGCCATCGATCGCTTTCCTCGATCATAGATGGGTCGGATCACTCCTAACACATCCTCCGGCAGGATTTCCCGAGCTAGCCGATTTCGCCCGAGCGTATCCGCGATCTTGTTCAGCCCCTTTTTGGCTTCCTTCCAAGATGGCTTTCCAGCGTCCTTCAACGCATCCGTATAAGCTTCGAACAGGTCGGCCACCGTCCCGGGTCGGGAGTCGCCTGCGACCTTGATGCTGCTGCCCCGCTGGATCGGAAGCGCATAGTCTCGCTCGAAAATCTTGCGCGCATTTGCCAGCGAAAGCGACGGGTACTCGCCGACCTTCGACTTGATGCGCTTTTTGTCCCTCCACTGGACCGCGTACCAGACCGCTGTAACGCGCTTTGGCATCGGCTTGAGAATCAGCGTCAACCGACCTGTGCCGTGGCCCTCCCCGTCAGGGAGGCTCCTCTCTCTTCGATTGGCTTCGGCAAGTTTAATCGCCTGTCTGATCTCGCCATCTGTCAAAGCTACCACGGGTCATTCCTACGCTGGGGACGGCTCTAAAACTGGGGCCGTAAAGTGGGGGCGGTTAACGTCCATACCCCCAAGAATTGCCACATAACCGTCCCCTGTCAATAGAGATAAAAAACCGCGAAAATGCGCGGTAATGCGCTAGGGTGTGCTGGGGTCAAAATGACCAAGTGGGGTGGTTGTGGACGAGGATCAGCGCGGCCGCGCCGATGTCCAGCGCCTTGTGGATAATCTCGCGCGGATGGATCGCGGCCTCGTCGATGGTGCCTTCGCTGACAAGGTCATCGAGGATCAGGCGGTTGCGCGTATCGAGATAGAGCGCGCGGACCCGTTCGCGCCGTAGATGCGCCATGTCGATATGTAGATAGTCCAGCAGGGCCTGCCAGCTTCCCAGCACGGGCTGCTCCTGCACCTGCTTCCGCGCCATGCGCCGCGCCGCGATGCCGGCTATGCGGAGCGCGGCGGCGGCGGTTTCCCCGACGCCGGGCGTAGCCTGCAAGGCGCGGGGATCGGCGTTGAACACGGCGGCGAGCGAACCGAACCGCTTGAGCAGCATCCTCGCGAGGGGCTTAACGTCACGCCGGGGGATCGCCGCCATCAGCAGGTATTCGACCAGTTCGTGATCGGCGAGCGCATCATCGCCCCCCTCCAGCAAACGCTCACGCAGCCGGGCGCGGTGGCCGCTGGGATCATGCGCCGCTTCGCGCACGCGGTCTTCCGAAGTGTGATCATCGCCGCTCCGGACCATCTTTCGGGTCCGTTCCGGCACCTGTTCACCAAAGAGACCGGGTTCGTCGTTCATGAAGGGTCCGCGCGGGCACCTTTCGCTGTTCGCGGCGTTGTGGCCGGAACAGTGCATTGCCTAAGCCGCGGCAGTGCGCAAGAAGGGGCGGAATGGCGGATAGGACCGATTTGGCGGACGGCGTTGCGGCCGATGGCTCCGGGTTGGGGAGCGAGGCCGGGAACGGCGGCTATGCGCCGTCGCTGGTGCGCCGTCGGCGGTTGCGCCGCGCGGCGCTGGCGACGCTTGGCGTCATCGGTGTGGCCGGAGGCGGCCTTTGGCTGGCGCGCGAACCCCTTGCCGACCGCTTGATCGCCAGCCAGCTTGCCCAGACCGGCCTGCCCGCGACATACGAGATCGAGACCATCGGCGGTCGCACGCAAGTCCTGCGCAACATCGTGATCGGCGATCCGCGCAAGCCGGATTTGACCGTCGATCGGATGGAAGTACGCATGGCCTATGGCCTGCGCGGCGCGCGCATCGGCGGGATCACGCTAATCCGCCCCCGGCTCTATGGCCGGCATCATGCCAACAAGCTGAGTTTCGGAGCGCTCGACAAGCTGTTGTTCGGTCCGTCCAGCGGCGAACCGTTCCGGCTGCCCGATTATGATCTTCAGGTGGTGGACGCCCGCGGGCTGATCGACAGCGATTATGGCCGGCTGGCGTTCAAAGCCGACGGCGCCGGCGCGCTGCGCGACGGGTTTGCCGGAACGATCGCGGCGCTTGTGCCCGAAGCGCATATCGGTGGCTGCGCGCTGGGCCGTGCGAGCCTCTACGGGCGGGTGGTAATCGAAGGCGAGCGTCCGCGGTTTTCGGGTCCGTTGCGGCTTGCGGGGGCACAGTGCGTGGAGCAGGGCGCGGCCCTGGGCGCGGCCACGGTGCAGGTCGACGCGCGGGCGGATCGCGATTTCGCCGGCGCCACCGTGCAGGCCAAGCTGCGCAGCGGAGCGCTGGCCCTGCCATCGGCGCAGGCCGATGCGCTGACCTTCGATGCGGCGATGGCCTATCGCAACGGGATGCTTTCGGGGCGGCTGGTGGGCAATGCCGGCGGGGTTCACGCTCCGGGCGCGACGGTTGCACTGCTCGGGCTGGACGGACTGGTGCGGACGCGCGATGGTTTTCGCACCGTGGAGTTCCGCGGCAATGTGGACGGGAAGGGCTTGCGTCAGGGGCCGGCGCTCGACGCGGGTCTCGCTTCGGCCGAGGCATCGTCCACTGGCACGCTGATCGCGCCGATGGTGGCGCAGGTGCGGCAGGCTTTGCGGCGCGAGGAGCGCGGCAGCCGCATCGCTGGCCAGCTTCACTATCGACAGGAAGGCGACCGGTGGTCGTTCGTGGTGCCAGAAGCGCGGTTGCGCGGGGGCAGTGGCGCTTCACTGCTGGAACTGTCGCGCTTTCAGGTCACCGGCGAACCGCGAGGGTTGCCGCGCATCGCCGGGAACTTCGCCACCGGTGGTGTGGGATTGCCCCGCATCGAGGGTGTGATGGAGCGCGGCGCGGCCGGTGGCGCGCTGTTCCGCCTGACGATGGCCGAATACCACGCGGGCGGCGGCGCGCTGGCCATTCCGCAGATGTCGCTGGCGCAGGTTTCCGACGGTTCACTGGGCTTTTCCGGCACGGCCCGGCTTTCCGGCGCGATACCGGGCGGATCGGCCCGCAATCTGGAACTGCCCGTGCAGGGCGCCTTTTCGGCCCGGGGCGAACTGGCGCTCTATCGCCATTGCATCACCCCGCGTTTTGACGGGCTGACGCTGGGCGAAATGGTGCTGGATGGCCGCGCGATAACAGTCTGCCCGCAGTCCGGCGGCGCAATCGTGCGCAACGGGGCGGGGGGCTTGCGCGTTGCGCTGGGCGTGGCCGCGCTCGCCCTGACCGGCAGGCTGGGCGAAACGCCGCTGAGCATCCAGTCGGGGCCGGTCGGCTTCGCCTGGCCGGGAACGGTGACGGCGCGCGCGCTCGATGTGGCGTTGGGGCCGCCTGAGGAGGCGACGCGGTTCCATCTCGCCGATCTGACGGCCCGGGCGGGCAAGGACTTCGCCGGCACGTTCGGCGGCGTGGACGCGCGGCTGGCGGCGGTGCCGATGGACCTGACCAACGCGGCGGGGGCTTGGCGCTATGCCGATGGCACGCTGACGCTCTCGGGTGCGCGCTTCGACCTGACCGACCGCCTGAGGCCAACCCGCTTCGAGCGGATGGTAGCCCGCGACGCGACGCTGACCCTGCACGACAATCGAATCGATGCGGACGCGGTGCTGCGCGAGCCCAAGTCCGACCGTACGGTGACGCGCGCGGTGATTCGCCACGATCTGTCCGACAGTTCGGGCCATGCCGACCTGCTGGTCGATGGCCTGCGCTTCGACAAGGCGATGCAACCCGATGCGCTGACGCGGATGGCGCTGGGCGTGATCGCCAATGTCGAAGGCACGGTGACAGGCAGGGGCCGGATCGACTGGAACGCGCGCGGCGTGACCAGTTCGGGCCGCTTCTCCAGCAGCGGGCTTGATCTGGCCGCCGCCTTCGGACCCGCGCGCGGGCTGGCGGGGACGGTCGAGTTCACCGACCTGCTCAACATGGTCACCGCGCCCAACCAGACCTTGCGGGTGGCCGCGATCAACCCGGGCATCGAAGTGAATGACGGCGTCGTCGTCTTCGCGATGGAGCCGGGGCAGGTGCTCAAGCTGCACAGCGCGACCTGGCCGTTCCTCGGCGGCAAGCTGAGCCTCGAACCCACCGTGATGCGCGTGGGCGTGGCCGAGACACGGCGCTATACCCTGGTGATCGAAGGGCTGGACGCGGCGAAGTTCCTCGAGCGCATGGAACTGGGCAACCTGGCGGCCACCGGCACCTTCGACGGGCGGATGCCGTTGGTGTTCGACGACAACGGCGGGCGCATCGAAGCGGGCAACCTGGTTTCGCGCGAGCCGGGCGGCAACGTCTCCTACGTCGGAGCGCTGACTTACAAGGACCTGTCGGCGATGGGTAATTTCGCGTTCGAGGCGCTGAAATCCATCGACTACAAGACCATGACGATCGGGATGCGGGGCGATCTCGCGGGCGAGATCGTCACCAATGTGCGCTTCGGCGGCGTCAAGCAGGGCATCGGCACGCGCCAGAATTTCCTGACGCGGCAGGTCGCGGGCCTGCCGATCCAGTTCAACGTCAACATCCGCGCGCCGTTCTACCGGCTCGTCACCTCGGCCAAGTCGCTCTACGACCCCAACTACGTCCAGGACCCGCGCACGCTGGGTCTGGTCGACGCGCAGGGGCGGGCGGTGCGGCGGCTTACCAACAATACCGGGACCGGCGGTGCCGGTTCCAGCACCATCGGGCCGGCGGTATCCGGCACCGGCATTCAGCGTCCAGAAAGCGGGAACCTGCCATGAGAAGCTCCGAATTGACCCTGCCTGCGCGCTCTGCGAAACGTTCGTCCATGGATGAACGGATCGACGGGATCAGGGGCAGGATCGGGCAGCGCCTTCTGCGGGTGCTGCCGCTGGTGGGAGCAACGGTGATGACGGCACTGCTGTCGGGCTGCATTTCGGTGAAGGCGCCGGACAAGCCCATCGTCATCGAGCTGAACATCAACATCAAGCAGGAAGTCGTGTACAAGCTCGCGGCGGACGCGGGCAGCACGATCGAGAAGAATCCGGAGATTTTCTGACCATGGCCCGCACAATCGCATCCCGTTTTCGCACGATTTCGCTCGGCGCGGTCCTCGCAGGCGCGGCGCTGGCTGCCGCTCTGCCCGGCACGGCCTTGGCCCAGCGCGATCCTGCCTATGCCGCCGCGCGCGCAGCGGGGCAGGTGGGCGAGAAGGCCGACGGTTATCTCGGCTATGTCACCACGCCCAGCCCGGCGCTGCGCGCGGTGATCGAGGACATCAACATCAAGCGCAAGGCGGTCTATGCCGACAAGGCCAAGGCCAAGGGCGCGACGGTGGAGGAATACGCGCTCACTTCCGGCTGCCTGCTGGTGGCGCAGACCACGCCTGGCGAAAAGTACCAGGCGCCGGACGGAAGCTGGCAGACGCGCACCGGCGCGCCGCCGATGCGCGATCCCCGCTGCCCCTGATTCCAGCGCTGTTTCCGGCCGACTTGACCGGGAACGCTCTCCAGGCTCGGGATTCCGCTCTGTGCGGTGGCCCCGTGCAACCGTATGCATAGACCTTGGTCAGAGCGGTTGCGGGGCGGTTGACTCACGTATGCCCCCCGCCTAAGGGGACGGCGCCCTCGGCGGGGAGCCGTTGCGCACGTCACGCTTTCGTGCTGGGAATGCCCAGTTGGGAGAATGGCATGAGCGACGAGCAAACCGGGATGGAGCCTGTCGGCGAGGATGCGCGGATCGATACGCTTGAACAGCGGCTGAAAGCTGCTCGCAAGCGGGAGGACGAGCGTATCGCGAAGCCGGCGCCCGAAGAATCCAACGCGAGCTATCGCGAAGGAAACCGGGTGCTGGCGGAACTCATCGGCGGGCTTGCGGGGGGCGCGTTTCTGGGGTGGGTCATCGACCAGTTTGCGGGAACGTCGCCCTGGGGCCTGTTGGTGATGTTGTTTGTGGGCGTGGGTGTCGCCTTCCGCAATATCATCAGGATTTCGAGCCGGCGTCCCTGACAAGGGGCGCTGTTGTTATATGCGATGAGACGGGGTTAAGCGCGTGGCCGAAGGCAAGGTCGATCCGGTTCACCAGTTCACTATCGAGCCGCTTTTCGGCACCGATCACTGGAGCATCGCGGGTTACAACATCGCTTTCACCAATTCGGCGCTGTGGATGGCGATCACGGCCATCGTGCTGCTGGTGTTCGTCGGTGGCGGCGCCAAGCGCCAGCTGGTTCCGGGCCGCTGGCAGATGGCGGTGGAAGGGCTGACCGGCTTTGTCGACAACCTGCTGAAGTCCAATATTGGCCCCGCCGGTCGCAAGTATCTGCCCTACGTCTTCTCGCTGTTCACCTTCATCCTGTTCGCCAACCTGCTGGGCCTGCTGCCGCTGGCGCTGGTCGGCCTGCACCCGTTCACCGCCACCAGCCACTTCACGGTGACCGGCGTGCTGGCGATCCTCAGCTTCTCGATCGTGCTGATCGTCGGCTTCGCCAAGCATGGCCTGCACTTCTTCTCGCTGTTCGTGCCGCACGGTACGCCGGTCCTGATGATCCCGATCATTTTCCCGATCGAGCTGATCTCGTTCATGGTGCGTCCGTTTTCGCTCGGCCTGCGTCTTTTCGTCGCGATGATGGCGGGGCACGTGCTGCTCGAAGTGCTGTCGGGCTTCGTCATTTCGGGCACCAACGCCGGTGCGCTGACCTTCGGCATCGCCGCGCTGCCCAGCTTCCTGCTGATGATCGGCATCTGCGCGCTGGAACTGCTGGTCGCGGGCATCCAGGCTTATGTGTTTGCCCTGCTGACCTGCGTTTATCTGAACGACGCGGAAAACCTGCACTGAGTTTTGAAATTTCGTGCCGGGCCTTTGCCCGGTTGTTTTGCCGAATATTTTAGGCGCAACTTTTCCACTACGGATCTGAAAGAGGGAGTTTTTATCATGGACGCACAGAGCGCGAAGCTTCTCGGCGCTGGTCTTGCCGCCATCGGTGCTGGCCTTGCATCGCTGGGCGTGGGCAACGTCTTCGCCAAGTTCCTCGAAGGTGCGCTGCGCAACCCCGGTGCCGCTGACGGCCAGCAGGGCCGCCTGTTCATCGGCTTCGCCGCCGCGGAACTTCTCGGCCTGCTTTCGTTCGTCGTTGCCATGATCCTGATCTTCGTCGCCTGATCGCGACGACGTCAGTCATTACGAACGAATGTTGATGGAACGACCGGGGTTCGCCCCGGTCGTATGATGCGCGGACCGACCGATGCCTCAAATCGCACAGCTTGCCACCACCTATGCCAGCCAGGTTTTCTGGCTGCTGGTGTTTTTCGGCCTGATCTTCTTCGTCATCGGCCGCGGCATGGTGCCCAAGGTCATGGCGACCGTCGACCAGCGCGACAAGCAGATCGCCGATGACCTTTCCGCCGCCGAGGCTGCAAGGGCTGCCGCCGACGCCGAGGAAGAGGCATGGCGCGTGCAGGAAAACAAGCGGCGCGCCGAAGCGCAGGCGCTGATCGCTACGGCCAAGGCCGAAGCCGCCAGCACCACGCAGGCGAGCCTCGATGTCGCATCCGGCAAGATCGAGCAGACGGTTTCGGCCGCCGAAGCCCGCATCGCCACCGCGCGCGACGCTGCGCTGACCGAGATCGAAGGCGTTGCCGCATCGGCCGCGCAGGACATCGTCAGCCGCCTTGCCGGCCTTTCGGTTTCGGCCGAACAGGCGCAGGGCGCGGTGAAGGGAGTGCTGGCCAATGGCTAATGCAGAAGCCGCGCACGGCGAACTGACCGCCGGCGTCGAACAGCCGCATGGCGAGGCGCATGGCGAAGAACCGACCGTCGCCGGTCTGGGCGCCGGATGGTTCGTGGCGCTGGCCATGTTCGTGTTCCTTCTTATCCTCGTGTGGAAGAAGGTGCCGGGCCTGATCGTCGGCGGTCTCGACAAGCAGATCGTCGCCATCCGCAAGCAGTTGGACGAAGCGAAGGCGCTGCGCGCCGAAGCCGAAGCGCTGCGCGCCGAATATTCGGCCAAGATCGCCAATGCCGAAAAGGACGCGGCCTCCATGCTGGAGCACGCCCGCCACGAAGCCACGGCGATCGTTGCCAAGGCCGAAGCCGATACGCGCGATGTGATCGCCCGGCGCGAGAAGATGGCGGCCGACAAGATCGCCGCGGCTGAACGCGCTGCGGTGGAGGATCTGCGCGCCAGGGCCGCATCCGCCGCCGCCGCCGCCGCCGGTCAACTCATCGCTGGCCATCATGGCGCGGACGCCGACAAGGCATTGGTGAACAGCGCGATCGCGGGGCTCGCTACGCACTGAGCGCGGTCTTCGAAGCCTTACGCTTGAAAAGGCCCCTTCCGCCGGTCGCGGGAGGGGCCTTTTCTATTCCGGCCAATTACGCGATGTCAGGCCCGCGTCGAACCGCGCACGACGAGCCGCACGGGAACGCGCCGCGCGGAACCTTCCTCGCCATTGATCATCGCCAGCAGGCGATCGACCAGCAGCGTGCCGGCGGTCTGGAAATCGGGTTCGATCGTGGTGAGCGGGGGTGAGGACCACGCCCCGGCGCGGATGCCGTCGAACCCCACCACGCCCACGTCTTCGGGCACGCGCACGCCGCGCGCGGTCAGTTCCTTGAGCGCGCCCAGCGCCATCTCGTCGCACACCGCGAAGATGCCGTCGAATGCCGCGCCGGATTCGACCAGCCGGGCGGCGGCGCGCCGGCCCTGCTCTTCGCGCGGGAGGCCGCTTTCGATATGTTCGAGGCGCGGTTCCAGCCCGGCATTGTCCATTGCCTGGGCATAGCCTTCGTAGCGTTCGATGAACTGCCGCTGGGGCGAGGTGAGTGAGCCGATGCAGACGATACGGGTATAATCGCGCACCAGCATGTGGCGCGTCGCCAGCGTGGCGCCCGAAAGGTTATCGCTGCGCACCCATGCGAAATCATCGCGCGGCGCGCCCCAGCAGACCCAGTGCGTTCCTTCCGGTAGCTTGCCGAAATAATCCCACGCGGCGGCGTTGGAGGTCGTGCCGATCACAATCAGGCCATCCGCCTTGCGCCGTTCCTGATAGTGGCCCCAGAAGTTGTCCGGCCCGTCCTGGAAGGACACCAGCACTTCATAGCCGCGCGCCGAAGCGGCGGCGCAGGCGCTGCCCAGCAGCGAATAGTAGAATGGATTGATGTCCTTCCGGTCCTGCCCCGGTCGGCAGATCAGCACGATCGCCAGCGTCCCCGTGCGGCCCCGGCGCAGGCGCGCGGCGTTCTCGTCCACCTGGTAGTTCAGCTTGCGCGCGGCTTCGGCCACGCGCAGCCGCGTCGGTTCGCTGATCGAGGGATCGCCCGCCAGCGCGCGGCTGACCGTGGACTGGCTGACCCCCGCCGCTTCGGCGACGTCAAACGACGTGATGCGCGGCGGACGCTTCGCGGTTCCGGTCATCGTCTGTATGCCCCCCTGTATGCCGTCCGTCAGCGGAACGTGTCCTTCGCGGTCCGTAGCGCCGCGAACGTCGCCACCGCGTCGCCACCGCCCCAGCGGGCCTGCACGGCGGGATCGTCGGCGCGCAGGAAGGGATTGGTGGCGAGTTCCCGGTCAAGCCGAGCGGGCACGGTGGGCCGGCCATCGGCGCGCAGGCGTTCGATCTCGGCCGCGTAGTCCCGCAGCGCGGCATTGTCCGGATCGGCATGGAGCGCGAAGCGGGCGTTGGAGGCGGTATATTCATGGGCGCAGCAGATTGCCGTTTCGGGCGGCAGCGTCTTCAGGCGCGAGAGACTGTCCCAGAACTGTGGCGCCGTCCCCTCGAACATCCGCCCGCAGCCGAGCGCGAACAGGGAATCGCCGACGAAGGCGGTCTGCGCGCCGGGCACGTAATAGGCCACATGGCCCAGGGTGTGGCCGCCCACATCGATGACCGAAGCCTCCCACGCGCCGAGGCGCACCACGTCGCCATGGCCAACCGTGCGATCGACGCCGGCGATCTTCGCCGCATCGCCCGCCGGCGCGGTGATCGTGCAGCCCGTCGCAGCCTTGATCGCCTCGTTGCCGCCGGCATGGTCCGGATGCCAGTGCGTGGTCCATATCTGGGTGATCGTCCATCCCCGCGCCGCCGCCTCGCGCAGATAGACGTCGGCTTCCGGCGTATCGATGCACACCGTCTCGCCGCTGGCGGGATCGTGCAGCAGATAGCCGTAATTGTCTGTGAGGCAGGGGAACTGGTGAATCTGGAGGGGCATCATCTCTCACTCGCGGTCGCGGGGCGTCGGGAACCCTAGCCTTTGCGGCCGCACAAAGCAAAAGCCCGCCCGGATCGCTCCGGACGGGCCTTTGGGTTGCTTGCTTCTAAGCGTTGCTTAGCTGCGGTTCTTCAGCGCTTCGCCGAGGATGTCGCCCAGCGACGCACCCGAATCCGACGAACCGTACTGTTCGACCGCTTCCTTCTCTTCGGCCAGCTGGCGGGCCTTGACCGAGAAGTTCGGCTTCTTCGAACGATCGAAGCCGGTGACCATGGCATCGAGCTTCTGGCCGACCTGGAAGCGATCCGGACGCTGTTCGTCGCGGTCGCGGCCGAGGTCCGAACGCTTGATGAAGCCGGTCGAGCCGTCTTCGCCAGCCTGCACTTCGAGGCCGCCATCGCGGACTTCCAGAACGGTGACGGTGACGACTTCGCCACGGCGCAGCGAACCGGTGTTGCCGCCGGTGGCCGGAGCGCCCTTTTCAAGCTGCTTCATGCCCAGGCTGATGCGTTCCTTCTCGACATCGACGTCGAGAACCACGGCCGAAACCTGCTCGCCCTTGCGGTGCAGCGCCAGCGCGTCTTCGCCCGAGATGCCCCAAGCGATGTCCGACATGTGAACCATGCCGTCCACGTCGCCATCGAGGCCGATGAACAGACCGAACTCGGTCGCGTTCTTGACTTCGCCTTCCACGGTCGAACCGACCGGGTGCTTTTCGGCAAAGGCTTCCCACGGGTTCTGCTGGGCCTGCTTGAGGCCGAGCGAGATGCGGCGCTTGTCGCTGTCGACTTCCAGCACCATGACGTCGACTTCCTGGCTCGTCGAAACGATCTTGCCGGGGTGGACGTTCTTCTTGGTCCACGACATTTCCGAAACGTGGACGAGGCCTTCGATGCCCGCTTCCAGTTCCACGAACGCGCCGTATTCGGTGATGTTGGTGACGGTGCCGCGCAGCTTCGCGCCGACCGGGTACTTGGCGGCAACGCCATCCCACGGATCGCTTTCAAGCTGCTTCATGCCCAGGCTGATACGCTGCGTATCCTGGTTGATGCGGATGATCTGGACGCGCACGGTATCGCCGATGGCGATCACTTCGCTGGGGTGGTTGACGCGCTTGTAGCTCATGTCGGTGACATGGAGCAGGCCGTCGATGCCGCCGAGGTCCACGAACGCACCGTAATCGGTGATGTTCTTGACCACGCCGTCGATGATCTGGCCTTCCTTCAGGTTCTGGATCAGGCCCGAACGCTGTTCGGCGCGGGTTTCTTCCAGCACCGCGCGGCGCGAGACGACGATATTGCCGCGGCGGCGGTCCATCTTGAGGATCTGGAACGGCTGCGGCACGTCCATCAGCGGGGTGACGTCGCGCACGGGGCGGATGTCGACCTGGCTGCCGGGCAGGAAGGCCACGGCGCCGTCGAGATCGACGGTGAAGCCGCCCTTCACGCGGCCGAAGATCACGCCTTCAACGCGCTTGCCTTCGCCGAATTCGGATTCGAGTTTGTCCCACGCGGCTTCGCGGCGGGCGCGGTCGCGCGACAGCATGGCTTCGCCGTCGGCGTTTTCGACGCGGTCGACATAGACTTCGACTTCGTCACCGACCTTCAGGCCATGGGCCTGGCCGGGGGCGGCGAATTCGCGCAGCGCGACGCGGCCTTCGCTCTTGAGGCCGACGTCGATAACGGCCTTGTCGTTTTCGATCGCGGTGACGGTGCCCTTGACGACGCGGCCTTCAAAGCCGCCATTGCCGGCAGCGCCGAGCGATTCGTCGAGCAGCGCGGCGAAATCGTCGCGCGTGGGAGTTGCCGTAGAGGCCATTCAGTTACGTCCTAATCTTACGGTTTTTCCGGCCAGGCGGTTGAGTCCGCCGGTCTTTCACACCGGAGCATATCCGGGGCTAAGGGCCGAACCGTCCCCCGGACCGGATGTCGCGGGGAACATTCCAAAAGCGCTTGCGAACCATTGGAACGGTCGCGCGCCTAGACCAATCGCTGTGGAAAAGCAAGCATAACGGGATCGTCGGAGGCATGACCGGCGGGCGGACGTGCCTGTGGCGAGCCCTGTCGCGCGAGTAGAGCATCGGCGCGCTCCATGTAATCGCGGTCATAGACTAAAGTCTTATGTTTTTATCGGTGCAATTGCCGCCGCGATAATGGCAATCGGGATGGGCTGGCAATTTGGTGGGAAAAGGTCTTGGGGTTGTCCCAGATCAAAGCCTGCCGTGTTGCGAGTGCTAACAGGCCGCCATTGGCATGGAATGATCCCAAGGAGATGCCCTGATGACTGGCACGACATTGCCCGGACTTGCGGAAACGACCGAAATGACCACGCGCGATGGCGTGGTGCTGTCGATCCGGCCCGCCTTTGCCGAGGACGAACCGGCGCTGGAAGAATTCTTCGACAAGGTGAGCGACGAAGACCGCCGCTTCCGCTTCCTGTCCGCACAGAAGCACGTCGGGCATGAAAAGCTCGAACTGCTGACCCATGTCGATCACTGGAAGACCGAGAGCTTCCTTGGCTTCGACAAGGCGACCGGCGAACTCGTCGCCTCGGCGCTGCTTGCGTGCGACGCGCAGATGGATTGCGGCGAAGTGGCCGTGTCGATCCGCGAGGACTATCGCGGGCGTGGCGTGGCGTGGACGATCCTCGATCATGTCGGCCAGGAAGCGCGCCGCCGCGGCCTGAAGCGCGTGATTTCGATCGAGGACCGCGCCAACCACGCCGCGATCGAACTGGAACGCGAACGCGGCTATAGCGCGCACGCCGTCGATGGCGATCCGCATCTGGTCCTGCTGGAAAAGCGGTTCGACTGACGGCGCGCGTCAGGATCAAGTAAGGAGCCCACGGGTCGCACCGGGGCCAGGAAGCCGGAAGCGCGGGATGCGCTTTCGGCTTCCGCCGTGTTGGGGCGTGGAGAGTGGGCTGATTTGGCTGGTGTGGGTGGTGGTCTTAGTGGGGGCTTTGAGAAGGAACGGATGTTCAGTTTACGGTCCTTGCATCCACTTTTTTGCTGCGATTGCGCCCGTTACGATAAGGACCATAAGACTAATTGGCAATGTTTCGGTGGGAGCCGCGAATAATGGTAGCGGATAGGTGATGCCGTCGAAGTTTACGAGGTGATCAGCGATCAGAAGTGCGGACATCATTATGCACGCTGCCAACGCTAAACCGGGTTTGCGCTTCCAAATCAAAATCACAGGTAAGGGTGTCAAAATCATCGTGTCCAATAGCACGATAAATGGCCATATTATCGGGAGAAATGCATACCACATGGGCATCCACTATCGTGAAGGTGTTAATATCGCGATAGGTTAGCAGTGTCAGCTTTGTTGTCTTGTCAGAAAAGGACCGCGGTTGCAGGAAAGGCGGGGGGTGAAATGTCTTCAAATCTCTATGTCCGTTCGTCCTGAGCTTGTCGAAGGACGCGTGATACGGTCATATCTTGAAACGGCTTGCCACGCGAAGGCCAGCCCCGCGCGCGTCCTTCGACAGGCTCAAGATGAACGGGGCTGGGCAAGCCCAGTGCCCGTCCGCGAGCGAAAATCAACAAACCGGTGTCTGATAATCCCGGCCGCCCGCAGGCTCACCCCAACCGCCCCAGTATCCCCTGCGCGAACTGGCTCAGCGTGTCGTCGCGGGCGCCCATGATGACGACGCGGTCGCCGGGGCGGGCGATTTCCACGATGCGGTCGGCGCAGGCTTCGCGCGCGGGCACGTATTCGGCGTGGCCGCCGTGCGCGCCGATCAGGTGGACGATGCGTTGGCTGCCCTGCGAACGGTCCACGGTGCCGCCGAAATAGACCGGATCGCACAGGATCGTCACGTCGTGGGGGCCGAGCCGGGTGGCCAGCACTTCGGCCAGTTCAGCGCCCATCTGGCGCAGCGGGCCATAGCCGTGGGGCTGGAAGAAGGCGATCACGCGGCCGGGATGCGCTTTCAGCGTCGCCAGCGTGGCGGCGACCTTTTCCGGGTTGTGGCCGAAATCGTCAATCACGGTGACCCCGGAGGGGCTGGTGCCGACGATGTCGAAGCGGCGGGCGAGGCCCGCGAAGGTGGCGAGCGCGGAGACCGCCCGCGCCACCGGCACGCCCGCCGCCGAGGCGCCAGCGATCGCCGCCAGCGCGTTGGCCAGGTTGTGCCGGCCGGGCAGCGCCAGCGAGAGCGCGTGCTGTTCGCCGGTGCGGCGGTCGACCACACTGGCGGCGATGCCGGTGGCGGATTCGATGACGCTGCCGGCCACCACGCCGATCGTCGCGCTTTCGGCAAAGCCGAAGGTGATTGCGTCGCGCGCGCGGGGGAGCAGGGCGCGGCTTTCGGCATCGTCGGCATTGACCACCGCCCGATCGGCGCGGGCGAGGAAATCGCCGAACAGCGCGCGCAGTTCCTCCAGGCTCTTGTGATCGAGGCTGACGTTGTTGAGCACGGCGACGGTGGGGCGATAGAGCGCGATCGAGCCGTCGCTTTCATCCACTTCGGACACGAACAGATCGCCGCCGCCCACGCGCGCGCTGGCGAAGGGCGCGTCCGGCGTGCGGAAGTTTTTCATCACCGCGCCGTTCATGATCGTGGGATCGGCGCCGGTTTCGGTCAGAATCCAGCCGAGCATGCCCGTGACGGTGGACTTGCCGCTGGTGCCGCCGACCGCGATGCGCGTTCCCGTGGCGTTGAACAGCGTGGCGAGCAGGTCCGCCCGGCTCATCCGCGCGCAGCCCAGTTCCTTGGCGCGGACCACTTCGGGCACCGTGTCCTCCACCGCGGCCGAGGCGACCAGCACCTGATCGGCCCGGGCGATCCCGCTGCCGTCCTGCGGGAACAGCGTGAAGCCCAGGCTTTCGAGCCAGCCGAATTTCTCGGGCGTGCGCCCCTGATCGCGGCCCCGGTCCGATCCGGCAACGTCCGCGCCCAACCCCTTGAGGATCAGCGCCAGCGGCAACATGCCCGATCCGCCGATGCCGCAGAAGAACCAGGGATGCGAGGTGAGCGAGGGGCCGGCGGCGGGAATGGAGGCTGTCATGCCCTGCTCGGTATGCCGCCTTGGCGCGCAACTCAACACCGTCATTCCCCACTTCGCCCGAAGGACGAAACGGGCTAGGGCAGGGCGATGCCCTCGCTGCCCGATCGTCCGATGAACAGGATCGCCATCTGCGCGCCGTCCACGCCGTTCACGCGCGAGGATGCGGCGCGCGTTTCCGCGCTGGCGCTGGCGGAGTTTCCGGCACTCGATCTACACTTCCACGATCAGTGCTTCGCCAGCGAAGGTCACTTTGCCGGGCCGGATGCGCTGCGGCTGCGCGCGCTGCTCGAATGCGCCAACGATCCGGCGTTCGATGCGGTGTGGTTCGTGCGCGGCGGCTATGGGGCGAACCGTATCGCGGCCGAGGCGGTGGCAGGCATGACCGACGCGGCGCGGGGCAAGGCTTTCGTCGGCTATTCGGACGGCGGCACGTTGCTCGGCGCGCTCTATCGCGCAAGAATCGGCCATCCGGTCCACGCGCCCATGCCCACCGACATCCGCCGCGCCGGGGGCGAAGCGGCGGTGCGCCGCACGCTGGGCTGGCTCGCGGGATCGGACGCGGGGCTGGAGCCCTCCTTGGGCGAAGCACCCGCCGTGGCGTTCAACCTGATGACCCTGGCGATGATCGCGGGCACGCCCCTGATGCCGGACCTGGCCGGGCATGTGGTGATGGTGGAGGAAGTGGCGGAGCATCACTACGCGGTCGATCGCCTGCTGTTCCATGTGACCGCCCTGCTCGCGCCGATGGGCATTGCCGGGCTGCGGCTCGGCCGGGTGAGCGACGTGCCTGAAAACGACCGTCCGTTTGGCGCCGAACCCGAAGCGATGGCGCGGTACTGGTGCGCAAAGACGGGCATCCGCTTTCTGGGGACGGCCGTCATCGGCCATGACGTCGACAACAGAATCGTGCCGTTCGGGCTTGCCCCCGGCGAGCCACGACAATAGGGCGCGCGCCCGAAGCACTTCGAGACGCGCAGGAGCGGAGACAGGATATGAGAGCTTTCGTTTTCCCGGGGCAGGGCAGCCAGAAGGTCGGCATGGGTGTCGAACTGGCCGAAGCCAGCGCGATTGCGCGCGAAGTGTTCGAGGAAGTGGACGACGCGCTGGGGCAGAAGCTGTTCCAGATCATGCGGGAAGGCCCCGAAGACGCGCTGACCCTGACCGAGAACGCCCAGCCCGCGATCATGGCCAATGCCATCGCCGTGCTGCGCGTGCTGGAAAAGGAAGGCGGCATCGCGCTGGCCGACAAGGCGGACTTCGTCGCGGGGCACAGCCTGGGCGAATATACCGCGCTCTGCGCCGCGGGGGCCTTCAGCCTGGCGGATACCGCGCGCCTGCTCAAACTGCGCGGGCGTTCGATGCAGGCGGCGGTGCCAGTGGGCGTGGGGGCGATGGCCGCGCTGCTGGGCGCCGATATCGAGAAGGCGACGGCGCTGGCCGAAGCGGCGGCCGAAGGAGAGGTCTGCACGGTCGCCAATGACAACGATCCGACGCAGGTGGTCCTTTCCGGTCACAAGGGCGCGATCGACCGGGCCGTGGCGCTGGTCAAGGAACACGGGATCAAGCGCGGCGTGCTGCTGCCGGTGTCCGCGCCGTTCCACTGCCCGCTGATGCAGCCCGCCGCCGACGCCATGGCCGAAGCGCTGGACAAGACCCCGCCCGCCGCGCTGCGCGTGGCCCTGTTCGCCAATGTCACCGCTGCCGTGGTCACCGATCCGGCCGAAGTGAAGCGCCTGCTGGTGGAACAGGTCACCGGCCGCGTGCGCTGGCGCGAAAGCGCGATCGCGATGAGGGACGCGGGCGTCGAACAGTTCGTCGAACTGGGCGGCAAGGTGCTTGGCCCGATGATCAACCGCACGGTGGCGGACGTTTCGGTCACCAGCGTGATCGGCATGGCCGATATAGAGGCGCTGGCGAAGGATTTGTGATTTTGGTTTGATAGGATCGCGCAGAGATCGCAGAGGACGCGGAGGGGGTGTTGGACATTAATGACGTCAGCGCCGCCGTGGTGGGGGAAGCGATCAAAGTTCATCGGGAACTTGGGCCGGGCCTGCTTGAAAGCGTTTATGAAGTGGTACTTGCGGCAGGTCTCCAACGCTCTGGCTTCAAGGTGGCAAGGCAGGTTCCTGTGGCGATCGAATATGACGGTTTGAGGCTTGAAGGGGCATTCCGTGTCGATCTTCTGGTTGACGATCGACTGGTCGTGGAGATCAAGGCCGTCGAGCAATTGACGAAGGTCCATGCGAAGCAGTTGCTGACCTATCTGCGGTTGATGAGGCAGCCCGTCGGGCTGCTTTTAAACTTCTCGGGTCTGACAATGAAAGAAGGCATTCGCAGGCTCGTGAACGACTATCGGCCAACCGGCTGAATCTCCGCGTTCTCAGCGAACTCTGCGCGAACAAAAAAATGGAGCAATCGATGGAACACCGCCTTTTCGACCTTACCGGCATGACCGCCCTTGTTACCGGCGCCGCCGGCGGCATCGGGTCGGCGATCTGTCATGCGCTGGCGCGGCAGGGCGCGCGGCTGGCGCTGTCGGGCACCAATCCCGGCAAGCTGCGCGCGTTCCGCGAGGAACTGAACGATACGTATGGCCACGATCACGTGGAGATCACCTGCGATCTTTCCAACACCGAGCAGGTCGAGCGTCTGGTGCCGGCCGCGCTCGATACGCTCGGCAAGCTGGATATCCTCGTCAACAACGCCGGGATCACGCGCGACAACCTGGCGATGCGGATGAAGGACGAGGAATGGGACGCGGTGATCCGCGTCAACCTGGAAGCCGCCTTCCGCCTGATGCGCGCCTCGGCCAAGCCGATGATGAAGGCGCGCTTCGGCCGGATCGTCACGATCACCAGCGTCGTCGGTGCCACCGGCAATCCGGGGCAGGTGAACTACGCCGCCGCAAAGGCCGGGCTGGTCGGCATGTCCAAGTCGCTGGGGCAGGAACTCGCCAGCCGCAACATCACCGTCAACTGCGTGGCGCCGGGCTTCATCCGCACCGCGATGACCGACGTGCTGCCCGATGCGCAGAAGGACGCGCTCAACGCTCGTATCCCGATGGGGCGCATGGGTGAGGGCAGCGACATCGGCGCGGCGGTGGCCTATCTCGCATCGAAGGAAGCGGGCTACGTGACGGGCCAGACGCTGCACGTGAACGGCGGCATGGCGATGCTTTCCTGATCGCGATGCGGCGACCGTTTGCGGAGTTGCTGGCCCGTGCCGCTGTCGTCCTGGCGATGGTGACGGCGCTGGCGGGCGTGCCGGCGCAAGCCCGTTCGCCCGAGGCTCTGGCCTGCGCGGTGCAGCGTGCGCCGGCCGGGCTGGACGCACGGCTGGCCGATGCGATGCTGGCGCAGCAGTCCGACGGGCCGGCGTTGCGCGATCTGCAGAACGTGGTTGATCGCTGCGGCGACGATCAGTTTATGGACGATGCGGCGCGCAAGGCCTACTTTTCCTATGCCATGGGGCGCATGGCGCGCGATGTGCTGGGAGACCGGCTCCAGGCCGCTGGCGTGCCCCATGCCCTGATCGACGACGCGCTGGATATCGGCCCCGGCAAGGCCAACAACCCGGCGGAGCAGATCACCCAGGGCGATCTGCGGCGGATCACCATCGCGATGACGGATGCGGGGATCAACCCGGCCTCGGTCACGCCAGAGGCATGGGCGCTGATCAACGCCTACATCTCGGCCACGGCGGCGATGTTCGACGGGCAGCGCAAGCTCGAATAGTTACCGCAACCTTGCTCTTCCCCAAGCTTTTGCGCCATTTATGCACAGCTTCCGCCCGAACGGGGCATGGGCGGCTTGCCCAAGCGGTCCCGTGCGTTAAGGAAGGTGGTCCGAACCGGAGCCGAACCGTGCGATTCCGCGCGATAAGGCCGTTTACACAGCCCGGCGGATGTTGATGTTGCGACTGCACCCATTGCAGTGACATGGCGTCCGGCCGACTGGGGGGATCGAGACGAGAATGAAGGCGACGATCGAACGCGCAACCCTGCTGCGGTGCCTGTCCCACGTGCAATCGGTGGTGGAACGGCGCAACACGATCCCGATCCTGTCGAACGTGCTGATCGAGGCCGCGCCGGATGCCACGGTGCGCCTGATGGCCACGGATCTTGACCTGCAGATCGTGGAAACCATGCCCGCCGCGTCGGTGGACCAGCCCGGCGCGATCACCGTGTCGGCGCACCTGCTGTTCGACATCGCGCGCAAGCTGCCCGATGGCAGTCAGGTGAGCCTGGAAACGGCGGACAACCGCATGGTCGTGAAGGCCGGGCGCAGCCGCTTCCAGCTGCCCACGCTGCCGCGCGACGATTTCCCGGTGATCGTCGAAGGCGATCTGCCGACCAGCTTCGAGATTCCGGCGCGCGTGCTGGCCGAACTGATCGACCGTACCCGCTTCGCGATCTCGACCGAAGAGACGCGCTACTACCTCAACGGCATCTTCCTGCACGTTTCGGACGAGGCCCAACCGGTGTTGAAGGCGGCGGCGACCGACGGGCACCGTCTGGCGCGCTACACGCTGCCGCGCCCGGATGGTGCCGAAGGAATGCCGGACGTGATTATCCCGCGCAAATGCGTGGGCGAGCTGCGCAAGCTGCTGGAAGAAGTGCTCGATACCAGCGTGCTGATCGATCTTTCCGCCAGCAAGGTGCGTTTCACGCTGGGCGGTGAGAACGGCGTGGTGCTGACCAGCAAGCTGATCGACGGCACGTTCCCCGATTACAGCCGCGTCATTCCCACCGGGAACGACAAGCTGCTCCGGCTCGATCCGCGCAGCTTCTTCGAAGGCGTGGACCGCGTGGCGACGATCGCTACCGAAAAGACCCGCGCGGTGAAGATGGCGCTGGAAACCGATCGTGTGACGCTGTCGGTCACCAGCCCGGACAACGGCACCGCGGCCGAAGAACTCCCGGCCGACTATACCGCGCAAGGCTTCGAGATCGGCTTCAATGCCAATTACCTCAAGGATATCCTGAGCCAGATCGACGGCGATACGGTGGAACTGCACCTGGCCGATGCGGGCGCGCCCACGCTGATCCGCAAGGACGAGAAAAGCCCTGCGCTCTACGTGCTGATGCCGATGCGCGTCTGATCCAGCGCATCCGTTCCGGAACCATCAAGCCCCGCAAGCTCGCGCTTGCGGGGCTTTTCGCGTCTGGAAGTCCGGAAATATCCCTATGCCGGCGTTGAGGCGGACTGAAGCACCGTCGGATAAACCGGCGCCGGCACAGGAGGAATTAGGCCGTGGACGACAAGCGACAGGACTTCAGCAGGAAGATTGCCTTCTTCGATATCGGGGAGAAGGAGCAGACGCATTTTCCCGCGATTTTGCGCGCTCTGGCGAAGCATGCGCCGCCTGCGCTGGACCGGCTTTACGATGGCATCGCGGCCGAACCTTCGCTTTCCGGCTTCTTCAGTTCGCAGGCGATGGTGGAACACGCCAAGCAGAAGCAACTCGATCACTGGCGCCAGATGTTCGAGGGCCGGCCTGATGACGCCTACAACGCGCGGGCACGCCGCATCGGAAACATTCATGCGAAGATCGGGTTGGAGCCGGGGTGGTACATCGGTGCCTATGCGGGGGTGCTGGCCGATGTGATCGTGGCGATGGCGGCTGGTTCCGGCCTTGGCGTGACCGGATCGCGCAAGCTGGGCCAGGCGATCAGCGCCATGCTGAAGATGGCCATGCTGGACATGGAAATCGCGCTTTCGACGTATTTCGATGTCGCCAACGCGGCGTTGCGCAGCTCCGTGATCGACAAGCTGGGCGAGTCCCTGCGCAAGATGACCGACGGCGATTTCACCGCCGCGCTGACCGACCTTCCGCGCGAGTTCGTCGAGCTTCAGAACGATTTCGAAACGATGTGCGAAAAGGTGCGCGTTGCGCTTTCCGCTGTCTCCGAAACCGCCCAGAACGTTGACCTTGGCGCGCGGGAAATCCGCGAGGCATCGCACGATCTGGCGACGCGCACCGAAGAGCAGGCCGCTTCGCTGGAAGCGGCGTCCTCTTCGATGACGACGCTGGCGAGCAGCGTGCAGACGACGGCAGAAGACGCCTCGCACATGCGCGATTCCGTCCAGCAGGCGCACAACGATGCCCAGCAGGGGGGCGCGGTGGTGGGAGAGGCGGTCCACGCCATGAACGACATCCATCGTTCCGCGCAGGAGATCGGCAAGATCATCTCGGTGATCGATGGCATCGCGTTCCAGACCAATCTGCTCGCGCTCAACGCGGGCGTGGAAGCCGCGCGCGCGGGCGATGCGGGGCGCGGATTCGCCGTCGTTGCCAACGAAGTGCGCGCGCTGGCACAGCGATCGGCGGAAGCGGCGCTCGATATCAAGAAGCTTATCGGGGAAAGTTCGGTCCAGGTCGAACGCGGTGTGGAACTGGTCGGCCAGTCCGGCGACACGTTCGCGCGGATCGTCACCAAAGTTGGCGAGATCGCGGATCTTGCCAACAACATCGCGACCGTAGCCGGTGAGCAGGCGAACCACATCGGCCAGACGCGCGAGACGGTGCGCGAACTCGACGTGATGACCCAGCAGAACGCCGCCATGGTGGAAGAGGCGACCGCCGCCGCGCGCAATCTGGCCGGGGAGGCCGATCGCATGGCCGAACTGGTCGGACACTTCGTGCTCGATGCGAACAGGGGCGGCTACCCGCGCCGAATGGCGCGGGCGGCCTGATTCCCCACGCCGGTCAGATATCGACGATGATCTTGCCGAAGTGCGCGCCGCTCGCCTGATGCCGGAAAGCGTCGGCCAGCGCGGCCAGCGGGAAGCGGCGATCGAGCACGGGCCGAATGCCGTTGGCCTCCACGCCGGCGATCATCGCCAGCTGGTCTGCCCGCGATCCGACCGTCAGCCCCTGCACGCGCAGGTTCTTGGCCATCAGCAGCGCGGTCTGCACCGGCCCGGCAAAGCCTGCCAGCACGCCGATCAGCGCGACATGGCCGCCCACGCGGGCCGCCATCATCGACTGGTCGAGCGTTCCCGCCCCGCCGATTTCGACCACGGTATCCACGCCGCGCCCGCCGGTCAGTTCGAGCGCCTTGACGCCCCAGGCGGGCACCTCGCGATAGTTGATGGTTTCGTCCGCACCCAGCGCGCGCAGCCGTTCCAGTTTCTCGCCCGAGGAACTGGTGGCGATTACCCGTGCCCCGGCGGCCTTGGCGAACTGGAGCGCGAAGACCGAGACGCCGCCCGTGCCCTGCACCAGCACGGTATCGCCCGGCTTGGTCGCGCCATCGACGAATAGCGCGCGCCACGCGGTGAGGCCCGCGCATGTCAACGTGGCGGCTTCGGCGTGCGAATAGCCCGCCGGCGCGCGGGTGAACCAGTGCGCCGGCACGACCACGTCGGTCCGCGCATAGCCGTCGATCCCGTCGCCGGGGACGGTGGTGAACGCGCTCGACGGGGGCGGCCCGCTGTCCCAGTCGGTGAAGAACGTCGACACTACCGCATCGCCCACAGCGACGCTCCGGACGCCATCGCCCACGGCCACGACTTCGCCCGCACCGTCCGACATCGGAATGCGCCCGGCGGCGGCGGGCAACATGCCCGTCACCACCGCGAAATCGTGGTAGTTCAGGGACGAGGCAGCCAGGCGCACGCGGATATGCCCCGGCCCCGGCGCGCCGGGATCGGGAAGGGTATCGGCGTGCAGGCTGTCCAGAGTGGCGGGCGCGCCGATGCGGATCGCCTGCACGTCGCTCATTCGGCGGCCTCCAGCGCTTCCACGCGCTGCGGTCCGCGCACCAACCCGCCCGGCGTCGCCCCGGTCCACGCGCCCTTGCGGAATGTCACCACGCCGGACTTGATCGTCGCGTCATAGCCCTCGGCCTTCTGAAGCAGGCGCTTGCCGCCCGCCGGCAGATCGAAATCGAGCCAGGGACGCAGCAGCTTCAGGTTGTCGAAGTCGATCACGTTGATGTCCGCCATGTAGCCCGGCGCGAGCACCCCGCGATCGTCGAGGCCATAGAGCCGCGCGGTATCGTGGCACTGGCGCTTGACCGCGTGTTCGAGCGTGAGCCGGCCCTCCTGGCGATCCTTGGCGCGCTTGCGATCGCGCACCCAGTGCTGGAGCATGAAGGTGGGGCTGGCCGCATCGCAGATGGTGCCGCAGTGCGCGCCGCCGTCCGACAGCGAATTGACGCAATCGTCGCGGGCCTGCAGCGCTTCCAGGAAATCGAGATTGCCATCGGCATAGTTCAGGATCGGCAGGTAGATGAAGCCGGTGCCGTCCTGCTCCATCATCAGATCATAGGCATAGGCATCCGGCGTCACGCCCCGTGCCGCCGCGCGCGCGGCGATGCTGGCTTCGGCCTGCGGTTCGTAATCGAAATCGTCGTCCATCTGGTACTGGTTGAACCAGCCTTCCGCGATCATGCGGAAGAGGTGGATGATGTCGCTCTCCGGATAGACATTGGCTTCGGCCAGCAGCTTCTCGCGGAACGCGGGGTCTTTCAGGCGGGCAAGCTGTTCGTCCCACGGCAGATCGGCAATGGCGATGTAGCTCGGGCGGAAGCGGAACGGGTGCACCGTGCCGCGCCAGGCCATGACGATGCCGTTCCCGCGCAGCGCGATCTGGGCGACGATGTTGGCGCCTTGCGCGTTCTGGCGCTCCATTTCAGCGATCTGTTCCGACAGCGGCAGCTCCTTGGCGATCGACTGGAGCGCGGCGAACGTTACCGGCAGCCCGGTTTCGCGGCTGATCGCACCCATCCAGCCGAATTCATCCCATTCGCGCTTCATGTCGGAGGCGATTTCGAACACGCCATGGCCCACGCGACCCATGGCACGGCCGATGCGGATCAGTTCCTCGGCCGTGGCGGTGGTGCCGGGCACGAGTTCGCCATCGACCGACTTGTGGATCACGGTGCGGCTGGTGGAAAAGCCCAGCGCCCCGGCGCGCACGCCTTCCTCCACGATCGCGGCCATGCGATCCATGTCCTCGTCGGTCGGCACGGCGCCGGGCCGTTCGCGATCGCCCAGCACATAGGCGCGCACCGCGCCGTGCGGAACGTGGGTGGCAACGTCCACGCTGCGCGGCAGGCGCTCCAGTGCGTCTAGATATTCGGGGAAGGTTTCCCAGTCCCACTTCATGCCTTCGGCCAGCGCGGTGCCGGGGATGTCCTCCACGCCTTCCATCAGGCCGATCAGCCAATCGTGCCGGTCGGGCGCGGCCGGCGCGAAGCCCACGCCACAGTTGCCCATGACCACGGTGGTCACGCCGTGCCAGGACGAGGGCGCCATTTCCGCGTCCCACGTCGCCTGACCGTCATAATGCGTGTGGATGTCGACCCAGCCGGGCGCGACCACGCAGCCGCTGGCGTCGATTTCCTCGGCGGCATCGCCATGCACGGTGCCGACGGCGGCGATCAGCCCGTCGCGCACGGCGACATCGCCCTTGAAACGCGGACGGCCCGTGCCATCGACGATCGTGCCGTTGCGAATGATGAGATCGTATTGGGGCATGCGCTTGCTCCTCTCCCCGCGCGGCCGCGTGTAGTCAGGAGCGGGCCGTCGCGTTTAACCGTGTGATTAACGCACGTCTGTACGCAGTGGTCAATCCGTTGCGTGCCGCAACTGATCGGAAGGGCACGCGGCTTCGCCGCATCGCGGAGCGGTGCGTCAGCCTCGCGCGCGGATCATGTCCGCCACATCCACGAACTTCTCGCGCGGGGCACCGCTGCGCGCGCGCGCCGATTCGGCTTCCTCGATGCGTTTCCAGTCGCGGAACGTCACCACATCGAGCTTGCGCGTTTCGGCCAGCGCGTCGAATCCGGCGCGCCCCGCCTTGCCCGCACCTTCACCTATGTCTGCGGCGATCTGTTCGATGATCGCGAATCCGTCCGGACGGTTGGTACCTATCGTGCCGGAAGGCCCGCGTCTGGCCCAGCCGACGCAATAGAGGCCGGGCAGGATGCGCCCCTCGTCGTTGGCGAAGCGGCCCGCCCGTTCGTCGAAGGGAACGCCCGGAACGGGCACGGTGCGATAGCCGATGCAACTGACCACCAAGCTGGCCGGCAGCTCGTAAAACGCGCCGGTGCCGACCGCGCGGCCGTCTTCGATACGCGTCCGTTCGACCTCGATCGCCTCCACCTTGCCATTGCCGAGCAGGGCGCGAGGTGCGGCGAAGAAATCGAATTCGATGGCGATGTCCGCGCCAGCGGCGCTGTTGTGCGCAAAGGCGCGCAGGTGGTTGACGGATTTGCGCAGGCCTGGCTCCAGCAAGGCGTCCTCGGCCTCGTCCGGCATGTCTTGCGGATCTACCGCGGGCGTGCCGCGCGAAAGATGGCCAAGTTCGCCCAGTTCCTTGGGAGTCATCATGATCTGGTGCGGGCCGCGCCGGCCCAGGATGACGATCCGCCGCAGCTTCGAAACATCGAGCGCGTCGAGCGCGTGCGCCACGATGTCGCTCCCGGCGAATTCGTCGCGCGTCTTGGACAGGATGCGTGCCACGTCGAGCGCCACGTTGCCCATCCCGATCACCACGGCGGTCTCGCCTGAAAGATCGGGCGCGAGCGAGGTGAATTCGGGGTGGCCGTTATACCACCCGACGAAAGCCGCGCTGCCGAAGACATTGCCCAGCCGATCGCCGGGCAGGTCGAGCGGCCGGTCACGCGGGGCGCCGGTGGCGAGGACCACCGCGTCGTAGAAGCCGCCCAGCTCCTCGATGCTCACGTCCTGGCCGATGGTGACGTTCCCCACGAAGCGCACGTTGTCCGACAGCGCCGTCTGCTCATAGCGGCGCGAGACGCCCTTGATCGACTGGTGATCGGGCGCAACGCCGGTGCGGATCAGGCCGAACGGAACGGGCAGGCGGTCGAATATGTCGACCTTTACATCTTCGCCCCACTGCTTGAGCGCGGCTTCGGCGGTGTAGTATCCGGCGGGACCGGAACCGATAATGGCGATGTGCCGCATTCATTCTCCCGCGCTTGTCCTGCTCGTTTTGCCGGATGCTAGCGCGCGACGGGGAAAAGGGAAGCGGCGTGTGCGGTCAGCCCTTGCGGGCGGCGGCGTCCAGAAACGTGCGCACGCGATTCCCGAAGGCAACCGGATCGGACAGCATGAACAGGTGCCCGCCGCCGCGAAACATTTCGAGCTGGCTGCCGGGAATGGCATTGTGGAGGAAGTGCGAATTGGCGGGCGGGATCAACTGATCGTCCTCGTCCGCCATGATCAGCGTGGGCGGGGAGATCAGCGGCAGGAAGGGAACGCTGCTCCACGCGCCGAACGCGGTCATCTGGCAGGCCCAGCCCAGTGGGGAGGGCGCCTTGGCGGCGTTCAACGACACGCTGCCGCGCCCACCGCCGTTGTAGAGCGAGGCCAGGTTGCGGCGCAGCGCCCGTTCCACCGTATATTCCATCGGATCGACGAGGTGGCTGAACATCGAACCGTTGGCAGGCACCATCGTCGCGCCGCCCGATGCGGTGGCGGCCAGGATCAGGCCACCGGTCTTGGCGCGGTGCTGGAACGCGAACTGCTGCGCCACCGCGCCGCCCCAGCTGATGCCGGCAATGTCGGCACGGTCGATCCGCAGCCGATCGAGCAACGTCGCCAGGGTCAGCGCCATGCAGGGGATGGTATAGGGGAAGACGGGATCGGGCGACTTGCCGATGCCCGGCATGTCGATGCTGATGATCCGGCGATCGTCCAGTTCCCGCGCCACCGGCTCCAGCAATTCGATGTTCATGCCGATGCCGTTCAGCAAGACCAGCGGTCGCCGCCCTGAGGCTTCGCGATGCCATTGCCCCATGCGAAGCCGCCGTCCGGCAACGCCGATCATCGAAAATTCCGCTGTACCCGACACGAACCGAAACCCTGCCTCCGCAAACCGGCGCCGGATTAGCATGCCGGGACCGCACGAGAAAGGGCGGACCGAAGCCGTTTCCGAGGCGCGCCGCTTAACCGTTTCTCAAAGCAAATCGGGCAATCGGGGCCAATGCCCGATCTTGAAAGTTCCCGCTTGCAGTTAGCTTCTCAAACCGAGGAGATGCCGCCCGTTGGCGTGCGCGATTTCGCGCGAACGCATCGCCGTCGGGACCGGACGAGTCCGGTGCAGGATGGCACCGCGATGTCGAACTTCCTGTTCGGGGTGGGGCGCGAGAACAACCTGATCGCCAAGGAATGGCCGCAGATGGGCATCGCCATGCTCGGCGGCATGGTGGCGCTCACGGGGCTTAACATGGTGGTGCCGCCTCTGGTGCCGACGGTCCTGGCCGGCATCGCCATCGTGGTGGCGTTCTGTTCGGTGTACGCGGTGCGGCTGGAACAGACCAAGCGGCTTTCCACCGGCCAGCGGATGAGCCTGATGGGCCTGGTCATCGGTCTGCCGATGATGCTCTATGGCTCCGCCATCGGCCTGCTGGCGATGGCCGGCTTGATGCCGTGGCTGCAATGCCTGGCGGTGCTGGTCACGATTTCGCTGCTGGCGAGCGTGACCGAATCCGGGCGGCTTGCAGGCGTGCTTGTCGCGCAGATCGCGATGTGGTCCGGCGTCACGTGCGTGGCCAGCCGTATTGGCGGCTTCACCACGCTGGCGATCGGCACGGTCATCACAGTCATCGCCTTCCTGCGCCAGCGCCAGATCGAACGGCTCGCGCAGGAGCAGGCCGAAGAGGCGCAGCGCGTGCAGGCCCGCGCGCAGGAGCTCCTCGCCGAATACGAAGAGACCGGGCAGGGCTGGTTCTGGGAAACCGACCGGCGCGGGCAACTGACCTATCTGTCCGCGACCGTGGCTGAAACCGTCGGCCGCAAGACGGAAGACCTTGTCGGCAAGCCTTTCACCGACCTGTTCGACTTGTCCGAACAGTCCGGCGACGGCGAGCGCACGCTCACCTTCCACCTTTCGGCGCGCTCCAGCTTCAGCGAACTGGCGGTGCGCGCGGTGTGCCGCGACGACGAGCGCTGGTGGTCCATCACGGGCCGGCCGACCTATGACACCTTCAACAACTTCCAGGGTTTTCGCGGTTCGGGCGCGGATCTGACCGAAAAGCGCCGGTCGCAGGAACATGCATCGCGCCTGGCGCATTTCGATTCGCTTACGGGGCTGTCCAACCGCTTCCGCATCTCGCAGACGCTGGAGAAGATTCTCAACGCGCCGCAGGAGCAGCATCGGGAGTGCAGCGTGTTCCTGCTGGATCTCGACCGCTTCAAGCAGGTCAACGATACCATGGGGCACCCCGCCGGCGATGCGCTGCTCAAGCAGGTGGCGCAGCGGCTGGAGAGCACGGTGGGTGCGATGGGGCGCGTTGGCCGCCTCGGCGGCGACGAGTTCCAGGTCATCTTCCCCGGCAAGATCGATCGTGACGAATTGGGGCATCTCGCCGCGCGGGTCATCGAGGCGCTTTCGCAGCCTTATTCGCTGGAAGGCAGCCGGGTCACGATCGGCGCGTCGATCGGCATCGCGCTGGCGCCCGGCGACGGCGTGACCAGCGAGGCGCTGATCCGCAACGCCGACCTTGCGCTTTATGCGGCGAAGGACGGCGGGCGCGGCCGCTATCATTTCTATGCGGCCGACCTGCACAGCGACGCCGAGGAGCGTCGCAAGATGGAGAACGATCTGCGCGACGCCGTGGCGAACGGCGGGCTCGAACTCTATTACCAACCGGTCGTGCAGACGGCGACCGAGAAGATCACCGGATTCGAGGCGCTGCTGCGCTGGAACCATCCGCAGCACGGGTTCGTTTCGCCGGCCAAGTTCATCCCGATCGCCGAGGATACCGGGATGATCGCCGCAATCGGCGAATGGGCGCTGCGCACGGCATGCAAGGATCTGGCGCGCTGGCCCGCGAACGTGCGCGTGGCGGTCAATGTTTCGGCGTTGCAGTTCGCTAATCCGGCTCTGCCGTCTATCGTCACGCAGGCGCTGGCCCATGCGCAGGTCGATCCGCAGCGGCTGGAACTGGAAATCACCGAAAGCGTGTTCATCAACGATGACGAGGGCACCGAACAGATGTTCCGCGCGCTGAAGGCGATCGGCGTGCGCATGGCGCTGGACGATTTCGGCACCGGCTATTCCTCGCTCGGCTATCTTAAGAAGGCCCCGTTCGACAAGATCAAGATCGACCAGAGCTTCGTGCGCGGCGCAACGCAGCCAGGCAGCATCAACGGCGCCATCATCGCCTCGATCGTCAGCCTGGCCGAAGCGCTGGGGATGGAAACCACGGCGGAAGGCGTCGAGACGTTCGACGAGCTGGACCTCGTGCGCGAACTCGGGTGCAGCCATGTGCAGGGTTATATCTACGAACGGCCGCTGTCCGCGCTGGACGCCGCGGCGCGGCTGTCGACCGGCCTGATCGCGGTGGCGCACGGCCCCCGTTCCGCCCGCGCGCCGCGCCAGGCCATGCTGCGCAAGGTGGTGCTGGAACATGGCGGCCACCGCTACAACGGCACGGTTCGCAACATTTCGCAATCGGGCGCGCTGATCGAAGGGCTGTGGAACGTGCCGCCCGAGACGAGCTTCCGGTTCTATCTGTCGGAAACCTATGCCGTCACCGCGATCTGCAAATGGAGCGAGGGAGAGCGCATGGGCGTGGAGTTCGCAGAACCGCTGCACCTTGACGAAAACGGGCGGATCGCGGCGGTGGCGGTGAAGGCGGTACCGGCCGTGCAGACCGAGCCGGCGGGCCTGCGCAAGGTGGGATGACGAAGGTGGCTGACTTGTGCGCCCGCCGCTGCTAACGGCGGCGCATGACCGAGCTTGCACTGATCCGTAACTTCTCGATTATCGCCCATATCGACCATGGCAAATCGACGTTGGCCGACCGCCTGATCCAGTTCACGGGCGGCCTGACCGACCGCGAGATGAGCGCGCAGGTGCTCGATAACATGGATATCGAGAAAGAGCGCGGGATCACCATCAAGGCCCAGACCGTCCGCCTGAACTACAAGGCTAAGGACGGGCTGACCTACGAACTGAACCTGATGGACACCCCGGGCCACGTCGACTTCGCCTACGAGGTCAGCCGCAGCCTGGCCGCCTGCGAAGGCGCGCTGCTGGTGGTGGACGCGGCGCAGGGCGTGGAAGCGCAGACGCTGGCCAACGTTTACCAGTCGATCGAGCACGACCACGAGATCGTGCCGGTGATCAACAAGATCGACCTGCCCGCGGCCGAGCCCGAGAAGGTCAAGGCCGAGATCGAGGAAGTAATCGGTCTCGACGCGAGCCAGGCGGTGCTCACCAGCGCGAAGAGCGGCATCGGCATCGAGGACGTGCTCGACGCCGTGGTCGCCCGCATCCCCCCACCCAAGGGCGACCGAACCCGCCCGCTCAAGGCGATGCTGGTCGACAGCTGGTACGACCCGTACCTCGGCGTCGTCATCCTGGTGCGCGTGGTCGACGGGGTGATCAAGAAGGGCCTGCAGGTCAAGTTCATGCAGGGCGGCACCGAGCATCTGATCGACCGCGTCGGCTGCTTCACGCCCAAGCGCGAGGAACTGCCGGAACTGGGGCCGGGCGAGATCGGCTTCATCACCGCGCAGATCAAGGAGGTCGAAACCGCCAAGGTCGGCGACACGATCACGACGGTGAAGGCGGGCGCCACCGAGGCCCTGCCGGGCTACAAGGAAGTGCAGCCGGTGGTGTTCTGCGGCCTGTTCCCGGTCGACGCCGCCGACTTCGACAAGCTGCGCGAAAGCATCGCCAAGCTGCGGCTGAACGACGCTTCGTTCTCGTTCGAGATGGAATCGAGCGCGGCGCTTGGCTTCGGCTTCCGCTGCGGGTTCCTGGGGTTGCTTCACCTGGAAATCATCCAGGAGCGCCTGAGCCGTGAATACGACCTCGACCTGATTACCACCAGCCCGTCTGTGGTCTATCGCATCCAGTTGCGCGCGAGCAAGACCGACGACGCGCGTGAGATACTGCTGCACAATCCCGCCGATTATCCCGATCCGAACCGGATTGAGCAGATCGACGAGCCGTGGATCAAGGCAACGATCTACACCCCCGACGAATACCTCGGGTCGATCCTGAAGCTGTGCCAGGACCGGCGCGGCATCCAGACGGGGCTGACCTACGTCGGCGGGCGCGCGCAGGTGAATTACGAGCTGCCGCTGAACGAGGTGGTGTTCGACTTCTACGACCGGCTGAAATCGATCAGCCGCGGCTATGCCAGCTTCGACTACGAACAGATCGGACTGCGCGAGGGCGATCTCGTCAAGATGAGCATCCTCGTCAACAACGAGCCGGTCGACGCGCTGAGCATGATCGTGCACCGCGCGGTGGCCGAGGAGCGCGGGCGCGGCATGTGCGAGCGCCTGAAGGACCTGATCCCGCGCCATCTGTTCAAGATTCCGATCCAGGCTGCGATCGGCGGCAAGGTCATCGCGCGCGAGACGATTGCCGCGCTGCGCAAGGACGTCACCGCCAAGTGTTATGGCGGCGACATCACCCGCAAGAAGAAGCTTCTGGAAAAGCAGAAGAAGGGCAAGGCCCGGATGCGCGAATACGGCAACGTGCAGATTCCGCAGGAAGCGTTCATCGCCGCGCTGCGCATGGGCGAGGAATAGCAGTCCAGCGGACCCGACGGCGGTTCCGTCAGAACGCGAAACGGATCGAGGCGCGCAACTGGCGTGGCTCGACCGGGTGGATGTGCCGGTCTTCGACGCCGCCGGCGGGTTCACCCTGCAGCCGCGAGGCATAGAAATAGGTGATGTCGGCGTCCTTGGCGTCGAACAGGTTGAGCACGTCCAGCCCCAGCTTGATCCGGCCGCGCGTGTAATAGGCGCCCAGGTTGACCAGCGTGGTCGGATCGGAGCGCACACTATCGTTGTCAATCAGCGGCGCCGCACCGAAATGGCGCAACCGCAGCGAGGCGCTCAAACCCTTGCCGAAATCCACTGCCGCGCCGGCTGAAATGACGTTGCTGACCGCGTTGGGAATGAACGTGGCGCCAGGCGCGACGCCACGGAACCGTGCGCGCGTTGCGGCGGCCGAAGCATCGATCGTCAGCCAGTCGGTCGGCCGCCAGAACAGGCTGCCTTCCACGCCGTAGCGGCGGGTGGCGTCGTTCGGCTCGGTCGTGCCGCCATCGCCCACGAACACCAGCTCGGAGCCGAGGCTCAGCCAGAAGCCGACGAGCGAGGCGGTGAAGCGCGCGGTTTCCACGCGCGCGCCCAATTCCGCGCCGCGCGCCTTGACCAGTACCTGAACCCGCTCCGCCGGATCGCCGGTTGCCGGATCGACGCGGATCGACGCGCCGCGCACGTCATTGGAATGGAAGCTCTCGCCATAGTTGGCGTAGAATTCGAGATGGTCCGCCGAGCGCCAGGCCAGCGCCACCTTGGGGCTGAACAGCGCGTCCGATCCCTTGCCCGAATTGACCGGCAGCGTGCGGGCATCGACGTCGTAGCCATAGACATCGCCGCGCACGCCCAGCGTCAGGCGCAGCCGGCCGGTCAGCGCGGCGGTGCCTTCGGCATAGAGCGCGCCGGAATATTCATCGACCTTGTCCTGCCGCACGGTCCCGCTGCGCGTGCCGGCAACCGAGCTGTAGAGGCCGATCGTGCCAATATGGTCCCAGCGGGCATCGCCGCCCACCGCGAACGTTACTGGCACGCTGCCGACCGTCGCGGGCGCGAAATCGTGCCGTACCGAACCGCCGAACACGCCCCGCCGGTCGGCTTGCTGGAATTCGTCTCCGTTGACCGGATCATTCAGGAAATAGGTGAAGTTCGAGGTCAGGCGGAAATCGTAATAGAGCGCATAGGCGTTGAGCTTTGTGCCGCCCAGCGTGGCGTTGACGGTCAGCCCCAGCCGCGTGGTGCGGCCGCCCAGCGCTGGATCGATATTGCCCCAGCGGCTGATCAGCCCGCTGGCGATGGCGCGTTCGGGCACCTGATCGGTGGCGTTCCAGGTGGCGTGATAGCCGGTGAAGGAGAGGCTCCAGCCATGATTTGTCGTGCCCTGCGACAGCTTGACCAGCCCGTTCACCTTCTTGAGATCCTCGTTGAGATCCCAAGGGCCGTTGGAGCGGGTGCCATCGATCGCCACCAGCAGATCGCCATTGCCCACGCCCGCGCTGCCGGCGGCGAGCGCGCGGTAATAGCCGTACATGCCCACGGTCGCTTCGGCGATGGGACGGGCAAGGCGGCTGGCGGTAGTGAACTGCACGGTCCCGGCTGACGAGAAATCGCCCACGTCGGCGAAATAGGGGCCTTTGCGGTAATCGATCCGTTCGACCAGTTCGGGGATCAGGAAGTTGAGATCGAGATAGCCTTGCCCATGGCCATGCGTGCGCATGTTGACCGGCACGCCATCGACAAAGCCTGCGAAATCGGTGCCGTGGTCCAGGTTGAAGCCGCGCAGGAAATACTGGTTGGCCTTGCCCGTGCCCGAATGCTGCGTGGCGATCACGCCGGGTACGTTTTCCACCAGTTCGCCCACCCGGCTCAGCGGCTTGTTCTCGAAGTCCTGGTAGCCCACCACGCCCTGCGATCCGGAGATCGCGGTGCCGATCTGGGGCAGGGCACGGCCATAGACGACGATGTCGTCGCCCGGCGGGGGCGCTTCCTCTGCGGCAAACGCGGCGTGCGTGCACGCAAGGCACAAGACCGCTGCAATAGCGGCCATGGTCGTTTCGGGCACACCGTTTTGCCCGGCTCGCATTGCTTTACCCACTGCCCGCTCATTCCGCCCCATTGTATGCAGAACTTAAAAATACTTCATACTATCGGGTGTTACAACCATTATGCGTTTCTTCCACCTCTCGCCACGATCCCGCAATTTCGCGCTGTTCGTGCCGTGGTTCGGCGCTAGGATAAATGCCGCACCGCACAGCACCACGCGGACCGTGACCGAAAGAGGAGACGCATGGCCATTCCCGATGACATCTTTACCGAACCCGAAGACGTCGATCCTGACGCGCTGGCCAATCTGGGGCCGTTGCGCCATCTGGCCGGCATCTGGGAAGGGCGCGGTGGCATCGACATCGCGCCGAAGGCCGACGGTCCAGAACGGCGCGCCTATTACGAGCGGATCGAGATGCAGCCGATCGATCCGCAGGCCAATGGCCCCCAGCTGCTCTACGGGCTGCGCTATCACCAGCACATCAACACCGTGGAGGAGGACATCACCTTCCACGACCAGGTGGGGTTCTGGCTGTGGGAACCGGCTACCGGCCTGATCATGCAGACGCTGGCCATTCCGCGCGGGCAGATCGCCATGGCTTCGGGCCACGCCGGAAAGGACGATACGCACCTTTCGCTCTCCGCGGAACGGGGCAGAACCGACTATGGCATCTGTTCGACGACCTTTCTGGAAGAGGCGTTCCGCACCGATCGTTACCAGATCGACGTGACCTTCAACGCCGACGGATCATGGAGCTACATCAGCGACACCACGCTGGTGGTACGCGGCAAGGAGCCGTTCGCGCACCGCGACCGCAACAAGCTGGTCAAGGTGGGCGAGGCCGATCTCAACCCGTGGCTGAGCATCATTCGGGGTGGCGCAAAGCCATGACAGGCGAAGCCGGATAAGCGGAAACGGATAACGGAGGGGATATGACCGTATCGGCGAAAGTAGCCGTCTGCCGGGGCAAGGACGCCCCGTTCACGATTGAGGACGCCACGCTGGACGCGCTGCGGCCTGACGAACTGCGCGTGCGGATCGTGGCCTGCGGCGTGTGCCACACCGATCTGGCGGTGCGCGACGGGCAACTGCCCGTGCCGCTGCCGATCGTGCTGGGCCACGAAGGGGCTGGGATCGTCGAAGCCGTTGGCAGTGCGGTCACCGCCGCGAAACCGGGCGACCGCGTGCTGATGAGCTTCAACAGCTGCGGCGATTGCCCCAGTTGCGCGGTCGAGGCGCCGACCTATTGCTACAACTTCTTTCCGCACAACTGGTCCGGTACGCGGGCGGACGGTTCGCCGACGCTCTTTCGCGATGGTGCGCCGCTCCACGCCAATTTCTTTGGCCAGTCGAGCTTTGCCACCCATGCCATCGCGCACCAGCGCAACGTGGTGGTCGTGCCCGAAAGCGCCGCCGCGATCCCGCTGGAAAGACTGGCCCCGCTGGGCTGCGGTCTGATGACCGGGGCGGGCGCCGTGCTGCGCAGCATGAAGGTGCGCGCCGGTATGCCGGTCGCGGTGTTCGGCACGGGCACGGTCGGCATCGCCGCGATCATGGCGGCGCGGATCGCCGGGGCCAATCCGATCTTCGCGATCGACATCAACGACGATCGCCTGGCGCTGGCCCGCGAACTGGGCGCGACGCACACGGTGAATGCGCGCGACGATGTGGCCGCCGCGATCCGCGCGGCCTGCCCGGCCGGGCTTGGCTATGCCCTCGACACGACCGGCATCGCCCGGGTGATTGAAGGAGCGTTCGATCTGTTGGCGCCCAAGGGCAAGCTGGCGATGGTCGGCGCATCCGGCCCCGAGGCGACGCTTGCCTTCAACGAAACGGCGTTCATGGGGCAGGGGCGCACCGTGATGGGCGTGCTGGGCGGCGACAGCGACATCGGTCCGTTCCTGCACGAACTGATCGATTTGCACGTTGCCGGCCGTTTTCCGTTCGAGCGCCTGATCGGCTATTTCGATTTCGACGCCATCGACGCGGCGGTGCACGCCAGCGAGACCGGCAGCGTGGTCAAGCCGGTGCTGCGCATCACGCCTGAATAGCGGCCGCTGCATGACGCTCGAACAGTTGCGCATTTTCGTCGCCGTTGCCGAAACGCTGAACATGCGCGCGGCGGCGGAGCGCCTGCATCTGACGCAGCCCGCGGTCAGCGCCGCCATCGCCGCGCTGGAGGAACGCCACGCCACGCGCCTGTTCGATCGCGTGGGGCGCGGGCTGGAACTGAACGATGCGGGCCGCGCCTTCCTGCCCGAAGCGCGCGCGGTGCTGGCGCAGGCGGCCGATGCGCTGGGCGTGCTGGACGATCTGGCCGGGCTGAAGCGGGGCGATCTGCGCATCGCCGCCAGCCAGACGGTCGCGACGTACTGGCTGCCCTGCCGCATGGCCACCTTTGCCGCCGCACACCCCGGAGTCACGCTGCATCTCGAAGTCGGCAACACCGCGCAGGCGGTGGCGGCGCTGCTGGCGGGCGCTGCCGATCTCGGCTTCGTCGAGGGCGGGGTGGACGAAGATATTCTTGCCGTCGAGCGGATCGGTGGGGACCGCCTCGCGCTCTATGCAGCGCCTGCACACCCGCTCGCCGGCCGCCCGCTCGCGCGCGAGGACATCGCGACCGCGTGCTGGGTGCTGCGCGAGCAGGGATCGGGCACGCGCAACCACCTGGAGCACAGCCTGCACGCGCGGTTCGGCCTGACGCTGGCCGATCTCGACGTGCGGCTGGAGCTTCCTTCCAACGGCGCGGTGCTGGAAGCGCTGGGCGCGGGCGGATTGGTGACGGCGGTATCCGATCTGGCCGCCGGGCCACGCGTGGCGGCGGGCCTTGTCCGCGAACTCGATTGCGCGCTGGTCGAGCGCGATTTCCTGCTGCTGCGGCATCGCGCACGGCGCGTCAGCCGCGCGGCACAAGCATTCCTCGATACGGCACGGAATTGATCCGTTGGCAGAACGCCGGGTGCCTGCGGCTTGAAATACGCGGTTTTGATTGACTTTCGTGCCCGGCCACCTACCGCGCGCTTTCATACCCAGTTCATCCGGCGGATCGTTAGAGCACGTCGCCCGCGGACTGCTCCCAATCCAGCTGAGAAGCCCTGTTCCATGCCGTTTTCGACACTTCCTGAATCCGTTGCCGCCGCGCTTGCCGAGCGTGGCTATCAGGCGCCCACCCCTGTGCAGGCAGCGGTGCTGGAGCCGGAGGCGCAGGGGCGCGACCTGCTCGTGTCCGCACAAACCGGTTCCGGCAAGACCGTGGCGTTCGGCGTCGCCATGGCGGAAGACCTGCTCGCCGCCCGCGGGATTCCCGATGGCGCGAAGGCGCCGCGCGCGCTGGTGATCGCCCCCACGCGCGAACTGGCGCTGCAGGTCAGCAAGGAACTCGCCTGGCTGTTCGGCAAGGCGGGGCTGCGCATTGTCACCTGCGTCGGCGGGATGGACCCGGTGCGCGAACGGCGCGCGCTGTTCCAGGGCGCGGACATCGTCGTCGGTACGCCCGGCCGTCTGCGCGATCATCTGGAGCGCGGCGCGCTCGACCTCTCTGCCGCCGCCTTCGCGGTGCTCGACGAAGCGGACGAGATGCTCGACATGGGCTTCCGCGACGATCTTGAGGAACTGCTCGACGCCACGCCCGAAGGCCGCCGCACCTTCCTGTTTTCGGCGACGATGCCCAAGCCGATCCAGGCGCTGGCCAAGCGCTATCAGCGCGATGCCTTGCGCGTCTCGACGATCGACGAACGGCAGGGCCATGGCGACATCGCCTACGAGGTGGTGACCGTTTCGCCGGCCGACATCGAACACGCTGTCATCAACCTGCTGCGTTTCCACGAAGCGGAAACGGCGATGCTGTTCTGCGCCACGCGCGACAACGTGCGCCATCTTCACGCGACGCTGGTCGAACGCGGCTTCGCCGCCGTGGCGCTTTCGGGCGAGCACAGCCAGAACGAGCGCAACCATGCACTTCAGGCGCTGCGCGATGGCCGCGCGCGGGTCTGCGTGGCGACCGACGTGGCCGCGCGGGGCATCGATGTCGCCACGCTCAGCCTGGTGATCCACGTGGAGGTGCCGCGCGATGCCGAAGTGCTGCAGCACCGTTCCGGTCGTACCGGGCGGGCCGGGCGCAAGGGCACGGCCGTGCTGATCGTGCCCTATCCGCGCCGTCGCCGGGTGGAGGGCATGTTGCGCGCCGCGCGTATTTCCGCCGACTGGATCGCGGTGCCCGATGCCGAGGTGATCCGCCAGCGCGACCGCGAACGCCTGCTCGAAATTCTCACGCAACCGGTGGAAGCGAGCGAGGCCGATCTCGCGCTGGCCGGCGAACTGCTGTCCCGCCGCGACGCGATCGAGATTGCCGCCGCGCTGGTGCAGGCGCACCGCAAGGCGATGCCCGAGCCCGAGGAATTGATCGACATCTCCACGCGCGAAGGGAAGCCGGAGCGGGGCAAGGAGCATCACCGCGAAGGCTTCGACGATATCGTATGGTTCCGCATGGACATCGGCCGCCGCCAGAACGCCGATCCGCGCTGGATCCTGCCGCTGCTGTGCCGGCGCGGGCACATCACCCGCAACGAGGTGGGCGCGATCCGCATCGCCGCCAACGAGACCTGGTTCCAGATTCCTCGAACGCTGGAAGCGCGCTTCGTCGCGGCGGTGAAGCGCACCGCGCGCGAGGATGCCGGCGATGAGAGCGGCGTCACGATCGAACTGGCGGCCGAGCCGCCGCGCGATACCGCCCGGCGCAACGCGCGCCAGCAGCGGGGTGGCCCCAACGATGGACCCAACGACAGGCCCCGTCCGAACGGCCCGCGCGGCAATCACGGCGCGCCCAAACCGCATCGGCCAGGCGGCCCAGGCTCCGAAAAGCGCCCGCACCGCAAGGGCAAACCGGCGCACGCGCGTTAGGATCACGCGCTCGGGCTGTGTTCTCAGCCCGGCGTGACCAGCGGCGCCAGCGCGATGACCGCGCCGGTCAGGGCAATCAGCCCGCCAATGGCAAGCTGCGCGGGGGGCACGATCTGCCGCACGGGCAAGGCGATGGCGTTTTCGATCTGTTTCATGCGTTCATGATGGGGTTGGCCGCTGCGAAAGTCTCGCGGATTTCCCCGATCACTGTGATCCACGATCCTGCTGGCGCTTTTACAAGGCGAAATCTCCGCGTGCGGTGATGTCAGCCCGGCACCCAGTTGCCGTGGAAGCCTGCCGGCACGCGATGCGGCAGGTGGACCACGCCCACTGGCGGTTCCTCGAAGCGCATCGCGTCCAGCACCACGAAGTCGGTGGTGTCGTTCGCCATGTCGACAACGAAGCCCACCAGCCAGCCTTCGCCCTCCGCCGCGTCTTCCGATGCGGGGACGAACACGAATTCGCCGGGATGCCGGCGCGGACCGAAATCGTGGACCTGCCGCGTGCCTTCCACCAGATCGTGCCGGAACAGCCGGGTATCACCGATGAATTCCGCCGCCGGATCGGTGGGCACGGCCATGGCATAGGCATAGCGATAGGGTTGGCCGAAGCGGCGTTCGTCGGGACGGGGGAATTCCTGCGGGGTAGCGTCGATCGTGGCGATCGCCACCGTCCCGGTCACGGGATCGATCGTCCAGCGCTCCAGCCCGCGGGCCGCGCCGTCCGGGCCGACGGCTTCCGGGCCGAACATCGTGCCATAGGCGCAGACATCCATGATCACCGCGCCGTCCGCCCGGTCGTAGGCGTTGGCGACGTGAAACACGCTGCATGGCTCCACGTCGCACCAGATCACGTCCGACGCCGCGCCGGTTCGCGGCAGCAAGCCCACGCGCGCGCGGTGCTGCGGGTTCCAGCGGTAGGGGAAGGGCTTGCCCGCCATCGCCGCTGGCAGCGAGAAGGTCACGGGCAGGTCCAGAATCACCACGTAGCGCGCGGTGATCGCGCAATCGTGGATCATCGGGCCGTGTTCAACCGGGATCGCCAGTTCGCGCGTCACCTTGCCGTGAGCATCGACGACGACATGGCGGACTTCACCCGGATTATGCGCGCTGTAGCAGATCGCGTGGTTCTCTCCGGTCAGCGGGTCGAGATGCGGGTGCGCGGTGTAGGAGCCGAGCAGCGTGCCGCTGAAGGCATCGTACTGCTGCTCGCCCAGCGTGGGACCAAGCTTCACCGGATAGCTGCCGGCTTCGACCAGCGCGTAAGTCTGTCCGCCGATCGCAAGGACATTGGTGTTCACGGTGTCGAACAGGTTGCGCGGGCCGGGGGCCTTGGGCACGCCAAGCGCCTCGGCCACCCGTTCCGACCGGATCCAGCGGTTGCGATACCACTGCGCCCTGCCGTTCGCGAGTTTTAGCCCGTGGACCATGCCATCGCCGGAGAACCAGTGATAATTGGCCGGATCGGGTGCAATCGGGTTGGGGCCGATGCGCAGGTAGCAGCCGTCGAGCGCGGCGGGGATCGTGCCGTCCACGGCGAGGTCGGTGATCGTGTGTTCCGCCGTCATCGGGCGGTGGATGCCGGAAAGGAAGGGATGGTCGGAAACGGGAACGGGGGCACAGGCCAGTTCCTCGTCGATTTTGGTGGCCATGATCGTCTCCCTATGTTTACGGTGTGAACATGACGAATAATGATAACAGTGTCAACATGGATCGGAAGTACCACCACGGCGATCTGCGCGCGGCACTGATCGAGGCGGGCCTGCGCTTGCTTGAAACGCGCGCGGCGGACGATCTCTCGCTGCGAGAAGTGGCGCGCGCCGTGGGGGTCAGCGCGACCTCCGTCTATCGCCATTTCCCCGACAAGGCTGCCCTTCTGGCGGCGCTCGCGTCGGACGGGCTGGAGCGGCTCGGCGCGGCGCAACGGCAGGCGGCTGTGGCAGCGGGCGGCGGAGCGGCCGGCTTTGCCGCGACGGGGCGGGCTTACGTCCGCTTCGCGCTGGCGAACCCGGCGCTGTTCCGCATGATCTTCACGTCGGCTCCGCCGTCGGCCGATCATGTCGATGGCACCGACGCGATGGCGTTCCTGCGGGCCAACGCCGCACAGGCGGCGGGCGCCGCGCCGGACAGTCGCGCGGCCGAGGTTCGTTCGATCTGGGCGTGGAGCCTGGTCCACGGGCTTGCCATGCTGATGCTCGACGGACAGGTGCCGGCGGACGAGTCTCTGGTTGACGAGGTCGTTGCCCTAGGCTGACGGGCTACCCTTCCGACTGCCGGGATAGGAGGGGGCGGGCGCCGCGCGTGATGAGGCGCGCCGCTTCGTGCCGCATCCGTTCGAACCCCGGCGCGTCGCCCAGTTTGTTCGCCATGTGGAGCACGATCAGCCCGTGCAGCGCCGCCCAGTAGGACTGCGCGATTGCGTCGGGATCGCCTTCCAGCAGTCCTTCGGCCACCATGTCGCGCACGTAGCCTGTCATCGTCATCCGCGAACGCGCTTCGGCGCGGCGCAGGTCGTCGGTGCGTTCGCTGTCGGGCTGGTTGTAGGCGAAGATGAGCTGATACGCCGCCGGCTCGGCAAAGGCGAAGGCGACATAGGCGTCGCCGATCGCGCGCGAGCGCTGCCACGGATCGTCCGCACTGGCATAGGCGGCCTCGATCCGGTCCGAAAAGCGGTCGTGCGCGGCGGCGCGCGCGGCGGCGAGCAGTTCGCCCTTGCTGGCGAAATAGCGGTAAAGCGAGGCCGCCGTCCAGCCTATCTCCGTCGCGATCGAGCGCAGCGAGGTGCCGTCGATGCCCCGCGTGGCGATCTGGCGTTCGGTGGTGCGCAAGATGCGTTCGCGCACCGCACCAACCTGTTCCTCTGTCAACGATACGGCCATGGCCCTTGCGATACTAAACGACGTTTATTATGCAATTGCTAAACAGTGTTTAGCAATGATCCGGGAGGAAGGATTCCATGAACGCACCTGTCCGCTATCCGCACGTGTTCTCCGAGCTGGCGATCGGCCCGCATCGGCTCAAGAACCGGATCATCATGGGATCGATGCACACCGGCCTGGAAGACGTGCCGGATGCCGCCGAACGGCTTGCCGCCTATTTCGTCGACCGCGTGAAGGGGGGAGTCGGCACTATCATCACCGGCGGCATTGCGCCGCACGTCACGGGCGGCGTCGGCGCGAAACTATCCGAACCGTCCGAAGTACCGCTGCACCGGCACGTAACCGACGCCGTCCACGCGGCCGATCCCGACGTGAAGATCTGCATGCAGATCCTCCATACTGGCCCGTTGGCCCATACCCCGGATTGCGTCGCGCCATCGCCGGTAAAGTCGCGCATCGGCGCCTATGTCCCGCGCGAACTGGATGACGCGGGGATCGAGGAGATGATCGCCGCGTTCGCCAATTGCGCGAAGCTGGCGCGGGAAGCAGGCTACGACGGCGCCGAGATCATCGGTTCGGCCGGCTACCTGATCTCCACCTTCCTCGTCGAAAAGACCAACCAGCGCACCGATCGCTGGGGCGGTTCGTGGGAAAACCGGATGCGCTTTCCGCTGGAAGTGGTGCGGCGTGTGCGCGTGGCGGTTGGCCCGGACTTTCTGCTGATCTTCCGTATCTCCGCCATGGACATGCTCCAGGGCGGACTGGCGTGGGACGAGGTCGTCTCGCTGGCGAAGGCGCTGGAAGCCGAAGGCGTCGACGTCATCAGCACCCATTTCTGCTGGCATGAAAGCTTCGTGCCCACGATCGCGACGATGGTGCCGCGCGCGGCCTTCACGCAGGTGACCGGGCGGCTGCGCAAGGAATTGTCGATCCCGCTCATCACCAGCAACCGCATCAACATGCCCGATGTGGCGGAAGCCGTCCTTGCGCGGGGGGATGCCGATCTCGTTTCGATGGCGCGGCCGATGCTGGCCGATCCCGATCTGGTCAACAAGGCGCGCGAAGGGCGCGAGGACGAGATCAACACCTGCATCGGCTGCAACCAGGCCTGCCTTGACCATACCTTCACCCGCCAGCTGACCTCATGCCTCGTCAACGCACGGGCCTGCCGCGAAACGGAGATCGTGATGCGCCCGGCGCAGCCGCGCAAGCGAATCGCGGTGGTCGGCGCGGGGCCGGCCGGCCTCGCCTTCTCGACGCTCGCGGCGGAACGCGGGCACGACGTCACTCTGTTCGATGCGGCGGATGAAATCGGCGGGCAGTTCAATCTCGCCAAGCGCATCCCCGGCAAGGAGGAGTTCCACGAGACCCTGCGCTATTTTCGCCGGATGATCGATGTGCACGGGGTCACGCTGAAACTGGGTACGCGCGTCGATGCCGCGATGCTGGCGGACGGCGGCTTCGACGAGATCGTGATCGCCACGGGTATAGCGCCGCGCCGGCCCGATCTGCACGGCATCGATCATCCCAAGGCCGTGCGTTACATCGATGTGATCGCGGGCGCGGCACAGGTCGGCCGCAAGGTGGCGATCATGGGGGCGGGCGGCATCGGCTTCGACGTGGCGGAGCTGATCACCCACCAGGGCACGTCCGCCGCGCTTGATATCGATGTGTTCGCCCGCGAATGGGGCATCGATTTCCGCAACCATCCGCGTGGCGGCGTGACCGGGGTGGAACCGGCAGTGGCGCGCAACGATCGCGAGGTCACGCTGATGCAGCGCAAGGCGACCACCGTGGGCAAGGGTCTGGGCCGCACCACGGGCTGGACCCATCGTCTTACGCTTCAGCGCCGGGGCGTGCGCATGGTCGGCGGCGTCGAATACCTGCGCATCGACGATGCCGGGCTGCACACGCTGGTCGAAGGGCAGCCGGTGTTGTTCGATGTCGATACCGTGATCGTATGCGCCGGCCAGGAACCGGCGCGCGGATTGCACGATGACCTGGCGGCGGCGGGCATCCGCTCGCACCTTGTCGGTGGCGCCTGTGAAGCGGCGGAGCTCGATGCCAAGCGCGCGATCCGGCAAGCGACCGAATTGGCAATGGAGGTGTAAACGCGGTTTGTGTGGCTTCGCTGTTTCTCCCTTCCGGCGCTCTGGCGCGAGGAAGGGGAAGTGGCTCCCTGAGTAGGATTCGAACCTACGGCCGCTCGATTAACAGTCGAGAGCTCTACCGCTGAGCTATCAGGGAGCAGCCCCGGTTGCCCGGGGCAGGAGCGCGCTAATAGCAGGCGATCCCGGTTTTGCAAGCGCTCGATTGATGTTTTTTCAGGCGAGAAACTGCTCCGCGAAAATTCGCTCGTCGAGCGATCGGCCCCGGTCGAACAGCAGGGTCAACTGGTGTTCGGGCCAGGCGCGCACCTCTACGTGGGCCACGTCGCGCAGTTCCTTCTGGTCGGCCACCACGGCCACCGGGCGCTTCACGGATTCGAGTACGCGGAACGAAATCCGGGCGCTGTCGGGCAGGATCGCGCCGCGCCAGCGGCGGGGCCGGAACGGGCTGATCGGGGTAAGCGCCAGCATGTTCGAGCCAAGCGGCAGGATCGGGCCGTTGGCGGAAAGGTTGTAGGCGGTGGAGCCGGCGGGCGTGGCCACCAGCACGCCGTCGCACGCCAGTTCCTGCATCCGTACCTTGCCGTTCACGGTCACTTCCAGCTTCGCGGTCTGGCGCGTTTCGCGCAACAGCGAGACTTCGTTGATGGCGCAGAATTCGTGTTCGGTACCGGCGTTGGTGATCGCCTTCGTCTTCAGCGGCGATACGGCGATGCGGCGCGCGCGGGCGATGCGTTCCTCCAGCGGGCGGCTGCTCTTGTAGCGGTTCATCAGGAAGCCGACGGTGCCCAGGTTCATGCCATAGGCCGGAACGACGCGGCCGGTATCGAGCATGTGATGCAGCGTCTGGAGCATGAAGCCATCGCCGCCAAGCACGACGACCGTGTCCGCTTCCTCGAAGGGCACCCATTCGCACAGCGCGCGCAGATCGCGTTCGGCTTCCTGAGCGCGGTCGGTAGGCGACGCGCAAAGCGCGAGTCGAGCGGATTCCGACATTGGTCCTCGATCCCCGGTTTCTCTCGCTGCGCGTGATATGGAGCGCGGCCTCTTGTTGCAATGCAAAACGGACGGGTCGCCGCAGGATCGGAACGGTTTGGCAAGATTGTTCGGGCACAAGCCGGGCAATGGACGCTTTTCCCAAACCGCTTCCCGCGCCGGTCGACGATCGCGACATGCTGACCGGACTGCCCGGCGTCGATGCCGCCTGCGCGTGGCTTGATCGCACGGGGCAAGATGGCTTTGCCCAGGCCATGCTGGTGGGCCTGCACCGGTTCCAGTCGGTGAACCTGGCCTATGGCAAGGCGGCGGGCGATCGCGTGCTGGCGGAGATCGCGCGGCGGATCGTTGATTTCGCGCGCGAGGAACTGGGGGCGCAGAGCTTCGTCGCGCGGATGGGCGGCGGCGAGTTCCTGGTGGCTTCCACCGTCGCCGCCAGCCGGGAGCGTTGGCAATGGCAGGCCGAAGCCCTGGCGCGGTCGATCGCGCGGCCGATCCCGCTGGCCGGCGACCAGTTGCGGCTCGCCCCGCGCACGGCGCTGCTGCGCGGGCAGCCGGGCGAACGCGGCGCACCGATGCTCGACCGGCTCGATCAGGCGCTGCTCAGCCTGCAACGCGGGGCGGGGCGACGCATCCTTTGGGCGGATGGCTCCCACGCAGTGCGTGGCCGCAGCGCCGCGCGGCTGGAGGCGGACCTTATCGGCGCGCTCGACCGGTCGGAGATATCGCTGCTGTTCCAGCCGCAGTTCACCGTGGCCGATGGCCGCCTGATCGGCGCGGAGGCGCTGGCGCGCTGGCGCCATCCGGAACTCGGACTCGTCGGCGCCGAAACGCTGTTCGCGATCGCCGAGAGGGGCGATCACATCAGCCAGCTGTCGCACCACATCGCCGAACGCGCGCTGGCCGAGGCGGCGGACTGGCCGGACGACTTGCGCCTCTCGCTCAACGTCACGGCCGAGGACTTCGCGGTGGGCGACCTCGCCGCCGCGATGCGCGCGCTTGTCGCCTCATCGGGCTTTCCGGCGGAACGGCTGACGCTGGAGATCACCGAACAGACGCTGATCGCCGACTTCGAGGCCTGCGCCGAAACGCTGCGCGAACTGGCCGGGATGGGCATGCGCGTCGCGCTGGATGACTTCGGCACCGGCTTCGCCAATTTCCGCACGCTGCGCGCGCTGCCGCTCGATGCGCTGAAGCTCGATCAGTCGCTGGTGCGCGATATCGCGCTGGACCCGCGCGACCGGGCGATCCTGCGCGCGATCGTGGCGATGGCCCGCGCGCTTGATCTGAAGGTCGTGGCCGAAGGCGTGGAAGACGCGGCGCAACTGGCGGTGCTCAACGAGGAAGACTGCGCTGTGTTTCAGGGCTTCCTGCGCTCCGGCCCGGTCGATGGCGCGGCACTGGTGGCCATGGCCCGCGACTGACGCAGGGCTTCAGCCCTTCGCGGCGCGCCGGGCGATGGCGGACAGGCCCTTGGTCAGTTGCACCAACCCATTCAGCCGCGCTTCGGCGTTGCCCCATGCGCGCGAAATCACCAGCTTCATGTCCGGCCGCAGCTTGGCCGTGCCCTTCAGCCGTTCGACATAGGCGACAAGGCCAGTCGGATCGGGGAAGCTGTCGTTGTGGAACGAGACGAGCGCGCCCTTCTGGCCGACGTCGATCTTGGCGATCTGCGCCGCGATCGCCTGCCGCTTGATCTCGATCAGCTTGAGCAGGTTCTGCGTGGGGCCGGGCAGGGGGCCGAAGCGGTCGATCATTTCGGCCGCCAATGCTTCCACCGCGTCCGCGCCCTCGGCATCGTTCATGCGGCGATAGAGCGCCATGCGCACCGCCAGATCGGGCACGTAGTCCTCGGGGATCATGATCGGCGCATCGACCGTGATCTGCGGGGAGAGCGCCTCGCGTTCGCGCGCCAGGCCGATGTCCCCCGCCTTGGCGGCCAGGATCGCGTCTTCCAGCATCGACTGGTAGAGTTCGAAGCCCACTTCCTTGATATGGCCCGATTGCTCGTCGCCCAGCAGGTTGCCCGCGCCGCGCAGGTCCAGATCGTGGCTGGCGAGCTGGAAGCCGGCGCCGAGCGAATCGAGATCGCCCAGTACCTTCAGCCGCTTTTCCGCGACTTCGGACAGCGCCATGTCCTCGGGATAAGTGAGATAGGCATAGGCGCGCAGCTTGCCGCGCCCCACCCGGCCACGAAGCTGGTACAGCTGCGCCAGTCCGAAGCGGTCGGCGCGGTGCAGGACGATGGTGTTGGCGCTTGGAATGTCGATCCCGCTTTCGACGATGGTGGTCGAAAGCAGCACTTCGTACTTCTTTTCGTAGAACGCGCCCATCCGGTCCTCGACCTCGGTCGGGCTCATCTGGCCGTGCGCGGTGACGAAGCGGATCTCGGGCACGTTCAGCCGCAGCCACTCCTCCAGCTCGGGCATGTCGGCGATGCGCGGCACCACGATGAAGCTCTGCCCGCCGCGCTGGTGTTCGCGCATCAGCGCCTCGCGCATCACCACGTCGTCCCACGGCATCACATAGGTCCGCACGGCCAGGCGATCGACCGGCGGGGTCTGGATCGTGGACAGTTCGCGCAGGCCCGACATTGCCATCTGCAGGGTACGTGGGATGGGCGTGGCGGTCAGCGTCAGAACGTGGACGTCGGTCTTCAGCTCCTTGAGCTTTTCCTTGTGGCCCACGCCGAAGCGCTGTTCCTCGTCCACGATCACCAGGCCCAGCCGCTTGAACTGCACCTGCTTGGACAGCAGCGCGTGGGTGCCGATCACGATATCGGTCGTGCCGTCTGCCAGCCCGGCGCGGGTCTCGCGCGCTTCCTTTTCGGGAACGAGGCGCGAAAGGCGGCCGATGTTGAGCGGGAAGCCGGAAAAGCGTTCGACGAAATTGGCATAGTGCTGGCGCGCCAGCAGCGTGGTCGGCGCGATCACGGCGACCTGCTTGCCCGCCATCGCCGCGACGAAGGCGGCGCGCAGCGCGACTTCGGTCTTGCCGAAGCCCACGTCGCCGCAGACCAGCCGGTCCATCGGCTTGCCTTCCACTAGATCGCCCAGCACGTCGTCGATGGCGCGTTCCTGGTCCTCGGTCTCGTCCCACGGGAAGCGGTCGACGAAGGGACCGTAGCTGGCGGGATCGGTCGGCAGCACGTCCGCCTGCCGCAGGGCGCGCGCCGCAGCGGTGGCCATCAGCTGCCCGGCCATCTCCAGAATGCGCTCGCGCATCCGCGCCTTGCGCCGCTGCCACGCCTCGCCGCCCAGCTTGTCGAGCGCGACGCCGTCGCTTTCATTGCCATAGCGCGAAAGGACGTCGAGGTTCTCGACCGGGATATAGAGCTTGTCACCGCCGGCGTAAGTGAGCTGGACGCAATCGTGCGGGCTGTCGCCCACCTTGATCGCTTCCAGCCCCTCATAGCGGCCGATGCCGTGGTCCATGTGGACCACCAGATCGCCGGGGTTGAGCGCGGACAGTTCGGCCAGGAACGCGTCGGCGTCCTTGCGCTTTTTCTTGCGGCGCACGAGCCGGTCGCCGAGGATGTCCTGCTCGGTCAGCAGCTCCAGTTCGGCGTTGGCGAAGCCCTGCTCCAGCGGCAGCACCACGGCGACGGGGCGGCCGGAGGCGGCAATGCCCAGCGCTTCCTGCCAGCTTTCCGCCAGCGCGGGCGGCGCCTTGCCGGCTTCGCCCAGCAGCGAGGCCAGACGCGCGCGCGATCCGGCGGTATAGGCGGCGATGACCGGCTTCAGCCCGCGCGTGCCCAGCGCGGCCACGTGCTTCGCCGCCGCCTCGTAGATGTTGCCGCTCGATGCCGCGCCCGCTTGACCAGAGCTAGCCTGCGCCCGTTCCGGGGTGAAATCGCGCGAGCTAGAAAAGCCGAAATCGACGACCTGCCCCGATTCCGGTTCGGCAAAGATCGAGGTGCGGTGCACCGGCCAGCCGGCCAGCGCGCGGTCGAACTCGTCGCGCGTCAGGTACAGCGCGTCCTCGGCCAGCGGGCGATAGGTGCCGGGGCTGCGCTGCGCGCTATCGATCCGCGCCTGGTGGTAGTCGGCGATGTCGGCCAGCCGCGTTTCCGCCGCCTTGGCCGCCGCGCCGTCGATCAGCACCAGATCATCGTCGCCCAGATGATCGAACAGCGTGACCAGCCGGTCTTCGAACAGCGGCAGCCAGTGCTCCATGCCGGCCAGCCGCCGGCCTTCGCTGACCGCCTGATAGAGCGGATCGCCGGTGGCGTTGGCGCCGAACAGTTCGCGATAGCGCCCGCGAAAACGCTTGATGCTGTCCTCGTCGAGCAGCGCCTCGCTGGCGGGCAGCAGCAGGTGCGTTTCCACCGGCTGCACACTGCGCTGCGTGTTCGGATCGAACAGCCGCAGCGTTTCCAGCTCGTCGCCGAAGAAATCGAGCCGCAGCCCGTGGTCGAGCCCGCTCGGGAAAATGTCGAAGATCGATCCGCGCACGGCATACTCGCCGGCATCGACGACCGTATCGGTGCGCGAATAGCCCTGCCGCTGGAGCAGCGCGATCAGGCTTTCGCGCCCGATCTCTACGCCCGGCGTCAACAGGCGGGTGGATTCGCGGATGCGGAAAGGCGTCAGCGCGCGTTGCAGGACGGCGTTGATCGTGGTGACGATCAGCTGCGGCCCGCCGCGTTTCTGCTGTAACTTCTGCAATGCCGCCAGCCGCCGCGCGCTGACCGAGAGCGCGGGGGAGGCACGGTCGAATGGCAGGCAGTCCCACGCCGGGTATTCGACGACTTCAAGGTCGGGCGCGAAAAAAGGTGCGCTTTCGGCGATCGCGCGCATCGCCGCGTCGTCCGGCGCGATGAACACCGCGCGGCCCTTCGCCGCGCGCGCCAGATCGCCCAGCACCAGCGGCTGCGCCCCGCGCGCGACCGAGGCGAGCGTCAGCGGAACGGTGGCGGAAAGGATGCGGTTCAGATCGGGCATGGAAGAGCAGCGGCGCTAGGGGAAGAGCGGATCAGCGCGGAATGTCGACGTAGTCGAGCTTGCGCATGGCTTCCATCATGGGGCCGGCGTATTCGTCGGGAATGATCTGCGTGCCCAGCGCCCAGGCCATGATGTCCACGTCGTCCTCATCGATCAGGCGCTCGAACAGGGCGATTTCGGTTTCGCTCCAGCTGGCGTGGAAGCGATCGAAGAAGCAGCCGATCATGTAATCGGCCTCGCGCGTGCCGCGATGCCAGGCGCGGAACTGCAGGCGGCGGAGGCGGGCGTCGTCAGTCATGATGCGGGCGGTTAGGCCATCGTCGCGCAGGACTCAAGCGCGGCCGGCGTTTTGAGCGCCGTATTCGGCCAATGCTGGAAAAGAATCCCGGCGATCGAAGCATGTTCGCGCACGAAAGCACCCGGCGGCGTCCTTCCCCCATACCGCCGGGTGCCACACGGGTCCTCGCCCCCGTGATCTGTAAGGGTGCGAATGTGGGCTTCAGCGGGCGCGCAGCGCCGCCAGGATGTCGCCCGGCTGCCTGCCGATCAGGTCTTTCGACAATTCGCCCGTCAGAACCTGCCGGGTCTGGGGCGAATAGTGGTGGCGCAGTTCGCCCAGCGTACGCGGTGCGGCGATTACCACGGCGTGTTCGATCTGACGGCTGGCTACTTTGGCGTTGAGCCATGCGGCGACGGCGGCAGCGTGGGCGTCCTCGTCCAACTGGTGGCCCGAAGGATTGCCGGAACTGGAACCGTGCCGGGTGCCGGAGCCGTGATTCTGCTCCACCAGATGCGGCACGGGCAGGGCAGTGAGCTCCGGCGCGGCCTCGTTCCCGGCGTTGCGGTAAATCTCCCATGCCTTGCCATCGGCAAGCACGATCACGGCACCATGGGGAAGCAGCATTGGTTTTCGACTCCCTTTTGTTATCGGGAGTGAACAAGCGCGCAGATCGCGATCGTTTCCATGCGCTGGGTCAAAATTGCGCGGACTGGGGGCAAAAGCCGACCGGTCCGGCGGAAGGCCTGCCGCCGCTGGCGCTCCGGCGTCCCGCCGACTATGTCGGCAGCGATGCGCCCCGATCTGCTCAACCCGCTGTTTGCCGAGGCCGCCAGCCTGAAAGGCGTGGGGCCGGGGCTGGCCCGTCCGCTGGAGCGCCTCGCGCTGACGCGCGTGCGCGATATCGCCTATCACCTGCCCGATCGGTTCGTGCTGCGCCGCGCGGTCGCCAATCTCGACGAGGCGAGCGTGGGCGAACAGATCGTGGTGGCGCTGACCGTGCGCGAACACCGTGCCTCGGCCGGCCGCGGCCCCTTCCGCGTTATGGCGGAGGACGTGTTGGGCAATGTCGTCGCGCTCACCTATTTCGGCCGCTCGTCCTATACCGCGCGCAAACAGTTGCCTCCGGGCGAGACGCGCTGGATCGCGGGCCGGCTCGACCAGTTCGGGCAGACGCTGCAGATCGTCCACCCCGATCATGTCAGCGAGGAAAGCGCTGGCGCGCTCGGGCAATTGAACGAACCGGTCTATCCGCTGGCCGAAGGATTGACGCAGGGGCGGGTGCAGGCGCTGGTCCATCAGGCGATCGGCCTGCTTCCCGATCTGCCCGAATGGATCGAGCCCGGCCTGTTGCAGAAGATGGACTGGCCGGCGTGGAAAGCGGCGCTGACCGAGGCGCATCTCGGCGAGAACGTCCTCGCGCGCGATCGGCTCGCCTACGACGAACTGCTCGCCAACAGCCTGGCACTGATGCTGGTGCGCGCCAGCAACCGCGAGCGCGCGGGCACGCCGCTTCAGGGCGACGGGCATTTGCGCGCCAAGCTGCACCTGCCGTTCGAGCTGACCGGCGCGCAGAAGCGGGCGATTGCCGAGATCGAAGGCGATGTGGCGCAGGGCGCGCCGATGCTGCGGCTGCTGCAGGGCGATGTCGGCTCGGGCAAGACGGCGGTGGCGCTCCACGCCATGCTGATCGCGGTGGAAGCGGGCGGGCAGGCCGCACTGCTGGCGCCCACCGAAATCCTCGCGCGCCAGCACCACGCCACGCTCACGCGCATGGCCGCCGGCACCGGTGTGGAAATTGCGCTGCTGACCGGGCGCGACAAGGGCAGGGCGCGGGAATCGATCCTGATGGGGCTGCTGGACGGTTCCATCCACATCTGCGTCGGGACCCATGCGATCTTTCAGGAGGCGGTCAGCTATCGCAACCTGGCACTGGTGGTGATCGACGAACAGCACCGCTTTGGCGTCGGGCAGCGCCTGATGCTGACGCAGAAGGCGCGGCGCACGCCGCATTGCCTGGCGATGACGGCCACGCCCATTCCCCGCACGCTTACGCTGGCCCAGTATGGCGAGATGGACGTCTCGCGGCTCGATGAGATGCCGCCGGGCCGGCAGGCGATCGATACCCGCGTTGTCGCGGTGGAGCGCATGGCGGAGGTGATCGACGGGATCGGCCGCCATATCGCGAAAGGCGGCCAAGCCTATTGGGTCTGCCCGATGGTGCGCGAGCAGGAAAACGAGGATCTGGCCGCGGCTGAGGCGCGCTTCGCCCTGCTGCGCGAGCGCTTCGGAGACGATGTCGTGCTCGTCCATGGCCAGTTGCGGCCTGAAGCCAAGGACGCCGCGATGGAGCGGTTCGCCGGCGGCGCGGCCAAGCTGCTGGTGGCGACCACCGTGATCGAGGTCGGCGTCGACGTGCCCAACGCCACGCTGATGGTGATCGAGCAGGCGGAGCGCTTCGGCCTTGCCCAGTTGCACCAGTTGCGCGGGCGCGTGGGACGGGGCAGCGAACGCTCCACCTGCCTTTTGCTGCGCGGCGATGCGCTGTCCGAAACGGGCCGCGAGCGGCTGGCGCTGATGCGCGAGACGCAGGATGGTTTCCGCCTCGCGGAGGAGGACCTGCGCCTGCGCGGCGGCGGCGAATTGCTGGGAACGCGCCAGTCGGGCGACACCCCGTTTCGCGTCGCCGATTTCGAACAGGTCGCCCGCCTGCTGCCGCTGGCGCACGACGATGCGCGCCTGCTGATGGAACGCGACGGCGGCCTCGCTTCGCCGCGCGGCGAAGCGGCGCGCGTGCTACTTTACCTGTTCGAGCGCGACTGGGGCGTGCAATTGCTGCGCGGCGGATGATGGGTGCAAAACGCGAACTTGGTGAAAATTCCCAAGGAGCGGGCGGCCAATTTTCCTTCTGAATGAAGGAAATGGCGCGAGTGACGGGGCTCGAACCCGCGACCTCCGGCGTGACAGGCCGGCGCTCTAACCAACTGAGCTACACCCGCGTTCCCTTGGGAGCCGCGCCTCTATGCGAGCGGGCCGAGGCTGTCAACAGGTCTCGTCGCCAGTTTTTTTCCACAGCCGGATATCCCCTTTCGACCTGCGTCATTTCGCGCATTTAGGGCGCGTTAACCAAGCTTTAGGCGCTGCCGGCTAGCATGAACCCCGGACGGGCGCGCAGGGGGTGCGCCGGGGGATAGTGATGATTTTCAGGACAGGGGCTTCGATGGTCGGGGCTGTGGCGGTCGCCGCGCCGCTGGCCGCGCAGGTTGCGCAACCGGTGCGTTTTGCCAGCGACGTCTTTGTGGAACGCTTCATTCCCGGTCCCGGCGGGCGGATGAGCCGCGTGCTGGAACGCCCCGATCGCCTCAATCCGGGCGATCGCGTGGTCTTCGTGGTCAACTGGAAAGCCGATCGCGGGCGCGATTTCACCGTGACCAACCCTCTCCCTCGCGCCGTCGCGTTTCAGCGCAGCGCCGACGGGCTGGAGGAAGTGTCGATCGATGGCGGCCGCACCTGGGGCGCGCTCGAGGACCTGCGCGTGCGCGATGCCGATGGTTCGATGCGCCATGCCACGCCCGATGACGTGACGCATGTGCGCTGGCGCGTGCCGGCGCGCCTCGCGCTCGCCGGCGCGGGGCAGTTCACCTATCGCGGCGTGGTGCGCTGAAAAGCTGAACGCCGGCCGGCGTCTCAGTCCGCCAGCAACAGCACCGGCGTTTCGATCAGCTTCTTCACCTCCTGCACGAAGCTGGCCGCATCCCAGCCGTCCACGACACGATGATCGCAGCTGATCGAGATATTCATCAGCTTGCGCTTCTCGATGCGCTCGCCGCCCATTCCGTCGGACACGAACATTGGCCGCTCGACGATCCGGTTCGGCCCGATGATCGCCACTTCCGGCCGGTTGATGACCGGGGTGGTGGCTACGCCGCCCAGCGGCCCCAGCGAGGTAACGGTCAGGGTGGAGCCCGAGAGTTCGTCGGATTTCGCCGTGCCATTGCGCGCGGCTTCCGCGAGACGCACGATCTCCGCCGCGAGCTGCCACAGGTTGCGGCTCTGCGCGTCGCGGATCACGGGCACCATCAGGCCGGCGGGCGTCTGCGTCGCCATGCCGAGATGGACCGCGCCATGGCGCGTCACCACGCCGGCTTCGTCGTCATAGCGCGCGTTGAGCATCGGAAAGCGGGGCAGGGTGCGGCAGATCGCCGCGATCAACAGCGGCAGCATGGTCAGTTTGGGCTTGTCGCCCCGCGCGCTGTTCAATTGCGCGCGCATCGCTTCCAGCGCGGTGACGTCGCATTCCTCGACATAGGAGAAGTGCGGGATGTTGCGCTTGGACGCGGCCATGTTCTCGGCGATGCGGCGGCGCAGACCGATGACCTTGACCACCTCGTCCCCGCGCGTCGCGCCCGCCGGGCGATAGCCGCCCGCGCCGTTGTAGGCGAGGAACTGGTCGAGGTCGGCATGGCGGATGCGCCCTTCCTCGGATGGGCGGACCTGCGCCAGATCAATCCCCAGCTCCTTAGCGCGCTGGCGCACGGCAGGGCTGGCGAGGACTTTGGCGTGGGGGGCGGGGGGCTGCACGGGGCCTTCGACAGGCTCAGGCTGAGCGGGGGTGGGTTGCGCCTCTTTCTCCCTCTGCCCCTCAAGGGGGAGAGGGGTGGGGAGAGGGGGCGTCTGCGCTTCGGCGCCAGTAGCGGTAGCGGAGGTGGACGTTGCGTCCCCCTCTCCCAACCCTCTCCCCCCGGACGGGTGAGAGGGTTTTTGCGCGGCGCCGACCTCCGCCTCGTCCTCGCCCTCGGTCTCGATCACCACCAGCGGCGATCCGATGGCCACAACGTCGCCCACGTCGCCGGCAACCTCGATCACCACGCCCGAAACCGGGCTTTCCATCTCGACCGTGGCCTTGTCGGTCATCATGTCGGCCACGCGGCCGTCTTCCTCGATCCGGTCGCCGATCTGGACGTGCCAGGCGACGATTTCGGCTTCGGCGATGCCTTCACCGATGTCGGGGAGGCGGAAAATGAACTTGCCCATCGTGCTTACGCTTTCAGAAGACGATCGACCGCCTCGCCAATGCGGACGGGACCGGGGAAATAGGCCCATTCAAGGCTGTGCGGATAAGGCGTGTCGAAACCCGTCACGCGCTCGATCGGCGCCTCGAGATGATAGAAGCAGCGTTCCTGCACCAGCGCGGAGAGCTCGGCGCCAAAGCCGGAGGTGCGCGTCGCTTCGTGGACGATCAGGCACTTGCCCGTCTTGCGCACCGATTGCTCGATCGTGTCGATATCGAGCGGCACCAGCGTGCGCAGGTCGATGATCTCGGCATCCACGCCTTTTTCGCGCAGTACCGCCTCGGCCACGTGGACCATCGTGCCATAGGCCAGCACCGTCACCGCCTCGCCCGGGCGCACAATGCGCGCCTTGCCGAGCGGTATGGAATAATAGCCTTCGGGCACCGCGCTGTCGGGATGGCGGCTCCACGGCTCCACCGGCTTGTCGTAATAGCCGTTGAAGGGGCCGTTGTAGATGCGCTTCGGCTCGAAGAAGATCACCGGGTCGTTATCCTCGATCGCGGCGATCAGCAGGCCCTTGGCATCGTGCGGGGTGCTGGGCACCACCGTCTTGATCCCGGCGACGTGGGTGAACAGCGCCTCGGGGCTCTGGCTGTGGGTCTGCCCGCCGAAGATGCCGCCGCCGAAAGGCGATCGCACCGTCAGCGGCGCGATGAAGCCGCCGGCCGAGCGGTAGCGCAGCCGCGCCGCTTCCGAGACGAGCTGGTCCAGCCCCGGATAGATATAGTCGGCGAACTGGATTTCCGGCACCGGGCGCAGGCCATAGGCGCCCATGCCCACGGCCACGCCGATGATCCCGCATTCGCTGATCGGCGTATCGAACACGCGCGTCTTGCCGTACTTCTTCTGCAGGCCCGCCGTCGCGCGGAACACGCCGCCGAAATAGCCGACGTCCTCGCCCATCACGACCACGTCGGGATCGCGTTCCATCATCAGGTCGAGCGCGTCGTTGATCGCCTCGATCATGTTCAGCCGCCGCGTCGGCGCTTCGGAAAGCGACACGGGCGCTTCCTCGATCATCGGTTCGCTCACCGGCCATTCTCCCGCCAGCTTTCGTCCGACCATTCCGGCCACTTGATCCGCCGTTCGCGGATCGCCTGCTCGCTCTGTTCCCTGAGGTGCCAGGGCAGTTCCTCGAACACGTCCTCGAACATCGTATGGAACGGGTGGTGCAGGCCGTGGCCCAGCACGCCGTTCTTTTCCGCCTCGCGCGTGGCGGCCTTGACCAGATCGACCAGTTCGCGGTCCATCGCCGCGTGCTGTTCCTCCGACCATTCGCCCAGAGCGATCAGATGGCGCAGCAGGCGCGTGACGGGATCGCCCAGCGGCCATTCCTCGCGTTCCTGCGCGGACCGGTATTGTGTGGGATCGTCCGAGGTCGAATGCCCTTCGGCACGGTAGGTGAAATGTTCGATCAGCGCCGGTCCGGCGTTGGCACGGGCGCGGTTCGCGGCCCATTGCGTCGCGGCATAGACCGCCAGCGGATCGTTACCGTCCACGCGCAGCCCGGCGATGCCATAGCCGATGGCCCGCGCGGCAAAGGTGGTCCGTTCCGCCCCGGCAAAGCCCGAGAAGCTGGAAATGGCCCACTGGTTGTTCACGACGTTGAAGATGACCGGCGCGTTGTAAACGGCGGCGAAGGTCATCGCGGAATGGAAATCTCCCTCCGCCGTCGATCCTTCGCCGATCCAGGTCGCCGCGATGCGGGTGTCACCCTTGATCGCGCTGGCCATGGCCCAGCCCACCGCCTGTGGGTATTGCGTGGCGAGGTTGCCGGAGATCGTGAAGAACGCATGCTCCGGCGCCGAATACATGATCGGGAGCTGGCGCCCCTTCAGCTTGTCCGCGCGGTTCGAATAGATCTGGTTGATCATCTCGACCAGCGGATAACCGCGCGTGATCAGGATGCCCTGCTGGCGATAGCTGGGGAACACCATGTCATCGTGCGCCAGCGCCATCGCCGGGGCGATCGAGGTGGCCTCCTCGCCGGTACACTTCATGTAGAAGCTCGTCTTGCCCTGCCGCTGGCCGCGATACATGCGATCGTCGAACGCGCGGGTCAGCGCCATCATGCGCAACATCCGCCGCAGCGTTTCGGCATCCAGCTTCGGGTTCCAAGGCCCTACGGCGCGATTCTCGTCATCGAGCACGCGCACGAGGTCGAGGCACAGCGGATGCGTTTCGGACGCGGCGCAGCTTTCGTCGGGCCGGGGCTGTGCACCCGCCGGTGGAACCTTGATGTGGCTATAATCGACCGTGTCACCCGGCCGGAATTTCGGTTCGGGTACGTGTAGCGACAAGGGCGGCAGGTTGCCGTGCCCTTGGGTTCCCGTCGCCCCGGGGGCGCCCGCGTCGGTCATGCTCGCAGATCCAGCATCGATGTCTCTCCCGCACGCTTGAACGCGCGACTCGCCGCCGCGATCCGTCCGGTGCAAAATTACTCAACGATGTTATTTTATTTCAAAGCTGCGCACAAGAGAAACAAGTACGACTTCATGTCACCTCATACCGCGACCGGTGCCGCGATGTGCGCGGCGGGCTGGTAATCGCGCACCACGAAGTCCTCGATGCGGTAGTCGAAGATCGAATCCGGCCGGCGCGTGATGTCCAGCCGGGGATCGCCCGCAGGCGTCCGCGCAATCTGCGCCTCCACCAGATCGGCATGGTTGAGGTAGAGATGCACGTCACCGCCCATCCACACCAGTTCACCCGGCTCCAGATCGCACTGCTGCGCCAGCATGCGCAGGAACAGCGCCGCGCCCCACAGGTTGAACGGCAGCCCCAGCGCCACATCGCAGCTGCGCTGGTAGAGCAGGGCGGACAAGCGGTTGCCCGAAACGTGGAACTGGTAGGTCTTGTGGCACGGCGGGAGGGCCATGGCGTCCAGCTCGGCCACGTTCCAGCCTTCGACAATATGGCGGCGGCTGCCGGGATTGGTGCGCAGGCTGCGCACCACATCGGCCACCTGGTTCACACCCTGATCGCGCCGCCGGAACGCGCCCTGGCCGTCCGGTTCATATACCGGCCAGTCGACCCATTGCTTGCCATAGACCGGGCCGAGATCGCCCCATCGCGCGGCGAAGGCTTCGTCGGCGACGATCCGCGCGGAAAAGTCGGCGCGGCTGATCGGATCACCGGTTTCGCGGCGGTAGCGGTCGAGCGGCCAATCGGTCCAGATTTCCACGCCTTGCGCGCAGAGCGCGCGGATATTGGTGTCGCCGGTCAGGAACCACAGGAATTCGCGCGTGGCGGTCTTCCAGAACACGCGCTTGGTGGTCAGCAGGGGTACGCGTCCGTCCGACAGATCGAACCGCAGTTCGGCGCCGAACACCGATCGCGTGCCGATTCCGGTGCGATCCACCCGCTCGTCGCCCTGTTGCCAGATGCGGCGCATCAGGTCGAGATACTGCCATTCGTAATGCGGCGCTTCGCGCGAAGGCGGGGAATCGGAACGGAGGACGGAAGCCATGCGCCGAACCTAGGCCGCGATCGCGGCGGGCGCAAAGGGAGGCTGAATTTTGGCCGGCGGGAATGTGGAAAAACTTTTCGATTGCCCGCTTGCCACCCGTGGAACCGCCGCCTATAGGGCGCGCCTGCCTCGCAGCCGGGTGACCGGCGGCGGATCGGTCGGGGAGTAGCTCAGCCTGGTAGAGCACTGTCTTCGGGAGGCAGGGGCCGGAGGTTCGAATCCTCTCTCCCCGACCATTTCACTTCATTTTTAGCGCGTGAAGCCGCTTTGCGGCGGCGCGGGGCCTCAGCCCCAGCGGCCCGTTTCCATCCAGATCAGATAGCGCCGCAGCGGCAACAGCCAGATCGTGCCCAGCACGATGTAGATCGGCGTCTGCACCAGCACCGGCAGCCTGCCGATCGGCGTCGAAAGCCCGGCCACGATCACGGCATAAACCAGCAGCGCGATGAATAGCGCCAGGATGCCCACGGGCTTGCGCCACGTCGGTTTTGTCTCGCCCGGCTTCATCGATGCTCCTCCCACGGGCCATAGAGCCGTGTCGGCGTGACCACGGCATGCAGCGGGCGGTCGTGCGGTTCGCGCGGCAGATCGTCGGCCAGCTGGCAATCCCAGGCGAGGCCAATGGCCTTCGTTTGCGGGTGCGCTTCCAGCCAGCGGTCATAGTGTCCGCCGCCCTGACCCAGCCGACCGCCGTCGGCGGTGAAGCCCACCAGCGGCACGAACAGGACATCAGGCACCACATCTTCGGCCTCGTCGGTGGGCTGGAGCGTGCCGTAAGGCCCCTGCTCCAGCAGATCGTCGATATGCGGGCTCGCCCAGGTGCGGAAGCGCATTGGCGCTGCGCGCGTGACGAAGTGGGGCAGGGCGATAGTGTGGCCGGCATCGTAGAAGAACCGGGCGTAGCCACCTGCCGGTGCCTCTTCCGCGTTGGCCATGTAGAGGCCCACGGCCTGCCCCGGCTGCACCAGATCGGCCACGGGGCGTGGTGGCCGCATCAGCATCAGCGCGCGCACGCGCGGGTCCAGCGCGGCGACATGCGCGCGGCGCGCGGCGCGCAGTTCCTTGCGCAAGGCCGTCTTGGCCATGGCGGTTTCAGCGGGGGAAGGCGGTTGGGTCATGGACGGGATGGGGGTGACGGGTCCACCATGGGTCGGTTTCCGGGAAAATCCTCTGACGCCTCAACGTCAGGTGGGGACCATGTACCACTGGCCAGGGCCAGGGCAGGGACAGCCCCCGTGGATTGCTTATAGCCTCAGGGATGTTTCATGCGGCTCGTGCCGGGCAGATCCCGTCGCCCCTGATGTAGGGCGTCCGTGCCCCGGGCTCAAGATGGCTGTTCGATCTGCTGCGCCAGTTTTTCCACGCGCTCGGCCAGCGCCTGCACCCGCGCGACCACGCTGGCTGGCGCTTCGGTGGAAGGGGCCTCCCCGGCAGGAGGAGGCGCCTTGCGGTGCTCCTCGTGCAGTTCGTCGGCCAGGAACAGAGCGGCATAGAGCATCATCCGCGATTCGCTCTGTCCGGCGGCCGCGCCCAGCTTGCGCACGCGCTCGTCGATCATCCGCCCCAGCATTTCGAGATGCGCTTCCTCGCCCTCGGCGCAGGCGACGGTGAACGGGCGGCCCCCGATCTGGAGCGATACGTTGCTCATTTGGGAATGCCTGCCAGCAGCAGATCGAGCTGTTGCAGCTCTTCCGCCACCTTGTCCTTCAGCTTGCGATGCCGGGTTTTCAAGGCCTTCAGTTCAACGGTGGCCTCACCTTCGGCGCAAGCGGCCGTGCGCAGCGCGACGACTCCCGCTTCCAGCCGGCCCAAGGCTTGCTCGATCTGGTCGAGCGCTGCGTTCAATGCTTCGGTCGCCATGAACAAGCGCTAGCATAAATGGTTGGCGTCGCAATATATCGCGGGAATTGTTCCCCAACTGTATCATTGTGCGACCGTTCGCTTGACCTGCAACGGTCCCGTGATCAAAGAGGCTCCGCTCCGAATCATCAGGAATTCGCGCGATGGCGCGACAGGGAAGGGCCTTTTTCAAGCGATGACACGCGATCCCTCCGCGCTGGCTCCCATGGCCAACGCGATCCGTGCGCTTGCCATGGACGCGGTTCAGGCAGCCAACTCAGGCCATCCCGGTATGCCCATGGGCATGGCCGACGTCGCCACCGTGCTGTGGACGCAGTTCCTCAAGCACGATCCGTCCCAGCCAAAATGGTCCGATCGTGACCGTTTCGTGCTGTCGGCCGGCCACGGGTCGATGCTGATCTACGCGCTGCTGCACCTGACCGGGTATGAAGCGCCGACGATGGACGACATCCGCAACTTTCGGCAGATGACCAGCCCCTGCGCCGGGCACCCGGAAAACTTCCTGCTCGAAGGCGTGGAATGCACTACCGGCCCGCTGGGGCAGGGCCTGGCCATGGCCGTGGGCATGGCGATGGCCGAGCGCCATCTCAACGCCACGTTCGGCGATGACCTGGTCGATCACCGAACCTGGGTGGTGGCGGGCGATGGTTGCCTGATGGAAGGCATCAACCACGAGGCGATCGGCCTTGCCGCCACGCTGAAGCTTGGCCGTCTCAACGTGCTGTGGGACGACAACAAGATCACTATCGACGGCGATACCTCGCTGTCGACGAGCGAGGACATCCTTGCCCGCTATGCCGCCACGGGATGGCATGTCGGTTCGTGCGACGGGCACGATTTCGCCGACATCGCCCGCGCGCTGACGGAAGCCGCTGCCGATCCGCGCCCCTCGCTGGTCGCCTGCCGCACGATCATCGGCAAGGGCGCGCCCAACAAGCAGGGCAGCCACAGCGTGCATGGTGCGGCACTGGGTGCCGACGAAATCGCCGCCGCGCGCGAATACCTCGGCTGGACGGCGGCGCCGTTCGAAATTCCGGCGGACATCCTCGCAAACTGGCGCGCTGCCGGCGCGGCGGGCAAGACCGCCCGCGCGGACTGGGAAGCCCGCGCCGCCAGCCATCCGCAGGCCGCCGAACTCGCCCGCCGCATGGCCGGCGAACTGCCCGCCGAGACCGGCTTCGACGCCTATATCCAGTCGCTGATCGCCAACCCGCCCAAGGTCGCGACCCGCAAGGCCAGCGAAATGGCGCTGGAAGCCCTGACGGCCGCGATTCCCGAAATGGTCGGCGGCTCGGCGGATCTGACCGGTTCGAACAACACCAAGACCAAGTCGACCGCGCCGTTCAACGCGGACAATTACGCCGGCCGTTACGTCTATTTCGGCATCCGCGAATTCGGCATGGCCACCGCGATGAACGGCATGGCGCTGCACGGCGGCGTGATCCCCTATGGCGGCACGTTCCTGGTGTTCTCGGACTACTGCCGTAACGCGGTGCGCCTTTCGGCGCTTCAGCATCAGCGCGTGGTCTATGTGTTCACGCACGATTCGATCGGCCTGGGCGAAGACGGCCCGACCCACCAGCCGGTCGAGCACGTCATGTCGTTGCGCATGATCCCGAACCTGCTGGTGTTCCGGCCGGCCGACGCCATCGAAACGGCGGAAGCCTGGGCGATCGCGCTGGCCAACAAGGATCGCCCCACCGTTCTCGCGCTCACCCGCCAGAACCTGCCGCCGCTGCGGTTCGATACCGAGATGAAGAGCGCGAAGGGCGCCTATCGCCTCGTTTCCGCCGAAGCCGCGCGCCAGGTCGTGCTGCTGGCAACCGGTTCGGAAGTCGCGCTTGCCAAGGACGTGGCTGCCACACTCGAAGCGCAGGGCATCGGCGCCGATGTCGTTTCGGTCCCGTGCTGGGAACTGTTCGACGAACAGGACGCCGCCTACCGCACCGATCTGCTACCGGCCGATGTGCTGAAGGTATCGATCGAGGCCGGCGTCACGCTGGGCTGGCAGAAATATGTCGGCGATGGCCTGACCATCGGCATGGACACGTTCGGCGCCTCCGCTCCGGCCGAAGTGCTGTTCGATCACTTCGGCTTTGCGGTCGACAAGATCGTTCCCAAGATTCTTTCACGAATTTCGTAATTTATCAGGAGAAGCTGACATGGCGATCAAGGTTGCGATCAACGGTTTCGGACGTATCGGGCGTAATGTCGCGCGCGCCATCCTCGAACGGCCTGACTGCGGCCTTGAACTCGTGTCGATCAACGACCTGGCCGATGCCAAGGCCAACGCGCTGCTGTTCAAGCGCGACAGCGTCCACGGCGCTTTCTCGGGCGATGTCTCCGTCGACGGCAGCGATCTGATCGTCAACGGCAAGCGCATCCAGGTGACGGCCGAGAAAGACCCGGCCAACCTGCCGCACGCCGCCAACGGCATCGACATCGCGCTGGAATGCACCGGTTTCTTCACCGATCGCGCCGGCGGCCAGAAGCACCTCGACGCGGGCGCGAAGCGTGTGCTGATCTCGGCTCCGGCCAAGGGTGTTGACCTCACCGTCGTCTTTGGCGTGAACCACGACAAGCTGACCGCCGATCACACGATCGTCTCGAACGCCTCGTGCACCACCAACTGCCTCGCGCCGATGGCCAAGGTGCTGCATGAATCGATCGGCATCGAGCGTGGCCTGATGACCACGATTCATTCGTACACCAACGACCAGAAGATCCTCGACCAGATCCACAAGGACCCGCGCCGCGCCCGCGCCGCCGCGATGAACATGATCCCCACCAGCACCGGCGCCGCCGTGGCCGTGGGCGAGGTTCTGCCCGATCTCAAGGGCAAGCTCGACGGTTCGTCGATCCGCGTGCCGACCCCGAACGTCTCGGTCGTGGACCTGACCTTCACGCCGAAGCGCGATACCACGGTCGAGGAAGTGAACGGCTTGCTCAAGGCCGCCGCCGAAGGCGCGCTGAAGGGCGTGCTGGGCTTCACCGACGAACCGCTGGTGTCGATCGACTTCAACCACGATCCGCACTCGTCGACGATCGACAGCCTCGAAACCGCGGTGCTCGAAGGGAAGCTGGTGCGCGTGCTTTCGTGGTACGACAACGAATGGGGCTTCTCGAACCGGATGCTCGATACCGCCGGCGTGATGGGGAAGCTGCTCTAGTCAAGTATCGTATCAACCCCCGTTCGGTTCGAGCCCTGAGCGCCCCCCCTGCGGGCAGTCGAAGGGCTCGACACGAACGGCGGTGAGCGCTTGGGGCGATGACGCGAGGACCGAAGAATGACCGTGTTCAAGACGCTGGACGATATCGGTGACGTTTCCGGCAAGGCCGTGCTGGTCCGCGAGGATCTGAACGTGCCGATGGCTGGCGGCGCGGTGACCGACGATACCCGCCTGCGCGCGGCGGTGCCGACGCTGACCGAACTGTCCGACAAGGGCGCCGTGGTGCTGGTTCTCGCCCACTTCGGCCGCCCCAAGGGCCAGCCTTCGGCAGAGTTCTCGCTGAAGCAGGTCGTCGCGCCGCTCGCGCACGTGCTGGGCCGCCCGGTCAAGTACGTGGACTGGGAAGGCGACAAGGCCACCGTCTCGGCGCTGCAACCCGGTGACATTGCCGTGCTGGAGAACACCCGCTTCTTCGGTGGCGAGGAAAAGAACGATCCCGCCGTGGTCGAACGCTTTGCCAGCCTTGGCGATCTCTACGTGAACGATGCCTTTTCCGCCGCGCACCGCGCCCACGCGTCCACCGAGGGGCTGGCGCACGTTCTGCCGGCCTTTGCCGGCCGCGCAATGCAGGCCGAGCTTGAGGCGCTGGAAAAGGCGCTGGGCAATCCGCAGTCGCCGGTCGCGGCCGTGGTCGGCGGGGCCAAGGTCTCGACCAAGCTCGATGTGCTCAAGCACCTCGTCGGCAAGGTCGATCACCTCATCATCGGCGGCGGCATGGCCAACACCTTCCTCGCCGCGCGCGGCGTGGACGTGGGCAAATCGCTATGCGAGCATGACCTTACCGGCACCGCCGAGGAAATCCTCGACAATGCCGACAAGGCCAACTGCACCGTCCACCTGCCTTACGATGTGGTGGTGTCGAAGGAATTCGCCGCCAATCCGCCCAGCCTGCGCACCTGCAACGTGCACGAAGTCGCCGCGGACGAGATGATTCTCGATGTCGGCCCGGCCGCGGTCGAGGCGCTGGCCGACGTGCTCAAGACCTGCCGCACACTGGTCTGGAACGGTCCGCTGGGCGCGTTCGAGACCGAACCGTTCGACGCGGCCACGGTTGCGCTGGCGAAGACCGCCGCCGCGCTGACCCGCGAAGGATCGCTGATCTCGGTGGCGGGCGGGGGCGATACCGTCGCCGCGCTGAATCACGCGGGCGTCGGTGGCGACTTCAGCTACGTGTCGACCGCCGGCGGCGCTTTCCTCGAATGGATGGAAGGCAAGGAACTGCCAGGCGTCGCCGCGCTCGGCCGGTAAACCTTTTCCAAGGCGTCCGTTGCAAGGCGGACGCCTTTTCAAATGAAGTTTGTGCATAGGTATGCGCTTTTGAAAATCCTTGGATTTCCGAAGGCGCGACAGGACAGGATGGGATCATGAACGTCACTGAAATGACCGCCAAGATGGCTTCCGGCAAGGGCTTCATCGCCGCGCTCGACCAGAGCGGCGGTTCGACACCCAAGGCGCTCAAGGGCTATGGCATCGAGGAAGGCGCGTGGAGCACGGACGAGGAAATGTTCGGCCTGATCCACCAGATGCGCACGCGCATCATCACTTCGGCCGCGTTCACCGGCGAAAAGGTGATCGGCGCGATCCTGTTCGAACGCACGATGGACGGCGATGCCGGCGGCAAGCCCGTTCCCGCCGCGCTGATCGAACGCGGCGTGGTGCCCTTTATCAAGATCGACAAGGGGCTTGAGGACGAGAAGGACGGCGTCCAGCTGATGAAGCCGATGCCCGAACTCGACGCGCTGCTCGAACGCAGCAAGGCGCTGGGCGTCTATGGGACCAAGGAACGTTCGGTGATCAATTCGGCCAACCCGGCCGGGATCGCTGCCGTGGTCAAGCAGCAGTTCGAAGTCGGCAAGCAGGTGCTCGCGCATGTCATGATGCCGATCATCGAACCCGAAGTGAACATCAAGAGCGAGACCCGCGCCGAGTGCGACACGATCCTGCTCGCGGAAATCCTCAAGAACCTGGACGAACTGCCCGAAGGCACGCAGGTCATGCTCAAGCTGTCCCTGCCGATCGTGCCGGGCACGTTCGATCCGCTCGTCGCCCATCCCAAGGTGCTGCGCGTCGTCGCGCTGTCGGGCGGCTACAAGCGCCCCGAAGCCTGCGTCGAACTGGCGAAGAACGCGGGGATCATCGCCAGCTTCAGCCGTGCGCTGCTCGAAGACCTGCGCCACCAGATGACCGACGCGGAATTCGATGCCTCGCTGGCCGGTGCCATTGACGAAATCTTTACGGGTTCGACCGTCAAGTCCGCCTGACGATCTATCGATTGCAGAGGATGGGAAAGGCCGCCCCTCGCCCCGCAAAGCGGGGGAGGGGCGTCTTGCTGTCGGGAGACCGATAGCCGGGGAGAAGCCATGACCGGACCGGCATGTTCATCGTCCACCTTTGCCTATCATCGCGGCGTGGCGCCCATGGCATGGGTGCTGTTCGGGCTGGCGTCGATCGAGCTTGTCGTGGTCCATCTTCTCGTTGCGCTGCGCTGGCCATGGCTGGCCTGGCCACTGACCGCGCTCACCGCGGCGTCTTTCGCCTGGATCGTGCGGTGGATACGGTCGATGGCGCGGCTGCCCCATGTGCTTGCCGAAGGGAGCTTGTTGCTCCGCGCCGGTTCGCTGCGGCAGATCAGCGTGCCGCTGGGTGCTATTGCGGTTGTGCGCAGAAGCTGGCCGTCGGGCGCGCACAAGGAAGCGGGTGTGCGCAATCTCGTGCCCCTGGCCTATCCGAACCGGATGCTGGTGCTCTCGCCGCCGCTGGCGGATCGGCGCCCGGTTCATGCGGTCATGATCAGGCTTGATGATCCCGCCGCTTTCGATGCCGTGCTGGCGGCGCAGGGCGTGCGTTTCGAAGATTGACCTTGTGATTGCCGCCGCCCCGCAACGGCGGTAGAGCGCGCCGATGACGCAACCCGCCAGCGAACTGTATCTCATCTCCCCGCTCGATGTCTCGGGCACCTTTCCCGAACGGCTCGTCCGCGCGCTGGACGCGGGGCCGGTCGCCGCGTTCCAGTTTCGCGTCAAGGACGTGGACGATCATGCCGCGGCGCGGCTAGCCGAACCGCTCCAGCGCATCTGCGCCGACCGCGACGTGGCGTTCATCGTCAACGATTCGGTCAGCCTGGCCAAGCGCCTCGGCGCCGATGGGGTCCATCTGGGCCAGAAAGACGGCGATCCGGAGGAAGCGCGCCAGCGCCTGGGGCGTGACGCACAGATCGGTGTGACCTGCCACGCCAGCCGCCACCTCGCCATGGAAGCGGGCGAGGCCGGGGCGGACTACGTCGCGTTCGGCGCATTCTTCCCCAGCACCACCAAGGAAACCGAGCATCGTCCCGAACCGGACCTGCTGACCTGGTGGTCCACCCTGTTCGAACTGCCCTGCGTCGCCATCGGTGGCATCACCGCCGCCAATTGCGCGCCGCTGGTAACCGCTGGTGCCGATTTTCTCGCGGTGAGTCACGCCGTGTGGGGCGGGGACGAGGCGCAGGGCGTGCGCGACCTGCTGGCGGCCATCGCAGCCGCGCCCCGGCGTGAAGAAGACGAATAAGCAGCGGACACCGTTCCGCGCTTGACCCAACGCAAGGCGCGGGCGCACGTAGCACGCCAATGACCGGAAATCCGAAGGGCGCGTGGGCCCTGGCGGACATGGGGTACGGTGCGTGGGACGGAAGCGCTGGCTGGTCTGGATCGTGGTGGTACTGCTGCTCGCTGGCGCGATTGCCGGCGGACTGGCGTGGCGGGCCCGGCCACCCGCAGTGGAGGTCGCCAAGGCGCGGATCGGGCCGGCGGCGGACCTCGTTTATGCCACCGGCTATGTCGAGGCTCAGCAGCCGGTATCGGTCGCCGCCCGCATCACCGCGCCAGTGGCGCAAGTGCTCGTGTCCGAAGGGGACCGGGTGCGGCGCGGCCAGCCGCTGGTTCTCCTTGTCGATGACGAACAACGCGGCCTGCTCGATCAGGCGGCGGCGCAGCGGCGCGCGGCCGAGGATACCGAACGTCGCACGGTAACGCTCTATCGCCAGGGCTGGATGACCCGCGCCGCGCGCGATCAGGCCGTCGCCAGCGCCGATGCCGCCCGCGCGGGTGAACGCACCGCCGTTGCCCGGCGCGACCAGCTTGTCGTGCGCGCCAATACCGATGGCGTGGTCACCAAGCGCGATGTCGAACCGGGCGATCTCGCCACGCCCACGCGCGTGCTGATCCTGCTGGGTGATCCGGCGCGCATCCGCATCACCGCGACCGTGGACGAGCGCGACATCACCCGGGTCCGCGTCGGCCAGGATGCGCTGATGTCGAGCGATGCCTGGCCCGGCCGTGTGATCCATGCGCGCGTCCATGAAGTCACCCCCAGCGGCGATCCCAACGCCCGCGCCTTCCGCGTGCGCCTGCTGCCCGAAAGCGCCGGCGACCTGCCGCTGGGCATCACGCTGGAGGTCAACGTCGTCACGCGCAGCACGCAACGCGCGGTGCTGGTGCCGGCTACCGCGCTTTCCGGCGATCGCCTGTGGGTGGTGACGGACGGACAGGTCCATGCTCGTACCATCCGGCGCGGGATCGAGGCTAACGACATGGTGGAGATCGTGAGCGGGCTGCGCGCGGGCGAGACGGTGGTCGTCGTCCCGCCCGCCGACCTCGCGGAAGGACGGAAGGTCAGGATCAAGACCCCGTGATAGGCCGCCTGCTCCTGCTGCTGCACATCGCCTCGCGCCACCTGCTGATGCGGCAGCGGCAAACGCTGGTGGCGACCAGCGGCGTGGCGGTGGGCGTCGGCTTCTTCCTGGCGGTGTCGGCGCTGATGGTCGGCAGCCAGGCCGACTTCGTGCGGCAATTGATCGACGTTGCCCCGCACATCATCATTTCCGACGAATTGCGCAGCCCGGCGCCGCAGCCGGGGCGGCGCGCCTTTCCCGACGGCGCCGTGGTGCTGCACGGCTACAAGGTCCGCAACGAGGTGCGGGGTATCAAGGACTGGCAGGCGGTGATGGCCAGCGCCGCCGCCATCCCCGGCGCGGTCGTCTCGCCCAGCCTTTCGGGTGCGGTCACGCTGCGGCTTGGCGGGCGCGAGGAGCCGCTGGGCGTGATCGGCATCGATCCCGCGCTGGAATCCCGCGTCAGCACCATTTCCGACAAGCTGCGCGCCGGGCATCTCGACGATCTGGAGCGCGTGCAGGGCGGCGTCATCATCGGCGAGGAACTGGCCAGCCGGCTCGGCCTCAACATGGGCGACATCGTCGGCGCGACGGCGGCATCGGGCACCACGCGCTCGCTGCGCATCGTCGGCCTGGTCAAGAAGGGCAATTCGCAGCTCGGCTCGTCCAACGGCTACATGCTGCTGCGCGAGGCGCAATCGCTGCTCGGCCGCCCGTTCATCATCAACCGCATCGGCATCAAGCTGAGCGATCCCTATACCGCGCAGGATATCGCCCGCACGCTGGAGCAACGCTATGGCTACAAGGCGGAAAGCTGGCAGGAACGCTCGTCCGATTTCCTCTCGCTGTTGGTGACGCGCAACATCATCATGTACACCGTGGTTTCCGCGATCCTGCTGGTGGCGAGCTTCGGCATCTACACCGCCGTTTCCAACAGCGTGGCCGACAAGCGGCGCGACATCGCGATCCTGCGGTCGATGGGCTTTTCGGAAGCGGACCTGCAGATCGTGTTCGTCGTCGAAGGGCTTGCGCTGGCGGTGATCGGCGTACTGCTGGGCTGGTTGCTCGGCTATGCGCTGATGAGCATTCTCGGTTCGCTGCGCTTTGCCATCGGGGGCGAGGACCAGTCGATCCCGATCGACCGCAGTCCCCGGCAATACCTGATCGCGGCGGCGGCCTCGCTGCTGGCGGGCGGCGTGGCGGCGTGGCTGCCCGCGCGCAAATCGGCCAAGGTCGATCCCGTGGATATCCTGCGGGGGGCGATGTGAGCGCGCCCGCCCCGGACCGGCCCGTCCTTGTCGCCGAAGGACTGACTCGGCGGCTGCCGGTCGATCCCCCGGTGACGCTGGTGGACGGCGCGGACCTTGCCATCCAGCCCGGGTGCTTCACCGCCATCGTCGGGCCTTCGGGCTGCGGCAAGTCGTCGCTGCTGTACCTGCTGGGCCTGATCGACCGGCCCACGCAGGGACGGCTGCTGTTCGAAGGACGAGACATGACCCCGCTTTCGGGCGACGAGCGTGCGCGCATCCGGCTCGAACACTTCGGTTTCGTATTCCAGTTCCATTTCCTGCTGCCCGAATTCAACGCGCTGGAAAACGTGATGCTGCCGATCCGCCGGCTCGGGAAGCTGTCCAGCGCCGAGGCCGATGCGCGCGCGCGGACGCTGCTTGCTGACGTGGGCCTGGGCGAAAAGGTGCTGAAGTCCCCCGATAAGCTCTCCGGCGGCGAACGCCAGCGCGTCGCCATCGCGCGCGCATTGGCCAACGATCCCGCGCTGATCCTGGGCGACGAGCCGACCGGCAATCTCGATTCCACCAATTCGGCGCGCGTGGTCGACCTGTTCCGCACGTTGGCGCACGAACAGGGCCGGGCGGTGGTCTGCGTCACCCACGATACCGGCATTGCCGAAGTGGCTGATGTGCGCGTGACGATGCTCGACGGGCGAGTCGAGGAAGTGCGCCGTCAACATGGGGGCCAGCATGAGGGCCAGCACGGCTGACGGCGCCCCGCTTTCCTAATCCGCCGCACCATGCCAGACAGGGCCTGCGAAGTCCGCGCGGGGAAGGGGCGATCCTTTCCGCTGGACCGGGTCAACTGCATTAACTTCGCCCGTCAACGGCGGAGTTCCCTGAACGGAGATCGAGCATGAGCGCAGGCGAATCGGGCACGGGGCCGGTCCGGGAACTGACCCTGCGCGGCGTGGTGCTGGGCGCGGTGCTGACGGTCGTGTTTACGGCGGCCAATGTCTATCTCGGCCTGCGCATCGGGCTGACGTTCGCCACCTCGATCCCGGCAGCGGTGATTTCCATGGCGGTGCTGCGGCTGCTTTCGGGCGCGACGATCCAGGAAAACAATATCGTCCAGACGATCGCCAGCTCCGCCGGCACGCTTTCGGCCATCGTGTTCGTGCTGCCGGGCCTGGTCATGATCGGGTGGTGGACGGGCTTTCCCTATTGGGAATCCGTCGCGGTGATCGCGGTCGGCGGCATCCTGGGCGTGATGTATTCAGTGCCGCTGCGCCGCGCGCTGGTGACCGGATCGGACCTGCCCTATCCCGAAGGCGTGGCCGCGGCGGAAGTGCTCAAGGTCGGCGCGGGTGTCGGTGGCGCGGAAGAAAACCGGCGCGGGCTGGCGGCGGTGATGCGCGGGGCGCTGCTGGCGGCGCTCTATCCGCTGCTCGCCAAGCTCAAGCTGGTGGCGGAGGAAGCCTCGACCCTGATCCGCGTTGGCGCGGGCGGCACCGCGTTCGGCGGCGGGCTGTCGATGGCGCTCGTCGGGGTCGGGCATCTCGTCGGGTTGGCAGTGGGCATCGCCATGCTGGTGGGCATTGTCATCAGCTTCGGCGTGCTGCTGCCGGTGTTGACCGCCGGCGGCCCCCCGGCGGGGACCGAACTCGCCGATTTCATCTCCACCGTGTTCCGCCAGCGCATCCGCTTCGTCGGCGCGGGGGCCATCGGCGTGGCGGCGATCTGGACGCTGCTGCGGGTGATCGGCCCGATCGTGCGCGGCGTGGCCGGGGCCGTCGCCGCCAGCCGGGCGCGCAAGCAGGCGGGCTACGCCTCGCTGGACCTTAGCGAGCGCGACCTGCCGATTGGCCTGGTGGGCGGCACGATCCTGCTGTCGATGGTGCCGATCGCGCTGTTGCTGGCCGATTTCGCGGCCGGCGGCCCGGTCGCTGAATCGCTCGGGATCGGGCTGGCGGCCGCCGTGCTCTATGTGCTGGTCGCCGGCATCTTCATCGCTTCGGTTTGCGGCTATATGGCCGGGCTGATCGGCGCGTCGAACAGCCCGATCTCGGGCGTGGGCATCCTCGCCGCCCTGGGCATCTCGCTGATCCTGCTGGCGCTCTACGGGCGCGGCGGGGATGCGGCGGCAACCAAGGCGCTGGTCGCCTTCGCGCTGTTCGTCACCGCGATCGTGTTCGGCGTGGCCACGATTTCCAACGACAACCTGCAGGATCTCAAGACCGGCCAGCTTGTCGGGGCGACGCCATGGCGTCAGCAAGTCGCGCTCGTGCTGGGCGTGCTGTTCGGCGCGCTGGTGATCCCGCCCATCCTTGATCTGCTCAACGGCACCTTCGGGTTCCTTGGCGCGCCGGGGGCGGGCGAAAACGCGCTGGCGGCGCCGCAGGCCGCGCTGATCTCCACCATCGCGCAAGGCGTGCTGGGCGGCAGCCTCGACTGGAACCTCGTGGGTCTGGGAGCGGCCATCGGCGTGGTGGCGCTGGCGGTCGATGGCGCGCTGCGCCGGTCGGGCCGTGGCGCCTTACCGCCGCTCGCGGTCGGCATGGGCATGTACCTGCCCACGCAGACCACCGGGATGGTCGTGATCGGCGCGATCCTGGGCCATCTCTACAACCGCTGGGCCGCGCGGCAGGCCGATCCGGAACTGGCCGAACGCATGGGCGTGCTGACCGCCACCGGCCTGATCGTTGGCGATGGCCTGTTCAACATTGCCTATGCCGCGATCGTGGCTGCCACCAACGACCCCGATTCGCTGGCGATCGTTCACGCAAACCCCGTGGCCATGCCGCTGGGCATTGCGGTGTTTGGCGGGCTGGTGGGCTATGCCTACTGGCGGATGCGGCGGGATGGCGCGGCGCGCTGATCCGGGTCAGATGTCGGAGTTGCCGCTGTCGGACCCGGACGAATCGTCGCCCGCGTCGACGCCCGTCGGCGTGCCGGCGTGGATGCAGCGTGGCCCGATGAACTCGCCTGCCGCATCGATCTGCCGGGCCATCGCGCGGTTGTTCAACTCATAGCGCCGGCCTTTCAGCGGGCCGCTCGTCATCGTCAGGATACGGCCGAACAGCGCGTAGGTGCCGCGCTTTCCGTCGGCCATCTGGTAGCTCGAATCCGGAATTGCGCGGAAGCTGTCGTCGGGCAGCGCGGTCGGCTGCATTTCGGCATCGCCCGGCAGTTCGCAGATCCAGCGCCCGCGCAGCAAGGTGTGGATCGGGCCGCCCGGAACGGCCTCAACCGGAGCCGTGACGACAAGCGCGCCGATCACGGCGAGCGAGGCAGGGAAAAGACGACGGTTCATGACGGATATCGCGCTAGCACGCGGCTGCCGCTTGAAGCAATCGGCCACAGCGGCTAAGGCGCGCGCTTCCCTACTCACGGTAAGGCTCTTTCCATCATGAAGATCAGCGGCGTGGACATCCGTCCGGGCAATATCCTGGAATACGAAAAGGGCATCTGGAAAGTTGCCAAGACCCAGCACACCCAGCCCGGCAAGGGCGGTGCCTTCATGCAGGTCGAGATGAAGAACCTCATCGACGGCCGCAAGACCAACGTCCGCTTCCGCAGCGCCGACACGGTCGAACGCGTCCGCCTCGATACCAAGGACTTCCAGTTCCTTTATGCCGAAGGCGATGACCTGGTGTTCATGGACGTGGAAACCTACGACCAGATCACGCTGCCCAGCGATCTTCTCGGCGATGCTGCCGCGTTCCTGCAGGACGGTATGACCGTGCTGCTCGAAATGTACGACGAACGCCCGATCTCGGTGCAGTTGCCCGAACAGGTCGAAGCCACGATCGTCGAGGCCGACGCCGTGGTGAAGGGCCAGACCGCCTCTTCGAGCTACAAGCCCGCGATCCTCGACAACGGGGTGCGCGTGATGGTGCCGCCGCACATCGAAAGCGGTACGCGCATCGTCGTGGACGTGTACGAACGTTCCTACGTCGGCAAGGCGGGCTGATCCGCGATGGCCGCAATTTCCGGACTGATCCGCGTGATGGAACGTGCCGCCCGCAAGGCCGGCACGCGCCTGCGCCGTGACTTTGGCGAAGTCGAACATCTCCAGGTCAGCCGCAAGGGGCCGGCCGACTTCGTGTCCAAGGCGGATCAGGCCGCCGAACGGACGATCTGGGACGAACTGCGTCAGGCGCGGCCGGACTGGGGCTTCCTGATGGAGGAAGGCGGCGAGATCGCGGGCGAGCCCGGCAAGCCGCGCTTCATCGTCGACCCGCTCGACGGCACCAGCAACTTCCTCCACGGCATCCCGCATTTCGCGATCTCGATCGCGGTGCAGGAACCGACGCTGGACGGCAGGGGCTGGGGCGAAGTGACCGCCGGCATCGTCTATCAGCCCGTGACCGACGAGAGCTTCTGGGCCGAAAAGACCCGGGGCGCGTGGTTGCAGGACCGCCGTCTGCGCGTTTCGGCGCGTCGTCAGCTGGATGAAGCGCTGATCGCCACCGGCATTCCCTTCTCGGGCCGGGGCGACATGGGCGAATGGACCCGCATCTATCACGAGCTTGGCCCGCGGGTGGCTGGCATCCGTCGCTTCGGCGCGGCTTCGCTGGATCTCGCGTGGGTGGCCGCCGGCCGCTTTGACGGGTTCTGGGAAAGCAGCCTGCAACCGTGGGACAGCGCGGCCGGATGCCTGCTGGTGCGCGAAGCCGGCGGTTTCGTTTCGGACTACAAGGGCCGTTCGCTGCCGATCTGCGACGAAACCGTCCTGGCCGGCAACGATGCGCTCCATTCCAAGCTGCACAAGCTGGTGGCTGGCGCGCTCAAGGCTCGCTGACCGGCGCGTCTAAAATTTGCACATTGGCTCTGGCTTGCCGGAGAACAGCGCCCTATAGGGCGCCTTCGTTCTCCGGCACGTCCGGGTTTTCGTCGAACGCGCGGGCGTGGCGGAATGGTAGACGCAGCGGATTCAAAATCCGCCGTTGGTGACAACATGCCGGTTCGAGTCCGGCCGCCCGTACCACACTAGTGAAAGCGAGGGAGCCTCAGCGCTCCCCCCTCAACACTCCCGACTCAACACTCCTCGCCGACAAGGCGCCGGCCGTTGCGCTTGACCGGCGGGGCGGTGCGCGCGGGCCGCTCGCCCAGGATGCGCAGCAGCGACAGGGCGATCCGTACTTCGGCGAAATCGTCGCCGCGCCCTTCGGATACCATCGTCGCCTCGGTTTCGAAGCCGCCATCGCGCAAGTGCTGCGCCGCGGCCCGACGCGCGGTGTCGATCGTTGCTGCGTCCGTCATGATCCGTCCTGTCCTGTTGCCGTGTCAATGCTGAGGTCGATGTGGGGTCTGCGCCCGCCATTGCCACAAAGCATTTCTTCGGGGCCGGGAAAGGACGTTTGCACCGGCCCCGCGCGGCGATAGAGTAGTGCGATGACGTTCCGCTCCCTGCTGGCGCTCGGCGCCGCCGCTCTTTGTATCCCCGCCGCCGTTCAGGCTGCCGCGCCCGATCTGCGCGCGGAAATCGCTGCCGATCTGCCGGGGCTGTTGCAGACCTACCGCGCCCTGCACGCGCATCCCGAACTCAGCTTCCAGGAAGTGAAGTCTGCCGCGCAACTGGCCGCCGCCGCGCGCAAGGCGGGGTTCGAGGTGACGGAGAAAGTGGGCCGGACCGGCGTCGTCGCGGTGCTGCGCAACGGCCCCGGCCCGACCGTGCTGGTCCGCGCCGACATGGACGGGCTGCCGGTGGTCGAACAGACCGGGCTGCCTTTCGCCTCGAAGGATCGCGGCACGTCCACCGCTGGCGTCGAAAGCGGGATCATGCACGCCTGCGGGCACGACACGCATATGACCGCGTGGATGGAAGTGGCCAAGCTGATGGCCGCGCACCGCGATGCGTGGTCGGGCACGCTGGTGATGGTCGGGCAACCGGCGGAGGAAGTCGGCCTCGGCGCGCGCGCGATGCTGGCGGACGGCCTGTTCACCCGCTTTCCCAAGCCCGATTTCGCGCTGGCGTTCCACGATACTGGCGATCTGCCTTCGGGCGTGATCGGGGTGACGCCGGGCTATGCCCTCGCGAATGTCGACAGCGTGGACATCACGGTGAAGGGGCTCGGCGGGCACGGCGCCTATCCGCAGACCACGAAAGACCCGATCGTGCTGGCCAGCGCCATCGTCATGCGCCTGCAGACGCTGATCAGCCGCGAGAACAGCCCGTTCGAGCCGGGCGTGGTCACCGTCGGCAGCTTCCATGCCGGCGCCAAGCACAACATCATCCCCGACGAGGCGAGGCTCCAGCTCACCGTGCGCAGCTACAGCGATGAACAGCGCAAGCTGCTGCTCGACGGCATTCGCCGCATTGCGGCGGGCGAGGCGATGGCGTCAGGCGTGCCGCAGGACCGGATGCCGGTGGTCTCGGTGCTCGATCCCTATACCCGCGCCACGTTCAATCCGCCCGCGTTCAGCCAGCGCGTGCTAGCCGACATGAAGCGGCAGTTCGGCGATACGGGCGCGGTGCAGACGCCGCCGGTGATGGCGGGCGAGGATTTCGGCGAGTTCTGGCGCGCCGATCCTGACCGCATGGGCGCGACGATCTTCTGGGTCGGCGGCCGCCCGGCCAGCGAACTGGATGCGGCAAAGCGCGATGGACGGGCGCTGCCATCTCTGCACAGCCCGTTCTGGGCGCCCGAGGCGGACAAGGTCATCGCCGCTGGCGCGGAAGCGCTGGCCAGCGAGGCGATGCGGCTGATGCCCAAGGGTTGACGGCGAGGAGCGTTGCGGCGATCACGCGGCTTGCGTTCCTGATACGTTCCCGTTAAGCGCAGGCCATGGCCAAACCCAAGCGCCGCTATGTCTGCCAGTCCTGCGGCAGTGTTTCTCCCCGCTGGCAGGGGCAGTGCGCCGATTGCGGCGAATGGAACACGCTGGTGGAGGAAGCGCCGGAAACGGTGTTTTCGGCGAGGCATGACCTGTCGAGCGGCGGTCGGCTGGTCTCGTTCGTCTCGCTCGATCAGCCGGTCAAGCTGCCGGAGCGGCGCAAGACCGGCCTTGCCGAATTCGACCGCGCGCTCGGTGGCGGGCTGGTACCGGGATCGGCGATCCTGATGGGCGGCGATCCGGGAATCGGCAAGTCCACGCTGCTGCTGCAGGCGGCCGCATGCATCGCGCTGGCGGGCGCGGAGGCGGTCTATATCAGCGGCGAGGAAGCGTCCGACCAGGTCCGCCTGCGCGCCGACCGGCTCGGCCTGGGCAATGCGCCGATCCGGCTCGCGTCCAATACCTCGGTGCGTGACATCCTGACGACGCTGGGCGGCATGAAGCCGCCGGCGCTGCTGGTGATCGATTCGATCCAGACGATGCATTCGGACCAGATCGAAGGCGCGCCAGGCACGGTCAGCCAGGTGCGCGGCTGTGCGTTCGAACTGATTCGCTATGCCAAGGAGAACGGCGTCGCGCTGGTGCTAGTGGGCCATGTCACCAAGGACGGTTCGATCGCCGGCCCGCGCGTGCTGGAACACATGGTCGACGTGGTGATGAGCTTCGAGGGCGAACGCAGCCACCAGTACCGCATCCTGCGAGCGCTGAAGAACCGCTTCGGCGCGGTGGACGAGATCGGTGTTTTCGCGATGGCGGGGGCAGGGCTGGAGGAGATCGGCAACCCCTCCATGCTGTTCCTGTCCGGCCGGGACGAACCGGTGCCGGGCAGTTCGGTGTTCCCCGCGCTGGAAGGGACGCGGCCGGTGCTGGTGGAGATCCAGGCGCTTACCGTGCGCCTCGCCAGCGGGGCCACGCCGCGCCGCGCGGTGGTGGGCTGGGATAGCGGACGGCTGGCGATGCTGCTGGCCGTGCTGGAAGCGCGCTGCGGGCTGAATTTCTCCGCAGCCGAAGTCTATCTCAACGTGGCGGGCGGCTATCGCCTGACCGATCCCGCCGCCGATCTCGCGGTGGCGGCTGCGCTGGTTTCGGCGCTGGCCGACCGGCCGCTGCCGGCGCAGGCCGCCTGGTTCGGGGAAATATCGCTGGCGGGCGAGGTCCGGCCCGTGGCGCACAGCTCCATCCGGCTCAAGGAAGCCGCGAAACTGGGCTTTTCCCGCGCCTATGGCCCTGATGGCAGCATCGAGAAGGTGGCCGGTCTCAGCTATGCGCCGTTGCGGTTGCTGCCAAATCTCGTTGACCGGATTGTGGGCGGCTCCTAATTTCACCGGGTAATGACCGGCTTCGACTATGTTGTATTCCTGATCGTCGCGGTCGGCGCGATCGGTGGATTCTTTCGCGGCTTCGTGGAGGAAATCCTCGCCGTGGCGGCGTGGTGCATCTCGCTGTTCGCGGTGCATTATCTGCACGAACCGCTCACGCAACTGCTGACGCCCTATCTGGAGAACGAGACCGGCGGCGGTGTGCTCGCCTTCGTGCTGCTGCTGATCGTGCCGTACGGGATCACCCGCTTCATCGCGCGCCGCATCGGAAGCGCCAGCCGCAATTCGGTGCTGGGGCCGATCGACCGGCTGCTCGGCTTCGGTTTCGGCGCGGTGAAGGGCTTCATCATCGTCGTTCTGGGCTTTTCGATTCTAGTCTTCGGCTATGACGTGGTGTGGGGCGTCAGCGGCCGGCCGATGTGGATTTCGCAGGCGCGCACCTATCCGTTCCTTAACGCGGCCAGCGAGGAACTGATGACGATGATCGCGGATCGCCGCGCGGCGGCGGAAGCGGACGCCAAGGCTGACGAGGCCGCCAAGGCAAAGAAGGACAAGGCGGCCGCGCACAAGAAAGCGGCCAAGAAGTCGGCTACACGCCATCGGGCCGACACGTCCGCCGATAAGGAAGACTGAACCGTGGCCAGTTCCGCGCGCGCTCTCTACACGCCGGCCATGCTGGCGGCGGCGGCGGGGCTGGCCAACTGGCCGTGGGACGAAGCCTTGCCCTTCCGGGGCGAGGCGCGCTCGCGCAGCTGCGGCAGCACGATCGGACTGGCGCTGCGGACGGATGCCGATGGCACGATCAACGGGCTGGGCCTGCGACCGCACGCCTGCGCGGTAGGGCAGGCGGCGGCCTCCGTTTTCGCCGAAGCCGCGATCGGCCGCGATGCCGCTGCCATCGCGGCCGCGCGCGATGCGCTGGCCGCATGGCTGGCGGGCGATGGCGCGATGCCGGATTGGCCGGGTATCGACCTTGTCGCCGTTGCCCGCGACTATCCGGCGCGCCATGGCGCGATCATGCTGGCCTGGGAAGCCGCGCTTTCCGCTCTTGAACAGGCGGCTTGAACGGCTCTTTCCCGATCCCGCCGCGTTCGCTAGAGCGGAGCTATAAACGGGGAAGAGGACGGACAATGGCAGCAGCGGGCGCTGAACCAAGCGCGGCGGACATTCGGCTGGTTATCGCCGCGTCGTCGGCCGGCACCGTGTTCGAATGGTACGATTTCTTCATTTACGGCACGCTGGGCGCCATCCTGTCCAAGGCGTTCTTCCCGACCGGCAATGCCACGCTGGAAATGCTGCTGTTCTGGCTAGTCTTCGCGGTCGGCTTCGGGTTCCGGCCGCTCGGAGCGATCCTGTTCGGCTTTCTGGGCGACCGGCTGGGCCGCAAGTACACGTTCCTCGTTACCGTCACGCTGATGGGCATCGCCACGGCGGGCGTCGGCCTGATCCCTTCCGCCGCGACGATCGGGATGGCCGCGCCCGTGCTGGTGATCCTGCTGCGCATCCTGCAGGGGCTGGCGCTGGGCGGCGAGTATGGAGGAGCGGCCGTCTACGTGGCGGAGCATTCCGAACCCGGCCGCCGCGGCTATTTCACCAGCTATATCCAGGCCAGCGTGGTGGGCGGATTCGTGCTCAGCCTGATCGTGGTGCTGACCTGCAAGAGCCTGATGAGTGAGGCGGTGTGGAAGGACTGGGGCTGGCGCGTGCCGTTCCTGGTCAGCCTGGCACTGCTGGTGGTATCGCTGTGGATGCGCATGAAACTGTCGGAAAGCCCGGTGTTTCAGGCGATGAAAGAACAAGGCGAGATCGCCGGCAACCCCTTTGTCGAAAGCCTGACCTATCCCGGCAACAGGAAGCGCCTGTTCATCGCGCTGTTCGGCATCGCGGCCGGGCTGACGGTGATCTGGTACACCGCGATGTTCACCGGCCTTTCGTTCCTGAAATCGGCGATGCGCGTGGATGATACCTTGGCCGAAATCGTGGTCGGCGTGGGCGCGGCGGTGGGTATGCTGTTCTACCTGTTGGCGGGCCACATCTCCGACAGGGTCGGCCGCAAGAAGCCGATCGTGATCGGCTATCTCGCCACGCTGCTGCTGCTGTTCCCGGCGTTCTGGCTGATGGGCGCCTCCGCCAATCCCGCGCTGGCTGAACAGGCACGCCGCGCCCCGGTCACGGTCGCTGGCCCGGATTGCAGCTTCAGCGCGTTTTCGACGGAACAGTCGACGCAGTGCGGAAAGCTGCTGGCCGATCTGGCGGGATCGGGCGTTCCCTATAGCCTAAAGACCGCGCCGGCGTTGACGCTGCGGGCGGGTGATCGCGTCCTGCAGCTCGATGCCTATCCCTGGACGGACAAGGCGGCGCGCGGCAAGGCCTTGCAGGCGATGCTGGCCGATGCCGGATATGATTTCACCAAGGTCCGCCCTGGCCCGGTGCAGATTGCGGGAATCATCGCTTCGTTGCTGCTGCTGATGGCTCTATCCGGCTTCACCTACGGCCCTGTCGCCGCGCTGCTGACGGAGATGTTCCCGCCCCGCATCCGCTACAGCTCGATGTCGATCCCCTATCACATCGGCACGGGGTATTTCGGCGGCTTCCTGCCGTTCATATCGAGCCTGATCGTGGCCAAGACGGGCGATCCCTATTCGGGTCTGTGGTACACCTGGGTCGTGGTGGCGGTGGCTTTCCTCGTGGCGATGTGGGGGCTAAAGGGCGGTCCTCCACAAGCCTATGGTGACGATGCCGTCTGATCCCACCCATTTCGCTGTTCCGCCCGCCGCGCTTCGCCTGAGGTTGGACCTGGACGCACTCGCCCACAACTGGCGGACGCTGGACGGTTGGTCGGGCAAGGCGGTCGCGGGCGCGGCGGTGAAGGCCGATGCCTATGGCATGGGGGCAACCGTAGTGGTGCCGGAACTGGCGCGCGCGGGGTGTCGCAACTGGTTCGTGGCGCACTGGAGCGAGGCGGCGGCACTGTTGCCGCATGTGCCGGCGGAGCAGATCGCCGTGCTGCATGGACCGCTGAACGATGCCGACGTGGCATTCGCGCTCGAAAGCGGCGTGCGGCCGGTGCTCAATTCGCTGGAGCAGGCCCGGCGCTGGTCCGCCGCTGGCGGCGGCGCGTGTCATGTCATGGTCGATACCGGCATCAACCGCCTGGGTCTGGCGATGGGCGATCTGGGCGATCCGGTGCTGCAGGCGCTGAGCATCGATTGCTGCATCAGCCACCTGGCGTCGGCGGACGAGGACGTGCCCCAGAACGCGCAGCAATTGAACCGTTTCGGACAAGTGCGGCGGCAGGTATCGGCGCGGCGCTACAGCCTGGCCAACAGCGCGGGAATCATGCTCGGCACCGCCTATCACGCGGACCTGACGCGGCCTGGGCTGGCGCTCTATGGCGGGATCGCGCGCGCGGAAATGGCGGGGGCAATCCGCCAGGTCGCCTATCCCGAAGCGGCAGTGCTGCAGGTCCGCCGGATCGAAGCGGGCGAGGGCGTGGGATACAACGCCACCTTCATCGCGCCGCGCCCGATGCGCGTGGGCGTGATCGCGCTGGGCTATGCCGATGGCTATCTGCGCTGCTGGTCGGGCAAGGGCGGCCTTTCATGGCGAGGAATCCCCATCCCGGTGCTGGGGCGAATCTCGATGGACCTCACCATCGTCGCGCTGGACGATGCGCCCGGTTGCGGCGAGGGCGACTGGCTGACGGTCGATTATGACCCCGTTTCGGCGGCCGCGATCAGCGGATTGTCTCAATATGAACTCTTTACCCTGCTCGGGCGTCGCTTTTTCCGCCAAACCTGAGGCAAGTGGGCTTGTGCCCCCGTGTTGCGCCGCACATACTGCATCTGCTAATGACGCCGATAAACCATGAAGGGCGCACCACGATGGCCAACCAGTCCAAAGACGGCGATACCGTAATCATCAAGAAGTACGCCAACCGGCGGCTCTACAATACGCGGACGTCGAGCTACATCACGCTGGACCATCTCGCCCAGATGGTGAAGGAAAACATCGACTTCCAGGTGATCGACGCCAAGACGGGCGCGGACCTGACGCATTCGATCCTGGCGCAGATCATCATGGAGGAGGAATCGGCGGGCGAACAGATGCTGCCCACCAACTTCCTGCGGCAGTTGATCTCCATGTACGGCAATTCGATGCAGGCGCTGCTGCCTGGCTATCTCGAAGCGTCGATGGACTATTTCCGCGAAAACCAGAACAAGCTGCGCAAGGCGATCGAGGACAGCATCGGTGCCAACCCGCTGGCGCAACTGGCCCAGCGCAACATGGAAATCTTCAAGGCCGCCGCCGCCGCGTTCGTGCCGGGCGCCCCCGCGCGCGAAGCGGAAAAGCCCTCCGTCGGCGAAGGTGACGAACTGGCCGAACTGCGCAAGCAGATGGCCGAAATGCAGAAGAAGCTGGACCAGATCACGAAATAGCGGCGAGCGCGGGGCCGGTGCGGGTGCCGGTGGCGTGATCGCCGGGCCACGAACCGCTGCAAACCGTCTTGCCCCTTTGTCGATTGCCGCTTAACCCGCGCGGCATGAACCAGCCTAAGATCAAGCACGCGCTGAACGTTACGCGCGACGAAGACTTTGCCCAGTGGTACCAGGCGGTGATCGCCGAGGCCGAGCTTGCCGAGGAATCGGGGGTGCGCGGCTGCATGGTGATCAAGCCGTGGGGCTATGGCATCTGGGAACGCATCCAGAAGATCATGGATGAACGGATCAAGGAAGCGGGCGTCGAGAACTGCTACTTCCCGCTGTTCATTCCGCTGTCCTACTTCGCCAAGGAAGCCGACCACGTCGAAGGCTTCGCCAAAGAGATGGCCGTGGTCACGCACCACCGCCTGATCGCGGACGGCAAGGGCGGGCTGGTGCCCGACCCCGAGGCAAAGCTGGAAGAGCCGCTGGTGGTGCGCCCCACGTCGGAAACGGTGATCGGCGCGGCGATGGCGCGCTGGGTGCAATCGTGGCGCGACCTGCCTTTGCTGACCAACCAGTGGGCCAATGTCGTGCGCTGGGAAATGCGCACGCGCATGTTCCTGCGCACCAGCGAATTCCTGTGGCAGGAAGGGCATACCGCGCACGCGGACGAGGCCGACGCGATGCAGGAAACGCTGCGCGCGCTCGAAATGTACCGCTCGTTCGCCGAGGACGTGCTGGCGATGCCGGTCATCGCCGGCGCCAAGCCCGAGAACGAACGCTTCCCCGGCGCGGTCGCGACCTATTCGATCGAGGCGATGATGCAGGATGGCAAGGCGCTGCAGGCCGGCACCTCGCATTACCTCGGCACCGGCTTCGCCGAAGCGGCGGGCATCCGCTATCAGGACAAGGAAGGCCAGCAGACGCTGTGCCACACCACCAGCTGGGGCGTTTCCACCCGCATGATCGGCGGCGTGATCATGACCCATGGTGACGATGACGGCTTGCGCGTGCCGCCGCAGGTGGCGCCGCAGCAGATCGTCATCCTGCCGATGCTGCGCGACAACGAAGGCGACGAGGCGCTGCTCGCCTATTGCGAAGGCCTGCGCGCGGCGCTGGCGCGGCAATCGGCGTTCGGCGAGCGCGTGCGCGTGCTGCTCGACAAACGCCCCGGCAAGGCCACCGCCAAGCGCTGGGCCTGGGTCAAGAAGGGCGTGCCGCTGGTGCTTGAAATCGGCGGCCGCGATGCCGAAGGCGGACAGGTCAGCGCACTGCGCCGTGACCGGTTGTGGCGCGAGGATGGCAAGCCCAACTTCGTGGCGCAGGCAAAGGACGATTTCGTCGCGACGGCAGTGGCCGAGTTGGAAGCCATCCAGCAAGGCCTGTACGCTGAAGCGCAGGCGAAGCGCGATGCGCAGGTGGTGCGCGACGTGACCGATCTGGACGGGCTTGCCGCCTATTTCGCCGAAGACCGCAAGTTCCCCGGCTGGGTGGAAATGGGTTGGTCCCGCCCCACCGGCGCGGCGCTCGACAAGGTCGTGGAAACGCTGAAGGGGCTGAAGCTCACCATCCGCAACACGCCGATGGATGCCGCGCCGCCGGAAGGGCCGTGCCCGTTCACGGGCGAACCGGCGGTCGAGCGCATCCTCATCGCGCGGGCGTACTGATCCAAGAGGGCGGGCAACCTTCGGGTTCTCCGCCCTTTTTCCTGCCGGTGCTTGCGAGGAGCCGGGGCGAACGGTTACCCTGCCCGGCATGAAGCGCCTTTCCATTATCGCCCTGCTCGCCCTCACCTGTTCCGCCCCCCCCATCGCGGCGCCCGAAGACGCCATTTCGCAAGCACGCCTTGAAGCGGACGTGGCGAAGCTGGTGGCCTTCGGCACGCGCCATACCCTGTCCACCCAGACCGATCCGAAACGCGGAATCGGCGCGGCGCGGGCGTGGGCGGAAGCCGAAATCCGCAAGACGTCCAAGGCCTGCGGCAATTGCCTCGAGATCGTGCTGCCCGAACGCATGGTGCAGGGTGAGCGCGTGCCGACACCGACGCGCCTGGTCGACGTGGTCGCGATCCAGCGCGGCACTGAGCGTCCGAACGAGGTGGTGATCGTGCAGGGGCACATCGACAGCCGCGCGTCGGACGTGCTCAACGCCACGATCGATGCGCCCGGCGCCAACGACGATGGATCGGGCACCGCGCTGGTGCTGGAAGCCGCGCGCGTGCTGTCACGGCAGAAATTCCCCTCGACGATCGTCTATGCCGCGCTTTCGGGCGAGGAACAGGGGCTGCTGGGCGGCAAGCTGCTGGCCGATTACGCGGCAGAGCATGGCTGGACGATCAAGGCCGTGTTCAACAACGACATCGTCGGCGGATCGCGCGGGTCCGACGGGTGGAAGGACGATACGCATGTCCGCATCCTTTCCGAAGGGCCGCGCGCCGATGGCACCGACGCGCTCCGCGCGGCGCAGCGGCGCTTTGGGGGCGAGAACGACAGCCCTTCGCGCAACCTTTCACGCTGGCTGGCGGGGCTGGCCACCAGCGACGCCACGGGGCTGGAAGTCCGCCAGATCTGGCGCGCCGATCGCATGGGGCGTGGCGGTGATCAGCTGCCGTTTTCGGACAAGGGCTATCCTGCGGTGCGCTTCACCGTGGCGGTCGAGGATTACGAGCACCAGCACCAGGATCTGCGCACCGAGAACGGGGTGAAGTTCGGCGATACCATCGACGAGATGGACTTTCCCTATCTGGCCAAGGTCGTCCGCCTCAACGTGCGCGGGCTGGCGGCGCTGGCCGCCGCGCCGATGCCGCCCGTGGCGACGGTCAAGGCGGCGGTATCGACCTGGACCGACATCGCGTGGAAGCCAGTGGACGGCGCGGCCAGCTATACGGTCTGGCGGCGGCGCACGGACGCGCCGGCATGGCAGGAGAAAGTCCGCGAAGGCGTGACCGGCACCAGCGTGCGGTTCGATGGCGTGCGCGGCGACGACTGGTTCTTCGGGGTCAGCGCGAAAGCGGCGGACGGCAGCGAAAGCCCGATTGCTTCCGCCCTGCCGGGTGGAGGCTTCGAGCCTTCGGCGCACTGACCGGTCCGCGCCGGCCTTCGCGATTGCGCATTGCCAAGGCGCGGTGAAGCGCCCACATGCCGGCGATGGTTCATTCGACGTCTTCCCATGGTTCCCGTTCGCCGCAGGGCATGCCCACGCGCCAGCAGGTTCTCGATTTCATCGCCCGGTCCGACGAGCCCGCCGGCAAACGCGAGATCGCGCGCGCGTTCGGACTGAAGGGGCAGGAGAAGATCGCGCTCAAGGCGCTGCTCAAGGACATGGCCGAGGAAGGCCTGATAGACGGCAACCGCACCGCGTTTCACCGCATGGGCGGCGTTCCGCGGGTGACGGTGCTGCGCGTGGTGGACATCGATGATGGCGAGGCGGTCGCCATTCCCGATAGCTGGCATCCCGATGACGGCGCGCCGCCGCCGCGCGTGCGGCTGGTGGAGCAGCGCGGCAAGCAGCGGCAGCAGGCGCTGCGCGTGGGCGACCGGGTGCTGGCGCGGACCGAGGAAGCCGGCAAGGGCTGGATCGCCCATCCGATGAAGAAGCTGCCCGCCCAGACCGACCAGATGCTGGGCGTGGTCGAGATCGACGGCGCGGGCAAGGGATGGCTTGCCCCGGTGGACAAGCGCGTGCGCAACGCGGTGCCGATCAGCGATCTGGGCCAGGCGGAAGCCGGCCACCTGGTGCTGGCGGAACCCGCCGGACGTTCGCCCCGCTCTGGCCTGAAAGTGACGACGGTGCTGGGCGATCCGCTCGCCCCGCGCGCGTTCAGCCTGATCGCCATCCACAAGCACGGCATCCCGTTCTCGTTCAGCGAAAAGGCCATCGAGGAAGCGAAGCTCGCGGCAGCCCTGCCGCTGAGCGAGGAGCATCGCGAGGATCTGCGCCACCTGCCGATCGTCGCCATCGACCCCGTCGACGCGCGCGATCATGACGACGCCATCTGGGCGGAGCCGGATGGCGAGGGCGGCTTTCGCGCGCTGGTCGCCATTGCCGACGTCAGCTTCTACGTCCGCCCGGGTGGCTCGGTGGACCGGGACGCGCGCAAGCGGGGCAACTCGGTCTATTTTCCCGACCGCGTCGTGCCGATGTTGCCCGAAGTGCTGAGCGCCGATGTCTGCTCGCTCAAGGCCGGCGCGGACCGCGCGGCGATGGCATGCCGCATGACGATCGACGCGCAGGGCCGCGTGACGTCATGGCGCTTCACCCGCGCACTCGTGCGGATCGCGGAAGTTATCGCCTACGAGGAAGCGCAGCGCCGGATCGATGCCGACGAAGCCGAGGCGCACCTCGTGAACCTGTGGGCCGCGTGGCGCCTGCTGGAAAAGGCGCGGAAGGATCGCGATCCGCTGGAACTCGATCTGCCCGAACGGCGCGTGTTGCTCGACGAACAGGGGCGAATTGCCGAAGTGGCGCTGCGCGAACGGCTTGATGCGCATCGCGTGGTCGAGGATTTCATGGTCACTGCCAATGTCGCCGCGGCCAAGGCGCTGGAGGCGAAAGTCGCGCCGGTGGTCTATCGCATCCACGAACCGCCCACGCGCGAGAAGCTGCTCGCGCTGAAGGACTACCTCGCCACGTTCGATCGCAAGCTGGCGCTGGGGCAGGTGATTACCCCGTCGCTGTTCAACCGGATGCTGAAGGATGTGACCGACGAGGCGGAAAAGGCGCTGGTCATGGAAGCGGTGCTGCGCAGCCAGACGCAGGCCTACTATGGCCCGCGCAACGCCGGCCACTTTGGCCTGTCGCTGGGCAGCTACGCCCATTTCACCTCCCCCATCCGCCGCTATTCGGACCTGCTGGTCCACCGCGCGCTGGTCGATGCCTATGATCTGGAGCAGCCGCGCCCGCAGGACCATGACCTGCCGCCGACGAGCGGCCTTGCCGACCGCGACCGCAACGATCTGGCGCGGGTAAGCGAAGCGATCAGCGCCAGCGAGCGGCGGGCGATGGAAGCCGAGCGCGAAACGATCGACCGCTATGTGGCGGCATGGCTGGCCGGCCGCGTGGGCGAAGTGTTCGATACGCGCATCACCGGCGTCCAGAAGTTCGGCCTGTTCGCCACGATCATCGGGCTGGGCGGCGACGGGCTGGTGCCCGTTTCCGTGCTGGGCGCCGAACGCTTCGCCTATGACGAAAAGGCGCAAGTGCTGGAAGGCGAAAGCAGCGGCGAACAGTTTGCGATGGGCATGATCCTCAAGCTGCGGCTGGCCGAGGCCAACCCGCTGACGGGCGCGCTGAAGTTCGAGCCGGTCGACGTGGCTGAGGGCGTCAGCCGCATCGAGCGTCGGGGCGGCAAGCTTCCGGGCAAGCCTAAGCCCAAGGGCAAGTTCATGACCGGAAAGCGCGGGCGGCCGTCGAATATCCGCCATCAGGGCAAGCGCAAGTAGGGCGATCATCGCCGTTCGCGGATGATCCTGGGATCACTCACTTCGCTGTGAGCCATGGCGGCGGCGCACTGTCATTCCCGCGAAGGGGCAAAGGCTTGATCGAAAGCAACCTTTCAACGCGGTACTCGCTTCCCCAGCCAGACATGTGACCGAATCCGACGGGTATCAAGTAGCCGATCCCAAATAAAGCTACCTTTTTACTACCTATGAAGCGGATCTTATACGGAGCGGGCGGCCAAATTCGCACTTTACCTGTATGAGGGTTAAAGCTGTGCTGCATTATGCGATCGTAGTTTTCTCCACGTCCCTTATCGTAGAGGTAGTCGATCCATGAGCCGTCATGGCAACTTTGGTCCTCAACATCCTCTGGTTGAGCATTCTCGAAAAATTCGGAGCATTCGAAAGCGACACTCCAGATGCCTTCGATTGTTCTCGTTCTCTCGACGTAGGAAAGTATGCATGTCCAAGCGACAGCAAGAGCGCATAATCCTAAAAAAATCTTCGCAACTTTCATTGCTTTAACTTAACGCTTTGGAGTGAAAGCGGCAACCCATCGCAGGCCATTATCATCGCTAAACTTCCGCAACTGGGCGACAACCGTCGAGACTTCTTCCAGCCTCTCCCTCCTCCGCCGTCATGCCAGCGTAGGCTGGCATCTCTGGCCTCGGGCATCCGGCATGAGATCCCGGCCTTCGCCGGGATGATGGGATTCCTTCGCCGGGGTGACGGGATTTTGATTTTGGGCAACGGGCTTCGAGCATGTCCGGACAGTCCGCTCCTAGCTCAGCGCGTCGATCGCCTCGTCGTCCATGCCGCCGGGCACGATCATCAGCGGGCAGGGCAGTTGCCCGGCGTGGGTACTGAAATGGGTAATCATCGGGCCGGGCGCGCCGTCGGCCGCGGCGCCCAGCACCAGCGCCGAAACTTCGGGGTGTTCGCGCAGGTAATCGCGCACGACGTCCGGGCCGTTGCCCTGGCGTACCGAGATGATTGGTGTCAGCCCGGATTCGCTGGCGACGCTGCCGGCCGCTGTGGTCACCAGCACTTCAGCGCGATCCTTGGCCTCTTCCTCGATGGTTGCCTGCACGCCCGCGAAAGCAACGAATTCCTGCTTCGGAACGAGTGCGAGGATGTGAACGGTGCCATCGGTGCGAACGGCGCGTCGGGCGGCGAAACGCAGCGCTTGCCGCGCCTCGTCCGTTTCGTCCATAATGACCAGGTAGACACGCTGCTGAAGCATGGCCTTTTCCTTCCCGGACCTCTCTACCGGCAAATTCGTATGCAGGGCAAGCCTCAAGCCACTTGACCCGCAAGGCAAGGCCGTTGAAATGGCGACAAGAGGTGAGGCAGCCTGAAATAACCCATTTGGTTGCTTTTTGTTCAAATCAATAACCAAGGATGGAAACTGCGCCATGCCCATAGCCATCAAGATGCCCGCGCTTTCGCCGACGATGGAAGAAGGCACGCTTTCCAAGTGGCTGGTGAAGGTGGGCGACACGGTTTCGTCCGGCGACATCATGGCCGAAATCGAGACCGACAAGGCCACGATGGAGTTCGAGGCGGTCGATGAAGGCGTGATCGTTTCCATCGACGTTGCCGAAGGCAGCGAAGGCGTGAAGGTCGGCACGGTGATCGCCACGCTCGCGGGTGAGGACGAAGACGCCAGCGCGCCCGCGCCCAAGGCCGCCCCGGCGCCCGCGCCCGCCACCACGCCGACCCCTGCCACGACACCCGCGCCTTCGCCAGCTCCCGCTCCCGTGGCTGCCGCCGCGCCCGCGCCCAAGGGAGATCGCGTCGTGGCCAGCCCGCTCGCCAAGCGCATCGCCGCCGACAAGGGCATCGATCTGGCCGGCGTGAAGGGCACCGGCCCCAATGGCCGGATCGTCAAGGCCGACGTCGCGGACGCGCAGCCCGGAGAGGCGCCTGTTTCCGCTTCCGCCCCGGCGCCCACGCCGGCGGCAGCTCCAACACCCGCGCCGGCTCCCGTCGCTGCCGCCAGCGTTCCGGACTTCGGCATCCCTTACGAAGCGCAGAAGCTCAACAACGTCCGCAAGACGATTGCGCGCCGCCTGACCGAAGCCAAGCAGACCATCCCGCACATCTACCTGACCGTCGACATCCAGCTCGACGCGCTGCTCAAGCTGCGCGGCCAGCTCAACAAGGCGCTGGAAGCGCAGGGCGTGAAGCTCTCGGTCAACGACCTCATCATCAAGGCGCTGGCCAAGGCGCTGCTGCAAGTGCCCAAGTGCAACGTCAGCTTCGCTGGCGACGAACTGCGCAGCTTCAGCCGTGCTGACATCTCGGTGGCCGTGGCCGCGCCTTCGGGCCTGATCACGCCGATCATCGTCGATGCCGGCACCAAGTCGATCTCCACGATCGCCACCGAGATGAAGGAACTGGCGAACAAGGCGCGCGAAGGCAAGCTGCAGCCGCATGAGTATCAGGGCGGCACCGCTTCGCTGTCCAACCTCGGCATGTTCGGCATCAAGCAGTTCGATGCGGTGATCAACCCGCCGCAGGGCATGATCATGGCGGTCGGCGCGGGCGAGCAGCGGCCCTATGTGGTCGATGGCGCGCTGTCGATCGCCACGGTGATGAGCGCCACCGGCAGCTTCGACCACCGCGCAATCGATGGCGCGGATGGCGCGGAACTGATGCAGGCGTTCAAGGCGCTGATCGAAAACCCGCTCGGCCTGGTCGCCTGACCCCGCCGTGTCGGACGTCGACAACCCGCCGCTGCCCGGTTCGGAGCCGGCGATCCGCATCACGGCGATGCCGGCGGACGCCAATCCGGCCGGGGACATCTTCGGCGGGTGGCTGATGGCGCAGATGGACATGGCGGCGGGCATCGTCGCCACCCGGCATTCGATGGGGCGCGCGGCGACGATCGCGGTGGAAGGCATGAAGTTCCACCACCCCGTTCACATCGGGGATGAAGTGACGGTCTATGCCGATCTCGCCTCGGTGGGCCGCACGTCGATGGTGATCGACGTGGAAGCCTGGCGGCGGCCGCGCACAGGGAACGAGCGGCAGCGCGTGACGCAGGCGCGGTTCATCTTCGTGGCCATCGACGAGAGCCGGCAGCCGCGCGCGGTGCCGCCGATTCCCGTGGGAGAGAACGCGCATGGCTGAGGAACTGGTTATCCGCGTGACCGCGATGCCAACCGACCTCAATCCCTATGGCGGGGTGTTCGGAGGCTGGCTGATGAGCCAGCTGGCGCTGGGCGCCGGCTCGCTCGCCTCGCGACGGGGCAAGGGCAAGGCCGTGGTGGTCGCCGCTACCGACTTTACCTTTCCGGGCGTGATGGCGGTGGGCGACGAACTGACCGTCCATGCCGAAATCGTTGCGCGGGGGCGCACCTCGCTGACGATCATCGCGCGGGGGGAAGGGCGCGAACGCAATGGCGAAGGCGTGACCGAGGTCGCGCGCGGGCAATTCAAATTCGTGTTGCTGGCCGATGATGGCCGGCCGCGCGCCATCGATACAGTGGAGTGAACATGGCTGAACAGTATGACCTGATCGTCCTCGGATCCGGCCCCGGCGGCTATGTCGCGGCGATCCGCGCCGCGCAACTCGGCCTCAAGACCGCGATTGTCGAGCGCGAACTGCTCGGTGGCATATGTCTGAACTGGGGTTGCATCCCCACCAAGGCGCTGCTTCGCTCGGCCGAAGTGTACAACCACATGAAGCACGCCAAGGCCTATGGCCTGGCTGCGGACAACATCCGCGCCGACATCGAAGCGGTGGTCGCGCGGTCGCGCGGGGTGGCCAAGCAGCTGAACCAGGGCGTCACGCACCTGATGAAGAAGAACAAGATCACCGTCCACATGGGCACCGGCGTGCTGAAGGCGCCCGGCACGCTGGAAGTGACCGGTGACAAGGGCGTGGAGACGCTGAGCGCGAAGCATATCATCGTCGCCACCGGTGCGCGGGCGCGCGACCTGCCGTTCGCCAAGGCCGATGGCAACCGCGTGTGGACCTATCGCCACGCGATGACGCCGAAGGAACAGCCGAGCAAGCTGCTGGTCATCGGATCGGGCGCGATCGGCATCGAATTCGCCAGCTTCTACAACGATATGGGCACGGAAGTGACGGTCGTCGAGATGATGGACCGGGTTGTGCCGGTGGAAGACGCCGACGTTTCCGCCTTCCTCGAAAAGGCGCTGGTCAAGCAGGGCATGTCGATCCTGACCGGGGCGGGCGTCGAAAGCCTCGACGTGAGCGGCAGTGGCGTGAAGGCGAAGATCAAGGGCAAGGACGGCAAGGTGGTCGAAAGCCAGTTCAGCCACGTCATCGTCGCGGTGGGCATCGTGCCCAATACCGAGAACATCGGCCTCGAAACGCTGGGCGTGAAAGCCGAACGCGGGATCATCCAGATCGATGGCCATGGCCGCACCAACGTGAAGGGCGTGTGGGCGATCGGCGATGTCACCCCCGGCCCGTGGCTGGCGCACAAGGCCAGCCATGAAGGCGTGATCGCGGCGGAAGCCATCGCGCAGGAACTGGGCAACAAGGATGTGCATCCGCACGCCATGGATCGCGGCAACATTCCGGGCTGCACCTATTGCCACCCGCAGATCGCCAGCGTCGGCCTGACCGAGGCGAAGGCGAAGGAAGCGGGCTACACGCTCAAGGTCGGCACGTTCCCGTTCATCGGCAACGGCAAGGCGATCGCGTTGGGCGAGCCGGAAGGCTTCGTGAAGACGGTGTTCGACGCCAAGACCGGCGAACTGCTGGGCGCGCACATGATCGGCGCGGAAGTGACCGAGATGATCCAGGGCTACGTCGTCGGCAAGACGCTGGAAACGACCGAAGCCGAACTGATCAACACCGTGTTCCCGCATCCGACGATCTCGGAATCGATGCACGAAAGCGTGCTCGCCGCCTACGGGCGCGCGCTGCATATCTGATCCTGACCACTCCGGCGTTCCGGCATGACCGCGACTCATGATGCGATCGTGCTGGGCGCCGGCGCGGCGGGGCTGATGTGCGCGGCCACCGCCGGGCAGAACGGCCGCCGCGTGGCCTTGCTCGATCACGCGGACGAGCCTGGCCGGAAGATCCTGATTTCCGGGGGCGGGCGGTGCAACTTCACCAATATCCACACCGCGCATGACCGCTATCTTTCGCAGAATGCCCACTTCGCGCGATCGGCGCTGAGCCGCTACACCCCGTCCGACTTCATCGCGCTGGTCGACCGCTATGGCATCGCCTGGCACGAAAAGACGCTGGGGCAACTGTTCTGCGATGGTTCGGCGCGGCAGATCGTGTCCCTGTTGCTCGACGAATGCGCGGCAGGGCAGGTCGAGGTGCTGTGCGCCATGGCGGTGGGCGAGGTCAGCCACGCCGATGGCCTGTTCCGCGTGGAGGCGGGTGGCCGCACCTTTTCCGCGCCGTCGCTGGTGCTGGCCACCGGTGGGCCGTCGATCCCCAGGATGGGCGCGACCGGCTTCGCCTATGATCTGGCGCGGCGCTTCGGGCTGAAAGTGGTGCAACCCCGCCCTGCGCTCGTGCCGCTGACGCTGGGTGGGGACGAGGCCCTGTTCCGCGATCTGTCGGGCGTTTCGGCCGACGTGACCGCGCGCGCCGGCAAAACGGCGTTCCGCGAGGCCGCGCTGTTCACGCACCGGGGCCTGTCCGGTCCCGCCATTCTCCAGATCTCGTCCTACTGGCGCCATGGCGAAGCGGTGGGCGTCGATTTCCTGCCCGACCGTCCGCGCGAATGGCTGCTGGCGGCGAAGCGTGACCGTCCCCGCGTGGCGCTGCGCAAGGTGCTGGCCGAAGCGCTGCCCGAGCGGCTTGCCACTGCCCTGTGCGAACGGCTAGGCGGCGGTGGCGAGCTTGGCGGCATGACCGACAAGGCCTTGCGCGCGGCCGAAGCCCGGCTTGCCGACTGGCGCTTCCACCCCAACGGCACCGAAGGCTTCGCCAAGGCCGAAGTCACCGCCGGTGGGATCGATACGGCGGGCCTTTCCTCCCGGACGATGGAGGCGCGCACGGTGCCCGGCCTCTATGCGATCGGGGAGGCGGTTGACGTCACCGGATGGCTGGGCGGATACAATTTCCAGTGGGCCTGGGCCAGCGGCAAGGCGGCGGGTCTGGCCCTGTAGAGTGTTGTGTGGAGCCGGATGACATCGCCTTGCTTCGTCATTGCGAGGGGCGAAGCCCCGCGGCAATCCAGAGTGGAATGCAGGCCAGAGCGGCACGCGGGACTCTGGATTGCTTCGCTTGCGCTCGCAATGACTAAGCGGGTAGAATTGAGGCGATCCTCCTGCAATGCCACGCGGCAATTTAACCGATCGCCTAAATGCCCTTGCGCTCAGGCGCGTTCTTGATGACAAGCATGTCAATAAGAACGGTATCGGGATGGGCGTGCCATGGCTTCGGGCGAATACGATTACATCATTATCGGCGCGGGCAGCGCGGGATCTGTGCTGGCCGCGCGGCTCAGCGAAAATCCCGGCGTCCGGGTGCTGGTGCTCGAAGCGGGCGGGCGCAACACCTCGGTGCTGGTGCGGATGCCGGCCGGGGTGGGCACGCTGATCAAGCAGAAGAGCAAGTTCAACTGGGGCTTCTGGAGCGAACCGGAACCGTTCATGGACGGCCGGCGCCTGTGGCATCCGCGCGGCAAGGGGCTGGGCGGCTCGTCCGCAATCAACGGCATGGTCTATATTCGCGGCCACGCGCGCGATTACGATCACTGGCGGCAGCTTGGCCTTGATGGCTGGTCCTATGCCGAAACGCTGCCCTACTTCAAACGCGCGGAGAACTTTCAGGACGGCGCATCGACGTATCACGGCGAAGGCGGGCCGCTTTCGGTCAGCTGGGGCGAACGCTCCGATCATCCGCTCTATGCCGGCGTGATCCGCGCCGGCGGTGAGGCGGGGCACAAGATCACTCCCGATTTCAACGGCTTCGATCAGGAAGGTTTCGGCCGCTATCAACTGACGATCCGCGATGGCCAGCGCTGGAGCGCGGCGCGCGGCTATCTTCAGCCGATCGTCGGCCAGCGCCCCAACCTGACGGTGGTGACCGGTGCCCGTACCCACCGCATCGTCATCGAGAACGGCCGGGCGACGGGGGTGGAATACAGCCTGGGCAAGGGCAAGCCGGTGCAGACCGCGCACGCCGCGCGCGAGGTGCTGCTCTGCGCCGGGGCGTTCCAGTCGCCGCAGATCCTCAACCTTTCGGGCATCGGCGATCCCGAGGCGCTGGCCCGCCACGGCATCCGCACTGTCCATGCGCGCAAGGGCGTGGGCGGCAACCTGCAGGATCACCTTGACGTCACGCTCAACTGGACGTGCAAGCAGCCGATCACACTCTACAACGATACGAAGGGCCTGAAGCAGCTCAAGGTCGGGCTGCAATACCTGCTCACCGGCAAGGGGCCGGGGCGGCAGAACGGGCTGGAGGCGGGCGCCTTCCTCAAATCCCGCCCGGACCTCGACCGGCCGGACCTGCAGTTCCACTTCGTGCTCGCGATCATGCAGGACCATGCCAAGGTCGCGGTGAAGCAGGATGGCTTTACCATGCACGTCTGCCAGTTGCGGCCGGAAAGCCGGGGCACCGTCTCGCTATCCTCGGCCGATCCCTATGACGACCCGGCCATCCTCGCCAACTTCCTCTCGACCGAGGAAGACCGCCGCGCGGTGCGCGAAGGCGTCCGCATGGCCCGCGCGGTGGTCGCCCAGCCCGCGCTCGAGGCGTTCCGGGGAGCGGAGTTCGCGCCGGGCGAGCAGGTGCAGACCGACGAGGAAATCGACGCCTTCATCCGCGCCAAGGGCGAGACGATCTACCACCCCGTGGGCACCTGCCGCATGGGCCTGCCCGCCGATCCGCTCGCCGTGGTGGACAAGGACCTGAAGGTCATCGGCCTCGAAGGCCTGCGCGTGGTCGATGCCTCGGTCATGCCCACCCTGATCGGCGGCAACACCAACGCCCCCACGATCATGATCGCGGAAAAGATCGCCGACGTGATCCGGGGCAGGGCGCCGCTGCCGCCAGAAGAGGTGCCGGTGGCGGGGTGAGGGATGCCTTGACTGCCAGAATATGAGGGCAGTTAGGCTGTGGGGCAGCGGCGAAAGAATGTCCCGCCCGGCTTCCTGCTCGTCAATGACTTACCTCCATCGACTAGCTTGAATTGCCAAACTTCATTCACTTGGCCGCCGTTTTCGCCCTTCGTCGTCGTGTACAGGTCCATCTCGCTGGCGGAAAATAGATCAACTTTCGTCACGTCCCATTCCACTTCAAAGTTGTAGAACTTCGTTGCGTCGAGAACAAATCGAGCCTCCCGCCCTTCGCATCTATCTTGCGTTAGCTCATCCCATGCACCTTGAAATAACTTTGGAATTGAGTCGACGGTCCTAGGGTAAATGGCTTGGTCGGAAGCGCTTTTTCCTAGTGTAGCCTTTAGCGAACCGTTTATCGCATCCTGAAACGCAGCGCCGATAATCGAACCTGGATTGTAGGCGATCCGCTGACCATCCCCGTATCTGATAATCGCGCACGGTTCAGAACAATATGCCTTCGTTATGACCCGACCGTTATCGGCAACCGAGACGAGCACGTGTTGGCCTTTGTCGTTCTTCCCAAGATAGCGATAGCCCACAACATCACCAGTCGCTTTGCCCTTTTTCTGATCTTCTTCGGAAACAGCAGCGACGTAGTAATATGTGCCTCGCTCCTCCTCCACAAAGTTATGCATAGGCGCAGGGGCTGGGAGGGCCGAAGTGGGTATTTTGTCATCAGTCGCCGCAGCGGCCGGGGGAGAAGCAGTTTCGCTCCTCCCGCATGATGCGAGCATAATGGCACAAGCTGCCGCAATTACGAGACGTTGCCGCACACGAATCCCCCTGCAAAGGGTGCAGCGTATTCAGTGCTTTCTTGCGCAACAACCACCGACTTGGATTTGAATTGCTTTGGCCGATGGATATTGGGCCTAGCGCCCGAACTATCGTGGAGTGACTATGAGAAGAAAGTCGACTTTTGGAAAACATATCAACAAAATCATCAGCGATTGGCGGACAGGGTGGGATTCGAACCCACGGTGAGCTTGCACCCACGGCGGTTTTCAAGACCGCTGCCTTAAACCACTCGGCCACCTGTCCGCACCGGCGCGACCCGTGGGCGCGCGGCGTGGAGGGGCGATAGCGGCGAACCGCTCCGTCGTGAAGAGGATTTGCGCCGCGGGGGATTCCCAATCGCAGCCCCCTGTGCGAGTGTCGGCCGGATGACGCTTCTTGCCAGTATCCGATCATCGTGGCGCGTGACCGTGGCCGCCGTTGCCGCCCTTGCGCTGGGGGCGCCCGCCAGCGCCCAGAACAGCAGCGAGGAAGCGGGCTTCCAGGGCTATCTCCAGCTTCTCGCCGCCAAGGCGCGCGCCGAAGGGGTGCGCGAATCGACGATCAACAGCGTGCTGCCGGGGCTGACGTTCAATCCGCGCGTGATCGCGTTCGACCGGAGCCAGCCCGGCGGCGGCCCGTCCTCGTCGATTCCGGCGTTCGAACCCTATCGCCGCAAGCATGTCGACGCGGCGCGGATCGGCGGTGGCCGGCGGCAGTACGAGGCGGTGGCCGGGCAGGCCGGCGCGCTCGAACGGCGCTATGGCGTGCCGCTGCCGATCATCCTCGCCATCTGGGGGCACGAGAGCCACTATGGCGGCTATACCGGCGATTTCGATCTGGCCCGCTCGCTGGCGACGCTGGCTTACGAAGGGCGGCGGCGCGATCTGTTCACCGAGGAATTCATCGCGCTGCTGAAGATGATGGACCGGGGCGTGCCGCGCTCCAAGCTGGTCGGAAGCTGGGCCGGGGCATTCGGCAATCCGCAGTTCCTGCCCAGCGTCTATCTGCGCGTGGCGCAGGATGCCGATGGCGATGGGCTGGCCGACATCTGGAGCAGCCGGGCCGATACACTGGCCTCGATCGGCAATTATTTCCGCGATGCCGGATGGCGTCCGGGCGAGCCGTGGGGCCTTGCCGTCAGCGTGCCGGACGGGCTTGACCGCGCCGCGCTGGGCACGGCGCTGGCCAGCCCGCGCTGCCCCCAGGTGTTCGCGCGGCACAGCCGCTGGAAGACCATGCGCGAATGGCGCGCGCTGGGGCTGGCGCCGAAATCGGGCGTCTGGCCGGGCGACGATGTGCTGGCCTCGCTGCTGGAACCGGACGGGCGGGGACGAACCGCCTATCTGCTAACCGGAAATTATCGAGTTATCCTCGATTACAACTGCTCGAACTTTTACGCTCTGTCCGTAGGACTTCTTGCAGATGAGATCAGCCGTTAGCCGTTTCGCCTCCGCCACCGCGATAATCGCGGTGACCGCTCTTGCCTTTTCAGCCCCGGTCATGGGCGAGATGGCGCTGGCGAAAACCCAGCCCGTGGAAGATCGGGCCGGGCCGGCAGGCGATTACCCGATGGTGCTGGGCGCGCCGTTCATGGTCGATGGCGTGACCTATACGCCTGCCGACACGATGAACTACGATGCGGTCGGCTATGCCGGCGAGGACGGAGGCGAAGGCATCAGCGGCGCGCACCGCACGCTGCCTCTGCCCAGCTACGTGGAAGTGACGGCGCTCGATTCGGGCAAGACCATCCTCGTCCGGCTTGAACGGCGCGGGCCGATGTCGGGCAAAATGCTGTTGGACCTCTCGCCCGCCGCGTGGGCGCAACTGGGGTTGGCGCCGGGATCGCAGGCGCCGGTGCGCGTCCGCCGCGTGAATCCGATCGAGCCGGAACGCGCCTTGCTACGGCAGGGCGAACAGGCCCCGGCGCGCATGGATACGCCGCCGGGCCTGCTCACCGCGCTGCGCCGTAAGCTGGGCACGGCGACCGGGGTGACGCTGGCGCCCGCCGGGACACCCGCGCCGGTGGCCACGCCGCACCCCGTGTCTCCGCCCGCCATGGCGCCAAGGCCGGCGGTTTCCCCGGCACCGAAGCCGGTGTTGCGCCCCTCTCCGCCCGTGCCGGTGCCAGTCTCGGCCGCAACGCCCGCGCCGAAGCCGGCCTCGGCAGCGAAACCCGCACCGCATCCCGTGGCCACACCAACGCCACGCGCGACGCCTGCGCCCAGGCCGGCTCCGACAGCGACGCCGTTACCCAAGCCGGCTCCGAAACCCGCGCCCAAGCCGGCACCCGCCGCCGCGCGCCAGCCCGCCGGCCTCTTCGTGCAGGTCGGCGCATTTTCCACGCGGCAACGGGCCGAAACGGTCGCCCGGGCGGCCGGTGGCGGCGTGACGGCCGCGGGATCGCTGTGGCGCGTGCGCAGCGGCCCCTTCGCCACACAGGCGGAAGCAGATGCGGCCTTGGCGAAAGCGCGTCGCTCCGGCTATGCGGATGCGCGGATTCTGCGCGCGCCCTGAAAGGGGCAGGGAATCCGCAAGCCTCCGGGGATGCCGATTGCCTGAACGCCCGTATCTTTTACCGCTGATGACGCTGACGGCGCTGGCCGTTGGCGCGGCGCCTTCGGCCGCCACGGTACAGGCGCCGCCGGTGATCGCCATGCCGCAACTCGATGCGCCAACGGCTTACATGGTCGATGTCAGTTCCGGGCGCGTGCTGTTCGAGCGCGATGCCCATCGGCGGTTCATTCCGGCCTCGCTGACCAAAATCATGACGAGCTATGTCGCCTTCGAACTCGTCGCGCAGGGCAAGCTTTCGCTCGATCGCAAGCTGCCGGTCCGCCATGACACGTTCAAACAGTGGCGCGGCGTGGGCAGCACGATGTTCCTGGCCGACGGCGCCGAAGTGACCGTCGCGGATCTGCTGCGCGGCATCGTCACCGTCTCCGCCAACGATGCCTGCGTGGTGCTCGCGGAAGGCGTGGCCGGCAGCGTGCCGGCCTTCACCGCGATGATGAATGCCGAAGCGCGCAAGCTGGGCATGCGCGATACGCACTACAACACCCCCAACGGTTGGCCCGACGGGGGGCAGACTTATGTCTCTGCCGCCGACCTCGCCACGCTGAGCCAGGCGCTGATCCTGCGTCACCCCCAACTCTACCGCCGCTTCTATGGCCACGCGAAAATGGACTGGGACGGCATCGAGCAGGAAAACCACAACCCGCTTTACGGCTACACCGCCGGCGCGGACGGGGTGAAGACCGGCTTCACCAACGAGGCTGGCTACGGTTTCGTGGGGTCGGCCATCCGCAACGGCCGGCGCATCATCATGGTCGTCGGGGGCTATGACAAGCCGGCCCTGCGCGCGAAGCAGTCGCGCGATTTCATGGAATGGGGTTTCGCCGCCTGGCGGGATCGGCCACTGTATGGCCCCGGCGCGCTGGTGGGCGAAGCGCGCGTGCGCGGCGGGACAAGCCGGGCGGTGCGGCTGATCGCGCCCCGGGCGCTGGCGATTTCGATGCCGGCCGGCGAGCGCGCGGGCTATACGCTCTCGATCCGTTACAAGGGGCCATTGCGCGCCCCCATCGCGAGGGGGCAGGAAGTGGCCACGTTGATCGCCAAGGTTCCCGGGCTGCCCGATGAACGCCTGCCGCTGATCGCGGCGGATGCCGTGGACGCCGGCGGACCGGTGGCGCGAATGCGCGATGGCCTGCTTTCGCTGGTCGGGCGATGACGCCGATAACTCCGATGACAGGGCGCTTCATCGCATTCGAGGGCGGCGAAGGGGCTGGCAAGTCCACGCAGGCCCGTCTGCTGGCCGAGGCGCTGCGCCGGCGCGGGGTGGAAGTGATCGTCACGCGCGAGCCGGGCGGTACCGCCGGCGCCGAAGCGATCCGCGCGCTGTTGCTGTCCACCGAGGGCGAGGGCTGGGGCGCTCGGGCCGAAGCCCTGCTGTTCGCCGCCGCGCGGGCCGATCATGTCGAACGGCTGATCCGTCCGACGCTGGCGCGTGGGGGCTGGGTAATCTGCGACCGGTTCCTCGACAGCAGCCGCGCCTACCAGGGCGGCGGTGGCGGGCTTTCGGATGATGACATCCGCACCCTGCACCGGATCGGCAGCGAGGGATTGCTACCCGATCTGACGCTCCTGCTGGAACTACCGGCGGACGAGGCGGACAGAAGGCTGGCGTTGCGTGATACGAACGGCGCCGATCGCATCGGCGGGCGCGCGGCCCCCTATCACGCGCGCGTGGCCGGCGCGTTCCGGCGGTTTGCCGAGGAAGAGCCGACCCGTTTTACGCGGATCGACGCCGCCGGATCGCCCGAGGCGGTGCACGATCGCATCGTTGCCGCGCTCGACCGGATGCCCTCGCCATGATCGTGCCGGCAAACGCGCCGATGATCGGCCACGAGGAGCCCTGGCGTACCTGGCGCGCTGCCATGGCCGGGCATCGGATGCACCACGCCTGGCTGCTTGCTGGCCGCGAAGGGCTGGGCAAAGCCAGCTTCGCGCGGATGGCAGCGGCGGAACTGGTCGCGGAGAGGGGCATTCCCCAGCCGCCGCCGGATTCCCACCCCGATATTTTCACGCTGTCGCCATTGCCGGCCAACGATGACGAGGCGAAGAAGAAGGCGGACGGCAAGCCCTATCTCACCAAGCGGAACATTTCCGTCGACCAGGTGCGCGAGATGCAGCGGCGCCTGGTAACCCGCCCCACGCTGGGCGCGCGCCGGGCGGTCATCATCGACGCCGCGGACCAGCTGGAAAAGAGCGCGGTCAATGCCCTGCTGAAAAGTCTTGAGGAACCGCCGCAAGGCACTTTCTTCCTGCTGGTGGTGCATGGGCTGGGCCGGCTGCTGCCGACGATCCGTTCGCGCTGCCTTGTCATGCGGTTCCACCCGCTCGACCGGGATCAACTCGCGCGGGCGGTCGATACGGCGACGCCGGGGCTGGACAGCGCGACGCGTGCGGCAGCGATCGCGGTCGCCGGGGGATCGCCGGGCGCGGCCATCGCTTTCGCCGAGCAGGATCTGGGCAAGGTGCACGGCCTGTTCCGCAAGCTCGTGGCGCAGGGCGATGCCGATTTCGCCCTGCGCGGGGCCTTGAGCGGAGCGATCGGGCAGCGGCCCGACCGGGAGCGCCAGCTCGCCGCGATCGAATGCGCGCGCATGGTGCTGGTGGAGCATATAGGCAATGTGGACGACGCTTCCAGGCTGCGCATCGCCGACGCCCATGCCGCGCTCGTCCGCCTCGCCGTGCAGGCGCCCACCTACAACTTCGATCCGGCCTTGCTGATGATGGAAATCGGCGGGTTGCTGGCATCGGTCGCGCGCACTAGGGAAGGGGCGCATTAAGCGCATGTCTCCAGAGTGAAAGCGACCGGCCCGATGGGCGAACCTTATTACGTTACCACTGCCATCAGCTATCCCAACGGCAAGCCGCACATCGGCCACGCCTATGAAGCGATTGCCGCCGACGTCATCACCCGCTTCCACAAGTCGATGGGCCGCGATGCGCGCCTGCAGACCGGAACGGACGAGCACGGCCTGAAGATGGCGCAGAAGGCGCGCGAACTGGGTGTGACGCCAAAGCAGCTTAGCGATGAAATGTCACAATATTTCATTGACATGTGCGATGCCTTGAACGTCGATTATGATCGCTTCCAGCGCACCACCGAACCTGGTCATCACCTTGCCACGCAGGAACTGTGGCGGCGCATGGAGGCCAACGGCGATCTTTATCTCAGCCGCTACGAGGGCTGGTACTCGATCCGCGACGAAGCCTATTACGACGAGAGCGAACTCGTGGCGGGGGAAGGGGGCGAGAAGCTCTCGCCGCAGGGAACGCCGGTCGAATGGACGGTGGAGGAGAGCTGGTTCTTCCGCTTGTCCGCCTATGGCGAGAAATTGCTGGCGCACTATCGCGACAATCCCGATTTCATCCGGCCCGAAAGCCGCCGCAACGAGATGATCGCCTTCGTCAGCCAGGGGCTGCGCGATCTGTCGGTCTCACGCACCAGCTTTGACTGGGGCGTCAAGGTGCCCGGCAGCGAAAACCACGTCATGTACGTGTGGGTGGACGCGCTGACCAACTACCTGACCGGCCTGGGCTGGCCGGAAGAGACGGCGGAGTTCAAGGCCTATTGGCCGGCGAACCTGCACCTGATCGGCAAGGACATTGTCCGCTTCCACACGATCTACTGGCCAGCCTTCCTGATGAGCGCGGGCCTGCCGCTGCCCCGCCAGGTGTTCGGCCATGGCTTCCTGCTCAACCGGGGGCAGAAGGAATCGAAGTCGCTCGGCAACGTTACCGATCCGTTGGCGCTGGCCGCACGGTTCGGAGTCGATCCGCTGCGCTATTTCTTCCTGCGCGAAGTCGCGTTCGGGCAGGACGGCAGCTATTCGCCCGAGGCCATCGTCACCCGCTGCAACGCCGAGCTGGCGAACAGCTATGGCAACCTGGTTCAGCGCGTTCTGTCCATGATCTTCAAGAACCTGGATGGCGAACTTGGCGCGTTTTCGAGTACCGAGACGGACGATGCCTTGCTGGCCATCGTGGCGCTCGCCTGCCGTGACGAACTGCCCGCCGCGTTTGCCGATCTGAACTTCTCGACCGGGATCGACGCCTGGATGCGCGCGGTGTTCGCCTGCAACCAGTACATCGACGAGCAGGCTCCGTGGACCTTGCGCAAGACCGATCCGGAGCGGATGCGCGCGGTGCTGCTGACGCTGTTCATGGCCATCCGCGATCTGACCATCGCGATCCTTCCCGTGGTTCCCGATGCGGCGAACAAGGTGCTGGACCAGCTGGGCATTCCGCCGGCCGAACGCAACATCGCCAATCTCACCGATGCGGACTGGTACATGGCGCGCGTCGCCACCGGGGAGCGCCTGGCGCAGCCGGTCGGCGCGTTCCCGCGCCTCGAACTGCCCGCCGATGCCGAAGGCGCGGAAACGGACGCCTGATGCTGATCGATTCCCACTGCCATCTGAATTACAAGGGCCTGGTCGAGCAGCAGGACGCGGTGCTGGCGCGCGCGCGCGAAACCGGCGTGCAGGGCTTTCTCAACATCGCCACGCGCGAGCGCGAATGGGCCGACATCATCGCCACCGCGCATCGCGAACCGGATGTCTGGGCCACGGTGGGCATTCACCCCCACGAAGCCGATGCTCATGCGGACCTTGGCGAAAGCGTGCTGCTCGCGGCGACGCGCGACAGCCGGGTCATCGGCATCGGCGAAACCGGGCTGGACTACTTCTATGATCATTCGGATCGCGCCGTGCAGCAGGACCTGTTCCGGGCGCATATCCGCGTGGCGCGCGAAACCGGGCTGCCGCTGATCATCCACACGCGCGATGCCGAGGAGGATACCGCCCGCATCCTGACCGAGGAAATGGGGAAGGGGGCCTTCCCCGCGCTGATCCATTGCTTCACCGCGTCGGCCGATCTGGCCCGGACCGCACTGGACCTTGGCCTGACGATTTCGCTTTCCGGCATCGTGACGTTCAAGAACGCCAAGGACTTGCAGGCGATTGCGGCGGAACTGCCTGAAGATCGCCTGCTGGTCGAGACCGACGCGCCGTTTCTGGCTCCTGTGCCGCATCGCGGCAAGACTTGCGAGCCGGCGTTCGTGTCCGACACGTGCGCGTTCGTGGCCGGGTTGCGCGGCATCAGCAGCGAGCGTCTGGCCGAGGTGACCGGGGAAAACTTCTTCCGGCTGTTCCGCAAGGCCAGCCTGTGAAAGCCGCCGCGTGAAGCTGACTGTCCTGGGGTCCGGCACGTCGACCGGCGTTCCGCGCATCGGCAACGACTGGGGCGCATGCGATCCGGAGGAGCCGCGCAACCGCCGGACGCGCGTGGCGATCGTGGTGGAAGGCGCCGATGGTTCGCGCCTGCTGGTCGATACGCCGACGGACTTGCGCCAGCAATTGCTGGCCACCGGAATTGACCGGCTCGACGGCGTGTTGTGGACGCACGATCACGCCGATCACACGCATGGCATCGATGATCTGCGACCACTGCGCATGGGACGTGGCGGGCCTTTGCCGGGCTATGCAGCCGAAGAAACCGTCCGCCGCCTGCGCCAGCGCTTCGGCTATGTCTTTGCCGGCCAGCACGGCTATCACACGATTTGCAATCTCGATAATCTCGACCGCGTGCGCATGATTGCCGGCATCGGCATCAGCCATTGCCAGATGCCGCACGGCCCCGCGCAATCCACCGCGTTTCGCTTCGATCAAGACGGAAAATCAATAGGTTACGCAACAGATTTCAGCGAGATAAATGCTGACATGGTCGCGCTGTTCGATCGCGTGGACGTGCTGGTGGTCGATGCCTTGCGCCGGCAGCCGCATCCCACGCACGCGCATCTGGCCATGGCGCTCGAACTGGTCGAGGCGTGCCGCGCCGGGCGCGCCGTCCTGACGCATCTCGACAAGAGCATGGATTACCGTACGCTTTGCGACGAGACGCCGCCGCATGTCGATCCCGGTTACGACGGGATGGAGATCGAACTCTAAGGCCGAAGGATCGCCGCCGTGACCGATCAATGGATCAGCATTATCGGAATCCTTGCCGCGCTGGTCCTGGTGCTTTCCAATCGTCGGCTGACACGATTGCCGCTGGGAACGAAAGCCTGGATGGCCTTGGCGTGGGTTGCCATCATCGCTGTAGCGGCGCTCGCGTTCAGCCGGTTGAGGTGATCGGAGCGCCCTTCTGCTTCGACGTCAATTTACATAATACTTATTATCACACCTAATGAGGCGATGTGATGGGGGATGCCGATCGCTTCCCCCGGTGCCTCAGTTTCCGAGAATGCCCTTGAGCAAGGAACCGGCGGTTCCGGCGGGATTGGCGCGCAGCCGGCCTTCCTCGCTGCCGATGTACTTGAAGATGCCGTTCAGCGCCTGATCGGTCACCGAATTGCCAAGCTTGTCGCGCGTGATGCCGGCGGCCGAAATCAGGCTGGAGCGGCGCGACAGGCTATCGAGCTGGTTGAACGCGCCGACCTTGCCGAGCGCGGCGTTGATCAGCGGGCGCATCTTGCCGGTCAGCTCGGCCCCGGCGCTGCGCCGCAGGTACTGGCTGGCCCCGTCGTTCTGCGAAACGATGCCGGGAACGTCGTTCAGCGACAGACGGCTGATCGCGGCGCGGAAGATCGGCTTGGCTTCCTTGGCGGCAAGGCCCGCCGCATCATTGAGCTTGCGGGTGATGCCGTCCGTCAGCCCCAGCCGGTCGCCGGCGCCCAGCACCGATCCCAGCGCACCGCCCAATCCGCCGGCATTGCCCACCAGCGGCAGGAGGATGCGCACCGCGCTATCGTTGTAGAACGCGCCGGGCTGAGCCAGCTTGTCGAGCGCGCTGTCCGAGGCATTGCCGAGAATGCCGGTCAGGCCGCTGCCGAGGACCTGCGCCTGCGCGGTTGCGCCGAACAGGGGTGCCACGGCGATGGACGCCATGCCCGCCAGAACCATACGCCGCTGCTGATCGTGTTCCGCCATGGTCGAACGTCCTTTCCCGAAGTGCTCCCCGACGGTTTCACATGCGCCGGATCGGATCAAGGGAGCGGTGGGCGAGAATGCTCCATTCCGCCCCAGATCCGATGATCAATGCGACGCCGGTGACATCGCCGTTGCGCTGGCATAGGGAACAAGCTGCCCTTCCCCGGCCAGGACGATTCCCCGTGACAACGCCAGTATCCACTCCCCTGCCCGCCGACGCGATATCGCGCATTCTGGCGATCATGGCGCGGTTGCGCGATCCGCAATCGGGGTGCGAATGGGACCGGGCGCAGACTTTCGCCACCATCTTCCCCTATACGATCGAGGAAGCCTACGAAGTGGCCGATACGATCACGCGCGGCGACATGGAGGCCTTGCGCGAGGAACTGGGCGATCTGCTGTTCCAGGTGGTGTTCCACAGCCGCATGGCAGAGGAAGCCGGCCTGTTCGCCTTCGCCGACGTCGCCAACGCGATTTCGGACAAGATGGAGCAACGGCATCCGCATATCTTCGGCGATGCCAGCACTGGGGACGGCGATCCGGACCAGTCCCGCGAGGACCGGTGGGAAGCGCTCAAGGCGGGCGAACGGGCCGCCAAGGGCGAACAAAGCGCCATGGACGGTGTGGCCGTTGCCCTGCCCGCGCTGATGCGCGCGGAAAAGCTCCAGAAACGGGCCGCGCGGCAAGGCTTCGACTGGCCCGACACCGCCGGGCCGGCAGCCAAGCTGGCCGAGGAAGCCGCTGAACTGGAAGCCGCGCGGAACGATGCGGAACGGCTGGAAGAAGCGGGGGATTTGCTGTTCGCCGCCGTCAACGTGGTCAGAAGCCACGGCATTGCGCCCGAAGACGCGCTGCGGGCCGCCAACGCAAAGTTCGAGCGGCGCTTCCGGGCGATGGAAGCCATGGCGGGGGGCCGCTTTGCCGATCTGACGCTGGATGAACAGGAAGCGCTGTGGCAGGCGGTCAAGGCGTCAGAGGCTGTTGAAGCGCCCTAGTTCGCGCGGCGTCAGCCGCACTTTCAGGCGCACCTGCGGTTCGCCGTTTGCGCTTTCGACTTCACGCTCCGACAGAACCTCGCCATGCGCATGGAGCCACGCCAGCTTCTGGCCGTCGCCCATCGGGATCGAGAGTTCCAGCTCGGTCGCGCCGCCGGTCAGCATCGTGCCCAGGCTCGCAAGCAGGTCGTCCACACCCTCGCCCGTCATCGCGGAAATCGGCACGACCGGACGGTCTGGCACGTCGGCCGCGATCAGGTCCAGCCGCATCGCGCGCTCGTCGGCCGGAAGCAGGTCCCACTTGTTCCACGCCTCAATGATCGGAATGGTGGCCCCCTCCTCCCCGATCACGCCGAGATCGGCGAGGACTTCCTCGACCTGCTTCTTCTGCGCGGACGTGGCCGGGTTGGCGATATCGCGGACATGGACGATGACGTCCGCCGCCGTCACTTCCTCCAGCGTGGCGCGGAAAGCGGCGACAAGCTGGGTCGGCAGATCGGAAATGAAACCCACGGTATCGGAAAGGATCGCCTTTTCAACGCCCGGCAGGCGGATCGCCCGCATCGTGGGGTCCAGCGTGGCGAACAGCAGATCCTCGGCCATCACCCCGGCGCCGGTCAGGCGGTTGAACAGCGTGGACTTGCCCGCGTTAGTGTAGCCGACCAGCGCGATGATCGGCCAGGGCGCGCGCTGGCGCCGGTCACGGTGGAGCCCGCGCGTGCGGCGGACCTGCTCCAGTTCGCGGCGGATGCGCGCCATGCGGTTGCGGATCAGCCGCCGGTCGGCCTCGATCTGGGTTTCGCCCGGACCACCCAGGAAGCCGAAGCCGCCGCGCTGGCGTTCAAGGTGGGTCCAGCTGCGCACGAGCCGCCCCGCCTGGTAATCGAGATGGGCGAGTTCGACCTGCAGGCGCCCTTCGGCGGTCGCCGCACGCTCGCCGAAGATCTCCAGGATCAGGCCGGTGCGGTCGATGACCTTGCGCTTGAGCTTGTCTTCGAGATTGCGCTGCTGGATCGCCGAAAGCGCGCCATCGACGATGACGAGTTCGGCATCGGACTGGTTGGCGGCAACCGCCATCCGTTCCACTTGCCCTTCGCCGAACAGGGTGGCGGGACGCACCGCGCGGATCGGCAGGACGAAAGCGTCGACCACCTCGATCCCGATCGCGAGGGCGAGCCCCTTCCCTTCTTCCAGGCGCGCCTCGGTATCGTCGCCCAGCCCGCCGCCGCGCTGCCGGATATCCGGCAGGACGACAAGCGCGCGGGCGCCGCGGGCCACTTCATTGCGCTGTTCTTCGGAGCGGTTCCCGAACTCGAACGAACTCATCAGGACGCGTCCGAAGCCACCGGGTCAGGCGCTTTCGCCGTCCCAATCGCCGGTCAGGTCGACATGGCCTGCGGGCTGGATGGTGGAAACCGCGTGCTTGTAGGCAAGCTGGACGTAGCCTTCGCGCTCCAGCAGCATGCAGAACAGGTCATAGGCCGCGACCTTGCCCTGCAGCATCACGCCGTTGACGAGGAACATCGTCACCTGCACGCCGGCATCGCGCACGCTCGACAGGAACACTTCCTGCAACAGCCGCTTGCGGCCACCTTCGTCATTCGCGCCCTGGAAGTGCGCCACGGAAAGCTGCTGACCCGGCATGATCGTGGAAATCGCGTGCTTGTAGACAAGCTGCGATTGCCCATCCCGGCGGAGCAGGATGGAGAAATTGTCGAACCACGTCACGATGCCCTGCAGCTTCACGCCCTTCACCAGGAACATGGTGACGGGGATCTTGTTCTTGCGCAGGTGGTTCAGGAAAAGGTCCTGAAGGTTCTGGCCCTTGGCCCCGCCTGCAGGCGCGCCGGACTGAGGTGCTGGGGCCGTTTCGGCCGCGGGTGCCGCTTCGGCCTTGGCGCGCGGACGTGCGGAAAGTGTCTTGCCGGTCATTCTTGTGACTCCTTCGTATTGGCGCGCCCTTTGTGGCGTCGCGATCTGGCGTGTTCGAAGCTCCGTCGCCGGAACCCGTTCAAGCCGGTTTCGATGACTCTCTTATTGCGGGAACCCTTGCGCGTAAACTTGGAAAATGCGCAAGAGTTCCGACAGAAAACGCAATTGCCCCCTCGCCGTCGGAAATCAGTCGTCGATTTCGTCTTCGCGCCGGTCGACCATGCCCAGCAGCTTGAGCTTGCGGTGCAGCGCAGAGCGCTCCATGCCGATGAAGTTCGCGGTTTTCGAGATATTGCCCGAAAAGCGCCGGATCTGGACCTTGAGATATTCCCGCTCGAAGTTCTCGCGCGCTTCGCGCAGCGGCACGCCCATCAGCGCCGGCGTACCCGCTTCCGCCCCCAGGCGGCCGCTGACGATCTCTGACGGCAGCATGTCGGAATCGATCCGGCCCAACCGGTCGCGCGGGGCCAGGATGACGGTCCGTTCCACGACATTGCGCAGTTCGCGCACGTTGCCGGGCCAGTCGTGGCTTTGCAGCGCGGCCATGGCCTCTGGCGATATGGCCGGTGGGGTAATTCCCTGCTCGGTGGCGTAGCGGGTGAAGAAATGATCCACCAGCGCGGGAATATCGTCGCGCCGTTCCGCCAGCGAGGGAATCGTCACCGGCACGACATTGAGCCGGTAGTAAAGGTCCTCGCGAAAGCGTCGTTCGGCGATTTCCTTTTCCAGCGGACGTGACGACGACGAGACCACGCGCACGTCCACGCGGATCTGGCGATGCCCGCCCACGCGCACGAACGATTGTTCCGTCAACACGCGCAGGATGCGCGCCTGGCTGGAAGGCGGCATGTCCGCCACTTCATCGAGAAACAGCGTGCCACCATCGGCCATTTCGAGCAGCCCGGCCCGAACCAGCTTGCCATCGGCTTCTTCCCCGAACAGTTCCTGTTCGAACCGTTCGGGCGTGATCCGGGCGGAATTGACCGTGACGAAGGCGCTTTGCGCGCGCGGGCTCCAGCTGTGAAGAAGGCGGGCGGCCACTTCCTTGCCCGATCCCGCCGGGCCTGAAATCAGCAGGCGGCTGCCGGTGTTGGCCACGCGCTTCAGCGTGGCGCGCACCGCATTGATCGAGGAACTGTTGCCGGTGAACTCGTCAGCGGTGGCAAAGCCGCTGCGCAGCCGCGCGTTCTCGCGACGGAGTCTTTCGGTCTCGGTGGCGCGCTCGACCAGCAGCAGCAGGCGTTCCGCCTCGAACGGCTTTTCGATGAAGTCCATCGCGCCGCGGCTGATCGCGGATACCGCGGTATCGATGCCGCCATGACCGGAAAAGATGATCACCGGCAGTTCCGGCTCGCGCTTCTTGATCTCGTCCAGCACTTCCAGCCCGTCCATCGGGCTGCCGTGAAGCCATACGTCGAGCAGGACGAGGCTGGGGCGGCGCTCGTCGATCGCCGCCAGCGCGGCGGTGCTGTCGGCGGCAAGACGGCAGCCATAGCCTTCGTCGCTGAGGACGCCCGCGACGAGCTCGCGAATATCGCGTTCATCGTCAACGATCAGGATATCGAGTGCCATGTGCGGGTTCCGTAAATCGAGCAGGTTCCGTAAATCTTGATTTCACGCGCCGGTTCAGGAGACCGTGACGACGCCGGGTGGTTCCGGTGCCGCCGCCGCTTCGGATTGCGGCTCGCGCGCGAAGCGCATGGAGACGCACGTGCCACCTTCATCCGCCGATGAGAACGTCATTTCCCCGCCGTGTTCCTCGACGATCTTGTTCACGATGGCGAGCCCCAGACCGGTGCCCTTCTCGCGCGTGGTCATATACGGTTCCAGGATGCGCTCGCGCTCCGCCGGAAGGCCGATCCCGTTGTCGGTGACGGTGACGGTAACGGCGGTATCGGTACTGGCCAGGTGCACGGCGATGCGCCCCCTGAAATCGACATCCTCCTTGCGCGCCCGGCTGTCGATCGCTTCCGCCGCGTTCTTGAGCACGTTGGTCATCGCCTGGCCGAACTGGTGCCGATCGCACTGGATAGCGGCCGAATCCCCGTCGGAACTGAAGCTATAAGTGATCTCGGTATGCGCCACTTCCTGAAGGAACAGCGCCTGCCGCACGAGATCGCTCGCATCCTCCGCCCTGAACACGGGCTTGGGCAACCGCGCGAACGACGAGAATTCGTCGACCATCTTCCGCAGATCGCCCACTTGCCGGATGATGGTGCTGGTCAGTTCCTCGAACAGCTCCGGGTCGGTGGTGATTTGCCTTCCATAGCGGCGGCGCAGGCGTTCGGTGGCAAGCTGGATCGGCGTCAGCGGGTTCTTGATCTCGTGCGCGATCCGGCGCGCCACGTCGGACCAGGCCGCGCGCCGCTGGTCCAGCAACTGGCGGGTGATGTCCTCGAAGGTGATGACGTGGCCGTTGCGATCGGCGGTGATTTTCACCGCCAGCGTCAGCAGATCGCCGCCCTTGGCATACTGAACGATGCCCCCGTGCTGGCCGCTGGCGGCAAGCTGGGAGAACTGCGGGGCGATCCGGTCCAGCGGGCGGCCGAGCAGATCGGGCGCGCCTGCCGCCTGAAGGAGCTTTTGCGCCGAACTGTTCACGAGCTGGATGGTCCCGTCAGGTCCGACCGAAATAATGCCGGCGGTAATCGATTCCAGCACCGCCTCGATGAAGGCGCGGCGCACCTCGAGCTGGCTGTTGGCACTGACCAGCGCCTGCGTCTGTCCTTCAAGTTGCGCGGTCATGCGGTTGAACGCGCGCGCCAGCAGCGCGATTTCGTCGGTGCCGCCGCGATGCGCCACGCGCATGGAGAAATTGCCGCTACCCACCGTCCGCGCGGCGGACACCAGTTCCACCAACGGAGAAACCTGCCGGTCGGCGAAGCGCAGCGCCACCCACACCGCCAGCCCCACGAGCGCCAGGCTGATCGTGAGCAGCGCGAGGTTGAATCGCAACTGCAGCGCGCGCGCGCGGCCGCTGAGAATGTCATAGGCCTTGAGCACGCTCTGCGCGCGCGCCCATTGGTTGAGCGCCAAGGTATCGGAATTGCGCGCGACATAAAGATAAATGCCCCGCACGGGATCGACCGTGGAGATCGCCTCGATCCGCTGGGCGGAAGCCTTGACCACCACGGCTTCGCCCGCATTGAGCCGTTTCATATCGTCGGGCGTGATCCGCTCGCGGCTCTCGTCGCTGTTGGGATCGACAATGGCGGCGGTGCGCAAATTGCCGTCCGGTCCCTTTTCGATCAGCGCGGATTCGTTCAGCTTGCGGCTTATCACCTGCCACGAATACCCCTCGGCAAAGTCCTGGCTGGTGATCGGCGTCTGGTTCAGATAGGCGCGCATGTCGCTGGCCATGGCCACGCTTTCGTTGCCGACATCGCGCAGCTTGTCCGCGTAGTATCCGCGCGCCAGACTGTTGGCGTTCTCCAGCATTCCGCGCGAGTTGTCGGAAAACCAGAACTCCACGCCCGACTGGAACAGCAGCGAGGCGAAGATCACCACCAACAGGGTCGGGATCGCGGCGATCAGCGAAAACAGCCAGACAAGGCGGACGTGCAGGCGCCCACTGGCGCCCAGACCACTCTGTTTGGCACGGCGCAGCGCGATCCGCCGGCCCACGAGGACGATCAGCGCCATGGCCGGAACCAGCGTGCCGATCAGCAGCGTGGACGTCAGCCGCGAAGGCAGCAACTGGTTGCTGGCAGTATTGGCGCTGACCGCCATCCAGCTTACCGCCAGCATGGCGACGAGCGCGGTCGTGGCGACGAGTTCCAGCAGAAAGAACACGTTGGCGCGCCGCAGGCCGATCAGCAAGCGCCGCCACCAGCGCGGCGAGCGGTTCACGCCAGCTTTGCCTTCACCAACCATAGTTGCTCATATACAACACCGCTGTTGCACAAGCGCAAGTAAATTCTGCCGTTCGGCGGGAGGTGGAACGATCCGGAAATCAGACGCGCTGGATCGCCTCGTCGGGATGGATGCCCAGTTCGGCCAGACGTTTGCGCAAGGTGTTGCGATTGATCCCCAGCAAGTGGGCCGCGCGCAGCTGGTTTCCGCCGGTCTGCGACAAGGCATGAAGGAACAGCGGCTTCTCGAAAGCGGCCAACGCCTCGTCATAGAGAGCGCCGGCTGCGGGACGCGCCTGCTCCAACCAGTGCGCCAGCGCAGAGGCGAAATCCGTCGCCCCGCCCTCACCCGTCGTGCCACCGCTGGCCGTGGGGTGCGCGCCGATGTCTTCGACGGGCCTAGGGGATGCCGGACCGTCCTGGATCAGCAGGGGCTCGATCGCGCTGGCGTCAATCACTTCGTCGCGCGCCAGCAGCGCGAGGCGATAGATGAAGTTGCGCAGTTCACGCACGTTGCCGCGCCACGGTTGCTGGGCGAACAAGGCCACGCCGCCGGGCGAAAGCTGGCGGCGCGGCAGCCCTTCGGACGCGGCCTGGAACAGGAAATGGCGCGACAACGCCTCGATATCGTCCGCCCGATCGCGCAAGGGGGGCAATTCGATCGGCACGACCGCAAGCCGGTAGTACAGATCTTCGCGGAACTGCCCGGCCGCGATCATCGGTAGCAGATCCTTGTTGGTGGCCGCGATGATACGGCAATCCAGCGTGATTTCGTCACGCCCGCCGACGCGGCGGATCCGCCCGGACTGGAGCGCGCGCAGCAACCTGGTCTGCGCCTGCATCGGCATGTCGCCGATTTCGTCGAGGAACAGCGTGCCGCCGCTCGCCTGCTCGAACTTGCCGACATGGCGCGCCACCGCGCCTGTGAACGCGCCTTTTTCGTGGCCGAACAGTTCGCTTTCGATCAGTTCTCCGGGAATGGCCGCGGTGTTCACCGCCACGAACGGCCCGGCGGAGCGATTGCCAAGTTGATGGACCGCTTCGGCGACCAGTTCCTTGCCCGTTCCGGACTCACCCAGGATCAGGACGGTAAGATCGTTGCGCAGGACGCGCGTGATCATGCGATAGACCGCCTGCATGGCCTGGCTGCGCCCGACCAGCGGCAGCGCCTGTGGCACGTCTTCGTGCTCGTTCTCGGTTTCCGTTGTCGCCGCCGAGGCAAAAGCCTGGCGCACGGTGCGGACAAGTTCCTCAAGATCGAAAGGCTTCGGGAAATATTCGAAGGCGCCGGTATCACTGGCACGCACGGCGGTATCCAGCGTGTTCTGGGCGGACAGGATGATGATCGGCAGCCGCGGATAGCCCTGCCGCACGCGTCCCAGCGTTTCGATGCCGTCGCCATCGGTCAGCATCACGTCGGTCAGCATCAGCCCATAGCGCTGCCCGGCCAGCAGCCGGTCGCGTTCGGCGATGCTGTCGCAGCGGTCGACGAGGAAGCCCTCCGCTTCCAGCGCCGCGGTGATGACCAGGGCGATCGAGGCGTCGTCCTCCACCAGCAGGACGTACTTCTTCATGCCTGTCCTCTCACCGTTCCCGCCACCGGCAGATGCAGGCGGAAATGCGTCCAGCCCCGTGCCTCGTCCCGATCATGGCTGATCCGCCCGTTCATTTCACGCACCAGCTTCTGCACCAGCGCCAGTCCCAGCCCCTGCCCCTGCTTCTTGGCGGTGACGAACGGCTCGAAAATATGATCGCGCAGCGCGGGGTCTATGCCAGGCCCGTTATCGCTCACGCGAAGTTCGATCGGCAGGCGCAAGGGTTTGCCTTCCGGCCCCGTGTGCAACTGGATACCGCTGGCGAAGCGCGTGCGCACCGCGATGCGGCGGTCCGTCTGCCCTTCGCACGCCTCACGCGCGTTGGTCAGAAGATTCAGCAGGACCTGCACCAGAGCGTCGGGATTGGCCATGATCGGCGGCAGCGACGGGTCGAACTCCTCTTCGATCACCACCCGGCCCGGGTCGCTTGCCGCGATAACCGCCTGCGCGCGCCGCACCGCTTCATGCAGATTGCACGGCACCGCCGGTTCCTGGCTGCGCCGAGAAAGCGACTGCATCTGGTCGATCAGTTTCGCAATGCGGTCGACTTCCGAGGTGATCAATTCCGTCAGCGCCCGGTCGCTTCCTTCCAGTTTGCGGTTGAGAAGCTGGGCCGCCCCCCTGATCCCCGCGAGCGGATTCTTGATCTCGTGCGCCAAGACTTCGGGCGCGCGCAGCGTTACCCCGCCCTGATCGCTTGCCCCGCCCACGCTGCCGCCCAGCGCCTCGACCCCGATGGGTTCGTGCAGCACGAGCAATTGCCAGCCCGGGGTATGCGCCACCGGCGCGGTCATGACGTCAAGCCTGCGCGCGGGCTGGTTGTTGATCCGAACTTGCGCATCGCGCGCGGAGAGCTGCGCCTCGCCTTCCGTGAGACGGTTCATGATCAGTGGTTCGTCGAACTCGAACAGGCTCGACACGCGGCGCCCCACGAGGCGGCTCGCGCCCTGCCCCGTCAACTGTTCGGCGGCCGGGTTGGCGGAGACGATCGACAGGTCGGGCGCGATCAGCAGAACCGCCATCGGCATGCTGCCGATCAGGCGCTTGGCATCCGGCCTGGCCGCGTCGGGCAGGCGCCAGTCCGCCGCCCCGGTCATGCCGCCGCGCGATGCTCCGCGGGCGCGTAGAAGCGCGCCAGGCTATTGAGCACTTCGCGCGGGTCATCGATGAAGTTCACCCGGTTGCGGAATTCGGCCGATCCGGGCAGCCCCTTGGTGTACCAGCCAAGATGCTTGCGCGCCATTTTCACGCCGGTTTCCGCGCCGTAGTGCTCGAGCATGGCCTGGTAGTGTTCCACGATCAGCCGATACTGTTCGTCGATCGATGGATCGGCCCGCAGCTGGCCGGTCTGGAGCCAGTGCATCACCTGCCCCAGCAGCCACGGCTTGCCATAGGCGCCGCGCCCGATCATCACGCCATCGGCGCCGCTCTGTTCCAGCGCGGTGGCCACGTCCTCGATGCCGCAGATGTCGCCGTTGACGATGACCGGCAGCGATACCGCTTCCTTGACCTTGCGCACAAAGGCCCAGTCCGCGCTGCCCTTGTACATCTGGTTGCGCGTGCGGCCGTGAACGGTGATCAGCTTGGCGCCGAGATCCTCGGCGATCCGCGCCAGTTCGGGCGCGTTCAGCGCGTTATGGTCCCAGCCCATGCGCATCTTGACGGTAACGGGCACGTCCACCGCCTTCACCGTCGCCTCTATCAGCGAAGCGGCCAGCGGCAGATCGCGCATCAGAGCCGATCCGGCATCGCCGTTGACCACCTTCTTCACCGGGCAGCCCATGTTGATGTCGATGATCGCGGCGCCACGGTCGGCGTTCAGTTTCGCCGCTTCCGCCATCTCGACCGGGTTGCAACCGGCCAGCTGGAGCGAAACCGGCTCCTCCACGGCATCCCAGGCGGCCTTCTGCAGCGATTGCCGGGTCTCGCGGATCATCGCCGGGCTGGCGATCATCTCGGTAACGTTAAGGCCCGATCCGAAGCGCCGCACGAGCGTGCGAAAGGGCATGTCCGTAACCCCGGTCATCGGGGCCAGGATCACCGGACAATCGATACGCACCGGCCCGACCTGAAGCGGTGCGAGGCGCGGAGGATGCGGGAGCGTGCTCATCGTATGTACAAATCTGCCTAAAAAACAGGCAGCGCTTAGTCCATTGCGGGGCGCACGGCAAGGCTGATAGAGGCGCGCCCGCATGAACCACACGTTTCCCGATCCGGCCGGCAAGCGAGTCGCGGCCGTTGTCGTCGCGGCTGGCCAAGGTCTGCGCGCCGGTGGCTCCGTCCCCAAGCAGTTCGCCCAGTGGCGCGGCGCACCGCTTGTCCGCCATTCGGTGAAGCGGATGGCGGACGCAGGCATCGCTCCCATCGTCGTCGCCATTCCGGAGAACTGGCGCGCAACCGCCGAGGAGTCGCTCGCCGGGATTTCCGATGTCCGCCTTGTGGCGGGTGGCGCCACACGCCAGCTTTCGGTGCGTGCCGCGCTGGAAGCGCTCGAAGGCGACGCCCCCGACCTGGTGCTGATCCACGATGCAGCCCGCCCCGATCTGCCGGAAAGCGTGATCGCGGCGCTGGTGGAAGCGCTGACCCGGCACGAAGCGGCCATTCCGGTCCTTCCTGTCGTCGACAGCCTCGTGCGCGGCGGAGACGGCATGATGCTGGAACCGGCGCGGCGCGAAGGGCTTTATAGAGTGCAGACGCCCCAGGCGTTCCGCTACCCGGTGATCCTAGCCGCGCACCGTGCCTGGCAGGGCGAAGCCGAAGCGGGCGATGACGCGCAGGTCGCCGTCGCCGCCGGGCACGCGGTCACGCTGGTTCAGGGTGAGGAAAGGCTGCGCAAGGTCACATTCGCCAGTGACCTTCGAGAGAGTGACCTTCAGGAGAACGCGGTGACGATTCCTTTTCCCCGCACCGGATCGGGCTTTGACGTCCATCGTCTCGTCCCCGGCGAGGAACTGTGGCTATGCGGGCTGCGCATCGATCACTCCCACGGCCTGTCCGGGCACAGCGATGCCGATGTGGCGATCCATGCGCTGGTGGATGCGCTGCTTGGCAGCATCGCCGCCGGCGACATCGGCGACCATTTCCCGCCGTCCGATGCCCGCTGGAAAGGCGCTTCTTCCGACCGGTTCCTGGCGCACGCGGCCGAGCTTGTCGCGCAATCCGGCCACGCCATCGCGCATGTTGACGTCACGATCATCTGTGAGGCGCCCAAAATCGGCCCGCACAAGGCGACGATGCGCGCAAGGCTGGCGGAGATTCTTGCAATTGACATTGGCCGGGTGAGCGTGAAGGCCACGACCACCGAACGGCTTGGCATGACCGGACGGGGTGAAGGCATCGCCGCACAAGCCGTCGCCACCGTCGTTCCGGTCCAGTGAAAGGAAACGCCATGCGTCCTGTGATGTCCTCCGCCAGACTTACCGCGACTCTGGCCGCTGGCGCCGCGCTCGTGCTTCAGTCGCAAGCCGCGCTGGCGCAGAATTGCCTGACCGAGCGGGAAGTGACGGGTCTGGTCACCTTCGCGCTGCCGACGGTGATGAACAGCGCGATCACCACCTGCCAGCCGCAGCTTTCGCCCAACGGCTATTTCGCCACGCAGGGCCGGTCGCTTGTGGCCCGCTATGCGGTGGGCAAGGCCGCCGCCTGGCCCACGGCCAAAGCCGCCCTGTTCAAGCTGGGGGGGGACAAGGGCGATGACCAGACGCGCGATCTTCTCGCCAAGATGCCTGACGAGGCGCTTCAGCCTTTCGCGGAAGGCATGGTCGGCCAGTTGGTCGGCAGCGGGATCAAGCCGGATCAATGCGTCGCCATCGAACGCGGTGCCCGGCTGCTGGCGCCGCTGCCGCCGGAAAACACCGCCGAACTGATCACCTTCATCCTGTCTGTCGCGGACAAGCCCAAGCCCGGCAAGACTCCCAAGCTGTTGATCTGCCCCGCGCAGAATTGACACCGAAAGCCCGATTTCATGGACAACCTGCTCCCCGCCGACATCGCCGATCTGGCGCGCCGCGTGATCGAGACCAATCTGGCTGCCGGCCGCAAGGTGGCCGTGGCCGAAAGCTGCACCGGCGGGCTAGTCGCTGCCGCGCTGACCGAAATCGCCGGCAGTTCGGCCGTGCTCGATCGCGGTTTCGTGACCTATTCCAACGAAGCCAAGAACGAGATGCTGGGCGTGGCCATGGACGTGATCGACACGTTCGGCGCGGTCTCGGTCGCCGTGGCCTGGTCGATGGCGCAGGGAGCGCTCAAGCATTCCGGCGCGGACGTGGCTGTGGCGATCACCGGCGTTGCCGGGCCGGACGGGGGATCGCCGCAGAAGCCGGTGGGGACGGTCGTTTTCGCCAAGGCCGAACGCGGCGAGGACCCGGAAGCGGTCAATGCCGAGATGAAGTTCTTCGAGGACGCGAAGACGCGCGCGGACGTGCGCCGTCAGGCAACGCTGGTCGCGCTGGACCTGCTGCTGCCGTAAAGCGCTTCCGCCCGCGTCTCGAACGCGGCCACCATCTTGCGGAAGGCGCTGTCGAGGTACTGCCCGGCAAGCTTTTCGAAAATGACGTTGCGGAACGCGAAGTCGACCTGGAAATCGACGATGCAGCCCCCTTCCCCATCCGGCGCGAAGGCCCAGTTGTTCTCCAGCTTGCGCAACGGGCCGTCGAGGTATTCGACGACGATTCCCCGCGGCCGATCGAACCGCACGCGCGAGGTGAACTTCTCCTTCAGCGCGCTGAAGCCCACCAGCATGTCCGCGATCATTTCCGACTCGTTTTCCGAACGGATGCGCGTGGCGACGACCCACGGCAGGAATTCGGGATAGCGGCGCACGTCCGCCACCAGATCGAACATCTGTTCGGGCGACCAGGGCAGGCGCCGCTTCTCGGCGATATGCGGCACGCCCGATCAGCCCTGCGCTGCGGCCTTCTGCGCGGCCTTGGCCAATTGCGCTTCACGGGTGGCGCGCATTTCGCGGAAATCGTCACCGGCGTGATAGCTGGACCGGGTCAGCGGACTGGCGGCGACCTGCAGGAAGCCCTTGGCCCGCGCGATCGCGCCATACGCCTCGAATGCCTTGGGCGTCACGAACTCGGCCACGCTGGCATGGCGGGGAGTGGGCTGGAGGTACTGCCCCATCGTCAGGAAGTCGATCTGCGCCGAACGCATGTCGTCCATCACCTGATGGACCTCGAGGCGCTCCTCGCCCAGCCCCAGCATGATGCCAGACTTGGTGAAGATGCGCGGATCGAGCCGCTTCACGTGCTCCAGCAGACGCAGCGAAGCGTAATAACGAGCGCCGGGCCGGATCGTGGGATAGAGCCGGGGCACGGTTTCAAGGTTGTGGTTGTAAACGTCCGGCCCGGCCGCGACGATCGATTCCACCGCGCTTTCCATCTTGTTGCGGAAATCGGGCGTCAGGATTTCGATGGTCGTCTTCGGCGTGGCGCGACGCAGCGCCTCGATCACCTTGACGAACTGCGAAGCACCGCCATCGGGCAGGTCGTCGCGATCGACCGAGGTGATGACGATATGTTCCAGCCCCATCTTCGCGGCCGCTTCGGCCACGTGATCCGGCTCAAGCGGATCGACGGCCCGCGGCATGCCGGTCTTGACGTTGCAGAACGCGCAGGCGCGCGTGCAGACGTCGCCCAGGATCATCACGGTCGCGTGCTTCTTGGTCCAGCATTCGCCGATGTTCGGGCAGGCCGCTTCCTCGCAAACGGTGTTCAGCCGAAGGTCGCGCATCAGCTGGCGCGTTTCGCCGTAACCGCGGCTGGTCGGCGCTTTCACGCGGATCCAGTCCGGCTTGCGCTGGCGTTCCGGGCGAGGCGATGAGGCTAGATCGTTCATGGCGTCCAGATAGGCGCATCTTCGGGCACTTGAAAGTGGCAATCGACCCGCGCATTAGCCTTCGTCATGTCAGACGATTCATCGCCAGAGCTGGACAAGCTCATCGCCGGCTATCGCCGTTTCCGTGACCATGGATGGACGCCTCGCCTCGAACGCTGGCAGCAGCTGAGCGAAGGGCAGGAGCCGCGCGTGATGATCATCGCCTGCTCCGACAGCCGCGTCGATCCCGCGCAGATCTTCGATACGGACCCCGGCGAGATGTTCGTGGTGCGCAACGTGGCGGCGATGGTGCCGCCGTTCGAAACTTCCCCGGGCCATCACGGCGTGTCCGCCGCGCTGGAATTCGCGGTGCAGGTACTGAAGGTGAAGGAAGTCGTGGTCATGGGCCACGGCATGTGCGGCGGCTGCAAGGCCGCGCTGACACAGGAACTGCGCGGAACAGAACCGGGCGAAGGGGGCTTCATCGCCGACTGGATCGCCCTGCTGGACGAGGTGCGCGAGCCCGTGGCCGAGGCGCACGGCACGACCGGGCGCACGGCCGAGCGTGCGATGGAGCAGGCCGGCGTCAAGGCCAGCCTCAAGAATCTGCGCACCTTCCCGTGCATCCAGCGCAAGGAGGCCAGGGGCGAACTCATCCTTCGCGGCGCCTTCTTCGCGATTTCAGACGGCGTTCTTCACCTGCTGGATGAAGCCAGCGGCGATTTCCATCCCGTCGGGTAAACCCCTGTCCGGGTGAAGGACGCAAAAAAGGGGGCGACCACCGCAGTGGCCGCCCCCTTTTTTCATATATCTGGCGCCAGCGGTTACTTGGCGGCCTTGGTGGTTGCGTAAACCGTCCACAGCTTGGCCAGCGGCGCGCGGACGGCACCGGTGATCTGGGCGAAGGTGGCCTTGGCTTCCTCGTACTTGCCTTCATCGCACTGGGCGATGCCCAGGCGGGTCAGCGCGCGATCCTTGTCGATGTTGCCCTTCTGGATCGCCAGCTTGTAGAGATCCTCGGCCTTGGCGGCATCGCCATAGGACAGGTAGGCGTCGGCCGTTGCCAGCGCACCCTTGCCATCGGCACCGGCGCGGGCATCGCGCTCCAGGCCGGGCAGCGAGGCCTTGTCCGCCGCGATGCGGCCCTTGGCCTGCGAGATCGCGTCCGCCACGAACTGGTCGTTCGCGCGCAGCACGCCGGCGGCTACGCCGGCTTCCGCCACCTTCAGAACTTCGCCCGGCAGACGACGCGGGTCGGCGGCCTCGATATATTCGACGTATTCGCGTTCGAGATACTTGGGATCGCTCTGGAACGCCCCCGAACGCATCATCAGGCGGCCCAGATCGAGCGATTCCTGATTGGTGAACGTACCGAATTCGCGGGTCAGCTGGCCGGCGCCCAGCCAGTTGATCGGCGAGGGATCGTTTGCGACCATCATCGTCGACCATTCGATCGCCTGCGGCCCCAGCTTCGCCTTGTAGGCGATCAGGTTGGCGCGCTTGAACCAGTCGGCGGGAACGGTGCCACCGGCGGCCTTGCGCGTGTCGACGGCGAGCTTGAGCGCCTGAAGGCCTTCCGCCGACTTGCCCTGCTGCACGTAGGCATCAGCCAGCAGCTCCGCCGCCGTGTCCTCGCTGTAGTTCGCCTGCACGACCTTGGTCAGTGCATCGACAGCGACCGGCCAGTCCTTCTGCGTATAGGCGAAGTTGCCGAGATAGAACTGGTATTCGCTGACCTTGTCGGCGGGCACCAGCCCGCTGTCGAGCATGTTCTTGATGCCGCGCTCACGCATCCCGATGTCGCCCAGCATGCCGCCGAGGTTCACCGCGAACTGGCCGGCCGTCATCCGGTCGGTGGGGTTCTTGATCGCGGCTTCGGCGGCTGCCAGCTGCGCCGGAGCGCCGGCAAGCTGCGTCTTGATATCGGCGTCCGAAGCGCCCTTCGCCTTGGCGGCGGCCGCATCGCCCAGAGCCTTCTGCAAAGGCCCGGCGACGGCGACGAATTCCTTGGAGAAGGCGCCGGCCTTGGCCGCTTCCTTTTCCTTGGCGACGGCGGCTGTCGCACCCAGCGTCGCTCCACCCGCGACAAGGCCGGTTGCCAGCGCGGTCGCCAGCGCCATGCGGGCTGCACCACCCTTGGCAAACTTCCCGAAAGAAACCCGCATCATGCATTCTCCTGTTCGACCCGGAAACCCGAAGGCAAGCGTTGTGAAATCGCTTTTGCACCCTGCCCCGGCCGGCGTTCGTTGACTTGTGGCCGGCTCCGCTAGTGGCGCGGAATCATGACCTTTGCAACCGCTCCGGCGATACCTTTTGCGCAGTGAACCGCGATTGAACGGCACTTCGTCCCGCAACACGGTCAACCTGTCGCATGTGTGGAAAACTACCCCCGTAACGGCCCGAAATTCCCGGCGTTGCTGGCCATTCCCGCCCGATTGTCCTAGGGCCGGTCATCAATTCCCACAACCAGAGCGAAATAGCCACCGACGTGAGCGACGACACCACCATCATCGATCCCCCTGCCCCCGCGCCGGAACCCGAATTCCAGCGGATCGACATCGTCGATGAAATGAAGACCAGCTATCTCGATTACGCGATGAGCGTGATCGTCAGCCGCGCGCTGCCCGACGTGCGCGACGGCCTGAAGCCGGTCCACCGCCGCATTCTTTTCGCCAGCCAGGAAGGCGGCTTCGTCGCCGGGCGGCCCTATCGCAAATCGGCCAAGATCGTCGGCGACGTGATGGGCAACTATCACCCGCACGGCGACAGCGCGATCTATGATGCGCTCGCGCGCATGACGCAGAACTGGTCGATGCGACTGCCGCTGATCGACGGCCAGGGCAACTTCGGCTCGATGGACCCCGATCCGCCGGCCTCGATGCGCTATACCGAGGCGCGGCTGGCGCGCGTGGCCAATTCGCTGCTCGACGATCTCGACAAGGATACCGTCGATTTCACCGACAACTACGATGGGTCGCGGCAGGAACCCTCGGTTCTGCCCGCGCGCTTCCCCAACCTGCTGGTCAACGGCGCGGGCGGCATCGCGGTCGGCATGGCGACCAACATTCCACCGCACAACCTGGGCGAGGTGATCGACGGCTGCCTTGCCTACATGGACAACCCGCTGATCACGATCGACGAACTGATCGAGATCATTCCGGGGCCGGACTTCCCAACCGCGCCGCTGATCCTGGGCGCGGCCGGAGCGCGCAAGGCCTATCACGAAGGCCGCGGCTCGATCATCATGCGCGCCTGCCACAAGATCGAGGAAGGCCGGGGCGATCGCCGCTCGATCGTGCTCACCTCGATCCCGTATCAGGTCGGCAAGTCCGGCCTGGTCGAGAAGATCGCCGAAGCGGCCAAGGACAAGCGGATCGAGGGCATCTCGGACATCCGCGATGAATCCAACCGCGAAGGCGTGCGCGTGGTCATCGACCTCAAGCGCGACGCCACGCCCGAAGTGGTGCTGAACCAACTCTGGCGCAACACGCCCGCGCAATCGAACTTCCCGGCCAACATGCTGGCGATCCGTGGCGGCCGCCCGGAAATCCTCAGCCTGAAGGACATCATCGAATCCTTCGTTCGCTTCCGCGAGGAAGTGATCACGCGGCGCACCAAGTTCGAACTGAACAAGGCGCGGGACCGGGCGCATATCCTGCTCGGCCTCGTCATCGCGGTCACCAATCTCGACGAAGTCGTGCGGATCATCCGGGGATCGGCCAATCCCGCGCTGGCGCGCGAAACGCTGCTCGCCCGCGAATGGCCGATGGGCGAGATCGCGCCCTATATCCGGCTGGTCGAAGCGATCGAGGATGATGCCAGCATCGGCGGCGAAAGTTATCGCCTGTCGGAAACGCAGGTTCGCGCCATTCTCGATCTGCGCCTGCATCGCCTGACCGCGCTCGGCCGCGACGAGATCGGCGACGAATTGGAAGTGCTGGCCAAGGCAATCGAGGAGTTCCTCTCGATCCTGGCCGACCGCGTGAAGCTCTATGGCGTGATGCGCCAGGAACTGATCGAGGTGCGCGATGCCTATGCCACGCCGCGCGTGTCGCTGATCGCGCCGGCGGCGGACGGGATCGAGGACGAGGACCTGATCGAGCGCGAGGACATGGTCGTCACGATCACGCTCGATGGCTATATCAAGCGCACACCGCTCTCCACCTTCCGCGCGCAGAACCGTGGCGGGAAGGGCCGTTCCGGCATGGCGACGAAGGAAGAGGATGCCGTGGCGAACATGTTCGTCACCAGCACCCACACGCCCGTTCTGTTTTTCTCCACCGCCGGCAAGGTCTACCGCCTGAAGGTGTGGCGCCTGCCCGAAGGTGGGCCGGCCACGCGCGGCCGTCCGGTGGTCAACCTGCTGCCCGCGCTTGACCAGGGCGAGACGATCGCCGCCGTGCTGCCGCTGCCCGAGGACGAAGGCGAATGGAGCAAGCTCCACGTCATGTTCGCCACGGCGAAAGGCAACGTGCGCCGCAACGCCATGGATCTGTTCGCCAACATCCCGTCGAACGGGAAGTACGCGATGAAGTTCGAGGAAGAGAGCGAGGATCGCCTGATCGGCGTGGCCCTGCTGTCCGAAGGCGATGACGTGCTGCTGGCCAGCCGGCAGGGCAAGGCCATCCGCTTCCCGGCGGACGATGTGCGCGAATTCCAGAGCCGCACGTCCACCGGCGTGCGCGGCATGTCGCTGAAAGAAGGCGACGAGGTCATCTCGCTGTCCATCCTACACCGCGTCGGCGTGAAGGATCAGGACGAGCGCGAGGACTACCTCCGCTTCGCCCCGTGGAAGGCGGAGAAGGAAGGCGAACCGCAGATGGCGGCGGAGCGCTACGCAGAGCTGGCCGAGAAGGAGCAGTTCATCCTCACCGTCTGCGCCAACGGCTATGGCAAGCTTTCGTCCGCCTACGAATACCGGCGCACCGGCCGCGGCGGCCAGGGCATCACCAATATCGACAACATCGGCCGCAACGGCCCGGTGGTGGCGAGCTTCCCGGCGGTGCAGGCCGACCAGCTGATGCTCGTTACCGATCAGGCCAAGCTGATCCGCCTGCCGCTCGATTCGCTGCGCGTGATCGGGCGCGGCAGCGCAGGCGTGCGGCTGTTCCACGTCGCCGATGACGAACATGTGGTCAGCGCGGTGCGTCTGGCCGAGGAAGAGGGCAGCGAAGGCGAAGTGCCGGAAGGTGCGGCCGATGGCGAGGCGCCGTCCGAGGCATGACCCCTGCCGTCGCCTACAAGGTGCTGACCGCGCCGCAGATGGCGGAGCTGGCCGATAGCGGCCGCTTCGCCGGTGCGCCGGTCGATCTCGCCGACGGCTATATCCACCTCTCCACCGCCGGGCAGCTTGCGGAAACGATCGGCAAGCACTTCGCCGGGCAGACCGACCTGCACATCGTCACGGTGGATCTGGCCGCGCTGGGCGATGCGGTGAAGTGGGAACCTTCGCGCGGGGGGCAATTGTTCCCGCACATTTACGGCACCGGCCTGCCGCTGGACGCGGTGATCGCCTATGGTTCGCTGCGGCATCACCCGGACGGCACGATCGCCCTGCCGGTGGCGGGATAAACGCTTCGCCCATCGCCAGCGGTCACTTGCTACCCCACTCCGCTACATCCGCTCGGCCTGAGCTTGTCGAAGGCCACGGGGAGATCTTTGGCCACTCACACTGCCGGGGCGCGGGGCCAATGGCGGCGCGCATCCTTCGACAGGCTCAGGATGAGCGGGGCTAGATGAGCGGGGCGTGGAGAGGAGCACTACTCCGCGCTGAACTCCCCTTCGCGGCGTAGCGTGGCGATCACGCCGGTGCAGATCAGGAACTGGCCGAAGTAATAGAGCGGCCAGATCAGCAGGTGCGGCAGTGCGCTGGTGGCGAGCGGCCCCATGCGCGCGAAGATCAGCAGGTCCGAAGCCACGAACAGGAGCGCGCCCGCGCCCACGCGTCCGCGCGGAAAGGCGCTGAGCCACGCCGCCGCGGCCATCCCGCCCAGCGGCAGGGCATAGAGCGCGACCTGCATCGCCATCGCCCGATCCGTCGGCAGCAGCCAGGCCAGCACCGGCACGCCGACGACCAGCGCGATCGCGATGCCCTTGTCCAGCGGACGCACCGCCCTGCCCCGCCCGTGCCGCAGGTAGAGCGCGATGGCGACGAGGTGGCCCGCGAAGAACGCCGCCGCGCCGGCGGTGAACGCCACTTCCAGCACCATGTCGCCCAGCGCGCCCAGCGCCATGACCAGCGCGATCCGGTGCGCCCCGCGCGAAGGATGGTGCAGCCAGGCATAGACGGCGAGCAGGCCCACGCCCGCGCCCTTCCACGCGATCTGGTATAGCCCCGGCACCGGCCCGCCGGCGATGAACCAGTAACTGATGCCGAAGACCAGGCTGGCGAGCAGCCAGGGCCGCCGCTCGGCCAATGCGCGACCTGTCATACCGTCCTTCCCGCGTGATGGCCGCGCACCTTGGGGTTGTCCGCGCCGCAAGGCAATGCCAATGCGCGGGGCATGACGCATCAGGTTCACATCATCGGCGGCGGCATGGCCGGCAGCGAGGCGGCATGGCAGCTCGCCCGGCGCGGCGTGCGCGTGCGCCTTTCGGAAATGCGCGGCGCCAATCTGCCAGGCGGCGGCGACACCACGGCGGCGCACCAGGGCACGGGGCTGGCCGAACTGGTCTGCTCCAACAGCTTCCGCTCCGACGATCACGAAAAGAACGCGGTCGGCCTGCTGCACGAGGAAATGCGCCGCTGCGACAGTCTGCTGATGGCGGCGGCGGAAAAGGCCCGCGTGCCCGCCGGCTCGGCGCTCGCCGTGGACCGCGACGTGTTTTCGGCGGCGGTGGAACAGGCGCTGGCGGCGCTGCCCAACCTGGAGATCGTGCGCGAACGGGTGGACGTGCTGCCGGCGCAGGGGCCGGTGATCGTCGCCACCGGCCCGCTCACCGCGCCGGCGCTGGCCGAGAGCATCGGCGGCGCCACCGGGGCGGACGCGCTCGCCTTCTTCGATGCCATCGCCCCCATCGTCCACCGCGACAGCATCGACATGGACGTGTGCTGGATGGCGAGCCGGTGGGACCGGGGCGAGACCAAGGACTACATCAACTGCCCGATGAACCGCGACCAATACCGCGCGTTCCGGCAGGGGCTGCTCGATGGCGACAAGACCGCGTTCAAGGAATGGGAAGCGGATACGCCCTATTTCGATGGCTGCATGCCGATCGAGGTTATGGCCGAACGGGGCGAGGACACGCTGCGTTTCGGGCCGATGAAGCCGGTGGGGCTGGACAACCCGCACAGCGCCACGCCCGAATTTCCGCGCGGGCGCTGGCCCTATGCCGTGGTGCAATTGCGGCAGGACAACAAGCTGGGCACGCTGTGGAACATGGTGGGCTTCCAGACCAAGCTGAAGCACGCCGAACAGGTGCGGCTGTTCCGCACTATTCCCGGCCTGGAAAACGCGGAATTCGCACGGCTGGGCGGGCTGCACCGCAACACCTTCCTCAATTCGCCCACGCTGCTGGACCGGGAACTGCGCCTGAAAAGCCGCCCGCACATCCGCTTCGCCGGGCAGATCACCGGCTGCGAAGGCTATGTCGAAAGTGCTTCGGTCGGCCTGCTCGCCGGGCTGATGACCGCGCACGAACTCGCCGGCCGCCCCTGGACCCCACCCCCGCGCACCACCGCGCTGGGCGCGCTGCTCGCCCACATCACCGGCGATGCCGAAGCGGAAAGCTACCAGCCGATGAACGTGAACTTCGGCCTGTTCCCACCGGTGGACGCCAGCGTGAAGAAGAAGGAGCGCAAGGAGGCGTACACGGCGCGGGCGAAGCGGGATTTGGGGGAGTGGTTGGTGGCGGGGGTTTGAGCCCCCGCCCGGCACGCGCGACGGCGCAATCCCTAAAGGTTAACGCACAGGATCGGCGGGATTGTGCTGCTCCATGAAGCGCATGGCCGCTTCCAGCATTTCCTGCCGAGTTGTGCTGCGCGAAAGCCAGTGATCCTCGTCCGTCAGAGTCACCAGTTCGACAGGCTTGCCGGCGCGCTGGAGCGCAACCGCCATGTCATTGCTCTGATCGTAAGGCACCACGATGTCGTCCTTGCCATGGATCAGCAGAATCGGAGCGTCCGCCCCGGTAGCGAAGTTGATAGGCGAGATCGCACGCAAATCGCGCCGCGCACCCAATTCCTGTTCAACCGCGTGCCTCATTGCCTTGTCATAGTTACTTCCCACAATGTTAGTTGACGCCAGACGGGCAACATCGCTGACGCCTGCCACAGACACCGCGCAGCGATAGATCCCATGTTGCAGAGTGACTCCGGCGAGTGCAGCGAACCCGCCGTAACTGGCGCCCATGATACAAGCACGTTTAGGATCGACGATCCCCTGTTTGGCCAGCGCGGCCAGACCGTCGGAAATGTCGCTTTGCATGATCCGCCCCCATTGGCCGTTACCAGCGTGCTGAAACGCCGCGCCATAACCGGTCGAGCCGCGGAAATTGGGCTGAAGCACGGCATAACCACGGGAGGCGAATGCCTGCGCCCACCAATCGAAGCCGGGGTAATCCCGAGCCGCTGGGCCGCCATGCGGAAGAACGACCACAGGCAGATTTTTGGGGTCGCGACCGGGCGGGAGTGTCAGCACGCCTTCGATGGCGGTGCCATCTCCAGCGTTGTATTTGAAGACCTGCACCGGGCCCACGTCAGCATGATCGATCGGATAGGAAAAGCCGATCTCTTCTGCCTTGCCGTTGGCAATATCAATCTTCCACCATGTTTGCGGATCGTCTGCCCCTTCCGTCATGACGACGAGCCGGTCAAAATTTTCACTCCAATCGATCAAATGAACTATCAGACCCGGAAATGCCTTCATTGCGGCGCTTACGATCTTTTGCTGGCGCGGATCGGAGAAGGTATAGGCTGGTGTATCTCCCTCCTGCTGATACCCGATCAACCGGCCCGTATAAGTGTCGGTGAAGTATTTGTGGACGTAAACATCGGCGAGGATTTCTTTCGATGCGCCACCACCCAGCGGCGTCTCGAACCAGCGTACTTCCCCATTTTCACGCTCATCGCTTAGAATGACGGTTTCCACCGTCGTCCCCAAGCCAACCAGACCAACATCGCCGAGCGGGTTAGCCCCTTCCTGGATTTTCGTTCCATCCGCGTTGCGGATCGTCCAGGTTCCGTTGGTGGAAATATAGTCCAGCGTCGCCGCGACTTTGCCATCCTTACCCAGGACCCATTGCCGAAAGCCGTTGTTCTCGAAGCGCGGGGCAACCATTCTGGACTGCCGGTTCTGCAGATCGACTTCGTACAGCACCGGCCCGCCGGATGTCAGGTAGCCCACCGGTGACCGAAAATCACCCTTGTAGGTCAGGCCGCCAAAGTATCCATAAAAGCGCCCATCCCTTTGCCGAATTCCGTAAAATCCGCGAACGCCGCCGGTGATTTTTTCGTCATTGGCAAAAACAGACCAGAGCTTGTCACCGTTGAGCGGCACCACCACCATCGTGAAAAGTTCGGTCATGTCGGTAGAAAAGCCGGCATCCAGCTTTGTCGTTTCCGATTTCATGATAAGGACCCGGTCCTCCCCGGCCCAATATATCCCGCGTACCTTCGCATCCCCTACAGGGATCGCCAGCAACGGTTTTTTGTTGGCGTCAAGGACCACGAGGCGCCGGACGTTTTCTGCCAGGCCCACTATCGCGAGACGTTCACCGGACGGAGACAGTGCCATCATTTCCACGCCGGGCAGTTGCCCGTAAGCCGCGAGCGGTGGAGGCGAGCCAGCATATGCGATGGCACAGGGAACGATATTCCCCAAGCTTAGAACTACTGCTGCGCAAATGCCCAGCAACCTCCGCATGGTCATCAACAATCCTCCAACGCGCCATCGCCGGTAGTCTCTATGCGGAGACAATCGCGGGTTAACCGTCAAGGGGAGAAAACTCACCTGCACGCGCAATCCTGCTTCTTTTTCATCTTCGGTTTCGTCGTCGCGAATTCCGTGCGGGTGAGGGACTGGTCGCCGTTGGCGTCGGCGGTCTTGAAGCGGTCGGCGGTCTTGACCGCCCATTCCTCGAAGCTGAGCAGGTTGTTGCCGTCTACGTCGAGCTTGCGGAAATCGCGGACGCGGGGGGCCAGCATCTCGTTGCGGGTGATGCGGCCGTCGCGGTCGCGGTCGAGCCGGTCGAAGCGCTTCTGTTCGCGGGTCTGCTCGGTCGCCTGCGGCAGCGCGGGGCCTTGCAGCCCTTCCCCGTCGGCATCGGGCAGCTCGTCAGTCTCGGCGGTGGGCGTATCGAGTGCGAGCCGGGGGGCGGGCGGCGGGCCGGCATTCGTCGCGCGGCCCTGCCACCAGAACAGGCCGGCGGCCACCAGCAACAAGGCGCCCAGCGCTCCCAGCACGATCCGGTTCATCGCGCGTTTCCTCCGATCCGGAGCAAGCTATCGCGCGCGGGACGCGGGCGGCAGGGCGAGTTGGGACCGATTTGGTAGATACTTGTTCGCGCGCAGGCGCGAAGGGGGACACACCTGGCTCACACTCTCCGCGCGCTCTGCGGTCTCTGCGCGAACCCGTTTTTATCGCGCAGAGAGCGCAGGGGGCGCAGAGGGGTTTCACCCGAGGTGGGCGGCTCATGGCACCGGGGATTGGGGCTCTGGAATGGGTTTGGGGGCCTGCGGCCGGGATGCCTTTGCGCCTCTGCGCGAGCCGGTCAGCGGCCGGTCAGGCCGAGCCGGAGCGCCGCGCCGAAGCCGCGCAGGCCGGTATCGGGCAGGCCCCTCGCCTGCCGTCGCGCCATGCCGGCCAGGATCGCCAGCGGGCGCATCGGGCGGGGCAGCTGGGGCATCGGCGCGGCGGGATCGGGATCGAGCCATTGCGCCACGCTCGCGCGGATCGGGCCGGGATCGCTCACACCCGAAAGGCGGCCGAGCGCCACGAACGCCTCGATCCGGGCTTGGGCGAGTTCGGCGCCGCCATCCTCGCCAACGTGGCGCGCCTCATAGCCATCGACCAGCGCGCCCAGCGCGGGGCGCTCGGCATCCCAGACCTGCAGGCCGGCCAGCAGCGGTTCGCCCAGTGGCCACAGCGCGGCCTCCTGCGCCATGCGATCGCGCCACCACGCCAGCCGCAGCTGGATCATCAGCGCATCGCGCCCCGGCTTCGCGGTATCGGCCAGGCGCTGTTCGAACGCGAACAGGCCGATCCACGCCGCCCGCGCCGCCGCCGGGGCATAGGCCACAGCGAACCGTTCCAGCGGGGCTAGCTGGTCAGCCAGGTCCATGATCGGCTGATCCATCGGAAATCAGGGTCTTCGCCGGGGGCGGGCGCTGCCGTGCGGAAACCGCAGCGCCCCTCGCCCTCAGCGATAGCAGACCTTCTTCACCGCCTCGACGATCTTGTTGGCGTCGATCAGTGCCGCCTTTTCAAGATTGGCGGCATAGGGAAGCGGCACGTCCTCGTTGGCGACGCGCAGGACCGGGGCATCGAGATTGTCGAAGCCTTCCTCCATGCAGATCGCGATGATTTCCGACGCGATCGAGCAGACCGGGAAGCCTTCCTCGGCCACGACAAGGCGGTTGGTCTTGGCGAGCGAGGCCAGCACCGTTTCCTTGTCGAGCGGGCGCAGCGTGCGCAGGTCGACCACTTCGGCGTCGATGCCCTCGTCGGCAAGCTTGGCCGCCGCTTCGAGCGCATAGCCCACACCGATGGAATAGGACACGATGGTCACGTCCCTGCCTTCGCGCACTACGCGGGCCTTGCCGATCGGCAGGACGAAATCGTCCAACTGCGGCACGTCGAAGGTGCGGCCATAGACCAGCTCGTTTTCGAGGAACACCACCGGGTCCTCGCTGCGGATCGCGGCCTTCATCAGCCCCTTGGCGTCGGCCGCGTCATAAGGCGCGATCACGACAAGGCCGGGGACGGCGGCGTACCACGGGCCGTAGTTCTGCGAATGCTGCGCGCCGACGCGGCTCGCCGCGCCGTTGGGGCCGCGGAACACGATCGGGCAGCGCATCTGGCCGCCGGACATGTAGTTCGTCTTGGCGGCGGAATTGATGATGTGGTCGATCGCCTGCATGGCGAAGTTGAACGTCATGAATTCCACGATCGGGCGCAGGCCGCCCATCGCCGCGCCGGTGCCGATGCCGGCAAAGCCGTATTCGGTGATCGGCGTGTCGATCACGCGCTGGGGGCCGAATTCGTCCAGCAGCCCCTGGGTGACCTTGTAGGCGCCCTGGTATTCGGCCACTTCCTCGCCCATCACGAACACGCGGCTGTCGGCGCGCATTTCCTCGGCCATGGCATCGCGCAGCGCTTCGCGGACGGTGGTGGGAACCATAGCGGTGCCGGCGGGCACTTCGGGATCGGCGGCGGGCTTGGCCGCAACCGGCGCGGCAACTGGCGCAGGTGCGGGGGCCGGGGTCGGCGTTGCGGCTGGAGCCGGCGCGGGAGCGGCGGCGGGCGCCGGCGCGGCATCCTCGCCCTCGCCCTGCAGCAGCGCGATCACGGTGCCGACCTTTACGCCCTCGGTCCCTTCGGGAACGACGATCTGGCCGACGGTGCCTTCGTCCACGGCTTCGAATTCCATCGTCGCCTTGTCGGTCTCGATCTCGGCGAGGATATCGCCGGACTTCACTTCATCGCCTTCCTTGACCAGCCACTTGGCCAGCGTGCCCTCTTCCATCGTCGGCGAGAGCGCGGGCATCTTCAGTTCGATCGCCATGTCAGTACTGCTCCACCACCACGTCGGTATACAGTTCGGCCAATGCCGGCTCGGGCGAGCTTTCGGCGAAATCGGCGGCTTCTGCCACAACCTGGCGGATTTTCTTGTCGATGTCCTTGATCCGGTCCTCGGCCACGCCGCGCTGCAGCAGCTCGGTCTTCGCGGCCTCGATCGGATCATGCTTCTCGCGCATTTCCTGCACTTCCTCGCGGCTGCGGTACTTGGCCGGGTCGGACATCGAGTGCCCGCGATAGCGATAGGTCTTGAGTTCGAGCAGCACCGGCCCGTTGCCGCCCCGTACGAATTCCAGCGCCACTTCGGCCGCCTGGCGCACTTCCAGCACATCCATGCCGTTCACGTCGATGCCGGGGATGCGGAAGGCGGTGCCGCGACGGTAGAAATGCGTCTCGGCCGAACCGCGCTTGACCGCCGTGCCCATGGCGTAGCCGTTGTTTTCCACCACGAACACGATCGGCAGCTTCCACAGCGCCGCCATGTTGAAGGTTTCATAGACCTGGCCCTGGTTGGCCGCGCCATCGCCGAAGTAGGCCATGCACACGCCGCCATCGTTGCGGTACTTGTGCGCGAAGGCCAGCCCCGCACCCAGCGGCACCTGCGCGCCGACGATGCCATGGCCGCCGTAGAACTTGTGATCGGTGCTGAACATGTGCATCGACCCGCCCTTGCCGCGCGAGATGCCCGCGCCGCGCCCGGTCAGTTCGGCCATGATCACCTTGGGATCGATGCCATAGGCCAGCATGTGCCCGTGATCGCGATAGCCGGTGATGACGCTGTCATGCCCTTCGCTGAGCGCCGACTGGAGCCCGACCGCGACTGCTTCCTGCCCAATGTAGAGGTGGCAGAACCCGCCGATCAGGCCGAGGCCATAGAGCTGGCCCGCCTTTTCCTCGAACCGGCGGATCAGCACCATCTGTTCGTAGAAGTGCAGCAGTTCGTCGTCGCTCGCCTCGAACCGGCGATTGTTGGCGTGGGCCTGTTGCAGGCTGCGCAACGCGAACGTGGCCTCGTCGAGCGGTTCATCCGCCGCCGAAGCGATCACCGGCTCTGCGGCGGCGGGCGGCGTGGCCTTGGCGGCGCGGCGGCGCGTTGCTGCGGGTTTGGTGACGGGAGCGGCAGGTTTGGCGGCGCGGGGCCTGGCGGACTTGGCCAAGTCGATGATCCTTTTTCTGGCAGCCTCGGCTTCGATCGTGCGAAGCTTGGCTTGCGTATGAGCCAGTTGTGAGGATTCCGCAACGTCCAACCGGACTGCTCCCGTTCCCGGATAGCTATTCACACCAATCTGGTTATTATCGCATGAAAGACAATTCAATTTGGCGTTTCAAGGGAGTGGAGACGCGCTGGACGCATGACGGCGCGCCCGCAACATCCGAATCAACCGTCACAGGGCTGCGGATGCAGATGGGTACGTCATGCGCCCGGAAGGGAGGCATGGCGGGAGAGGCAGCGGGAGGACGGAATTGCGAACCGCCAAAACGTTTCAGGCCGACCAGGATAACCTGGCCGGCCTGAACATTTCCGCCCTTTCGGGGGAATGGCGCGCCCGGAACGATTCGAACGTCCGACCCTCAGATTCGTAGTCTGATGCTCTATCCAGCTGAGCTACGGGCGCCGGGAGACGCGCCTTTAGGAGAGCGATTCCGGGTTGGCAAGTCACTTCAGCAACGCAAGCACCGCTTTTGCCAGCGGAACATCCAGGGGCGGCATCGGAAACGTCGATATTTCCGGTCTTCCTGCCCATTTCAGCATCGCATTTTTTTCACAGACCGGTTCCCCTTTCCACAGACGGCAGACGTATAGCAGCAGCAGAATCGGCGGCGTGCCACTCGAATCATCTGCGTGGGCGAACGACAGCGGCGTGATATCAGCCGCCGACAGAGCCACACCCAGTTCCTCGTCGATTTCGCGGATCAGCGCCTGGACTGGCCCTTCGCCGGCTTCGACTTTGCCGCCGGGGAATTCCCACAGGCCGCCATGCTGTTTTCCTTCCGGACGGCGCTGGAGCAGGACCCGGCCCAACCCGTCGATCATGGCTGCCGCAACAACAATTCGCATCGATCCACTCCGGATTAAAAATACTGGCGGATCGCAAAGGACGCGACAACCGGCTCCGCTGAAAGGCCCGAAACTTTTCGTAAATCAAATTTTAGGAACAATCCCGTAACCTTTCGCCACCGTGACGCGGGGGCCAAGTAATATGTTGGAATTGCGGCATAAAATTATGCGCGATGAAAGCGCCGCCACGGCTGTTGAATACGGCTTGCTGGTGGGATTCATCGCGCTTGCCATTATTGGGGGCATGAACAACTTCACCAACCAGATGGTTGCCCTGTGGCATTCAGTCGAGAACGCATCGACCAACGCCTCATCCAATTAACGTCGTTTTAGGAAATGCCGCCTAATTCAGCCCTACCTGCTCCAGGGACAACAGGAGCGGGTCGGGAACAAGAAGACGCTTAAGGAGACCTGACATGAAGCTTTTCCGTGATCTGCTCGCGAACGAAGACGGCGCGACCGCTATCGAATACGGCCTGATCGCCGCGCTCATCGCCGTCGCCGCCATCACCGCGATGGGTTCGCTCGGCAACTCGCTGACCAACACCTTCAACACGGTGTCGGGCAAGATGAACAACGCCAACACCAAGGCCGCGGCCAAGACGATTTGATCGTCCGTCGCCTTGCCTCACACGAACGAAACCGGCCGGCTTCACGCCGGCCATTTCTGTTTGCGGGCCCTGAGGTGGCTTAGCGCCCGCTATCAATAGACGATCAGCTTGACCTTCTGGCCTGGCACCAGCCTGCTGGAGGCGGTGAGCGCGTTGAGCACGAGGAAGCGGTCCACCGGCCTGTCGGTATAGGCCATGCGCGCGCCCAGCGACTGCACGGTATCGCCGCTCTTCACCGTCACCACATCAAGCTTGCGCGCCTTGACCGCGCTTGCTTCCGTCGCGTTGATGCGACGGATCGAGCGGAACATGGAATCGAACTGCCCCGCCTGCCCGGCCTGGCTGATCGTGGCGAAGTGGAAGGCCTGCCCCTGCCCCCAGTCATAGGCATAGACCACCACGTCCACCGTCGAACCGTTGCTGGTGGTCCTGGCCGTGCCATAGGCGGCGGGTATGCCGTTAATCGTGGTCGTCTGCAGCGTATCGGGCGCGAATTGCCCCTGCGACGAAAGCCCGGCGAACACCGAACGGACATAGGCAGAAAGATCGCCGCTGTACTTGCCCGATGCGAACTCGCCCTTGCCCGACTGGCCGGAAATCGCAACCGATGTGGCGCCGTTGACCAGCGAGAATCCCGCCGGCGCCTGGAAGGCGAGCCGCAACTGCGGGTGCGTGAACGTGCGCCCGTCGACAACACCCTGATTGGGATCGTCGCCATAGGTCAGGCCGCGCACGCGCGTGAGGAACGTGTCGCGGTTGGTCATCCCCGTGGCGGTGGTCCCGGCGCGCAGCAACGCGGCGCGCACGCGCGAGGCGGGGTCTGGGTGCGTGCTGGCCCATTCCGGCACCGAATTGCCCTGCCCCGCGATTTGGCTGTCCAGCGCGGTCTGGTTGGCCAGGCTTTGCAACACCGTGGACATTGCGCGGGGGTCGTAGCCGGCGCGGCCCAGATACGTGATGCCAAGATTGTCCGCCTCGGTTTCCTGCGATCGCGAATACTTGAGCGTCAGCAGTTGGCTCCCGGTGGAGAACAGGCGTTGGCCGATCTGGCCGGCTGCCGAATTGCCGAGCACGGCGGTGGAAAGCACCGAACCGAGCACGCCAAGGATGGTGTTGCGCGTGGCGGCGCTTTCCCGCTTTGCGGCGTGGCGCGCGGCGACATGGCCGACTTCGTGCCCCAGCACGCCGGCCAGTTCCGCCTCGTTGTTCATCAGCGCCACGAGTTGCCGGGTGACGTAGATATAGCCTCCCGGAATAGCGAAGGCGTTGTTCACCGGTGAATTGAGCAGCGTGACGGTGAAGTCCCCACGCGCGTTGCTGAGGCCCGACTGAACGGCGATGGTCTTGCCCACGGACTCGACGTAAGTCGCCTGCGGTCCGGTCAGGCCACCGCCGTATTCCTGGAGGAGCTGGGGGTGCGCTTCAGCGCCTTGCTTCTTGTCGGACGCGCTGATCGCCTGGACGGCATTGGCCTGAGCGCGCACGGGAGCGCCCGGCAGCATGGCAGACCCGGCCACGCCCGCCGCAAGAACCGACAGTCCGGCAACAGCAAGACGCAGGCGGTTTCGGCTTTTCATGGCATCTCCCTCGAACAATCACGATCGCAACGGCTGCGGCAAATGCCGCGACGCTTTGTCGCAAACCGAAATCTTCTGTGCCAAATCCGGTTCCCGCGCGCCAGCGCGACGAACGGATCAGGCACCAATTCGGAGGAAACGATCCGCCCGCATCGTGCGCAGAGCATCGGGCGACTTGCCTGCCAGCCCGTCCAGTTCCTGCGCGATCGCCTGCGACAGAGCAGCCGCCGTTGCTGCGGGATCGCGATGGGCGCCGCCCACCGGTTCGGGCACGATCCGGTCGATCACGCCCAGCGCGAGCAGATCCTGCGCCGTAACTTTCATCGCCTCGGCCGCTTCGGGCGCCTTTTCCGCCGTGCGCCACAGGATCGAGGCACAACCTTCGGGCGAGATCACCGAATAGACCGCATGTTCCAGCATCAGCACGCGCTCGGCGCTCGCAAGCGCCACCGCGCCGCCCGAACCGCCCTCGCCCACGATCGTCGCCACCATCGGCACGCCGAGCGCCAGGCAGGCCTCGGTCGAACGGGCGATGGCCTCGGCCTGTCCGCGCTCCTCCGCCTCCACGCCCGGGAACGCGCCCGAGGTATCGACCAGCGTCACCACCGGCAGGCCGAAGCGGCTGGCCAGTTCCATCAGGCGCACCGCCTTGCGGTAGCCTTCGGGCTTGCCCATGCCGAAGTTGTGGCGGATGCGGCTTTGCGTATCGTTGCCCTTCTCGTGGCCGATCAGCATGACCCGGCGATCGCCCAGCCGCGCGAACCCGCCGATGATCGCCTGATCCTCGCCATAGAGCCGATCGCCACCCAGCGGCATGAAGCCTTCGAACATCCGTTCGACATAGTCGCGGAAATGCGGGCGGGCGGGATGGCGGGCCACCTGGGTCTTCTGCCAGGGCGTCAGCGCCTTGTAGGTGCTGGCCAGCAGTTCGGCGGACTTGTTTTCCAGCCGCCGGATTTCGGACGCGATGTCCAGTTCGCCGCTCTGCGCGGTCTCCCGAAGCTCGGCGATGCGCGCTTCCAGCGCGGCGACCGGCTTCTCGAATTCGAGATACGAAATCATGGCAGACGCGCTAGGGCGGTGCGCGCCCGTGGTCAACTGCGTCCTGCGGCGCGTCCTGTGGACGCGGCCAGCGGATGCCGTTCGTTGACCAGCGCGACAAGCCGCGAAGCATCGACGTGGGTGTATATCTGGGTGGTTGCGATATCGGCATGGCCCAGCAGGGTCTGCAGCACGCGCAGGTCCGCCCCGCCTTCCAGCAAATGCGTGGCGAAGGCATGGCGCAGCACGTGCGGGCTGACCTTTTCGGGATCGATTCCGGCGCGCGCGGCCAGATCGCGCAGCAACTGGAACAGGCGCACGCGCGTCAGGTGCCCGCCGCGCGGCGAAGGAAACACGAAGCGGCCGCCCGCCGGGCGCAGACGCAGCCATTCCGCCAGAGCGCGGACCGCTCGCGCACCAACGGGCACGAGCCGTTGCTGCCCGCCCTTGCCGGTGATCGCCAGGAACGGCGCATCGCGCGGCACGGCGACGAGCGGCAGCGAGACCAGTTCCGTCGCGCGCAGGCCGGACCCATAGAGCAATTCAAGCAGGGCAAGCATGCGCACGCCATCGTGCGTGCCGGCCCCCGCTTCCTCCTCCGCCGTGGCGAACAGCCGGGCGATCTCCCCGTGATCGAGCAGGCGTGGCAGCGGACGGCGCGCGCGTGGGCGCGGCATGGCGATGGAGGGATCGTCGGTGCGCAGGCCCTCGTCGATCAGGAAGCCGTAGAACTGGCGCAGCGCCGAAGCCTTGCGCGCGATGCTCGAGGGGGAAAGCTCGGCCCAGTGCCCGGCAAGGCTGGCGATGGCTTCCCGGTCCGCGCCAGCCAGATCGCCGACGATGGCCTGCGCGCCGGTCAGATCGCGGCGATAAGCCTCGATGGTGTTGGCGGCCGCGCCGCGTTCCGCCGCAAGCATGGAGAGAAACGCGCCGATCAGGCCGCCGGGCATCGCGGCGGAAAGGGCGGCGCCGGCCATCCGGATCAGACCCGCGCCACTGCCTCTGCCGCGATCATCCGGGCCTCACCGTCCAGGCCGACCCGGCGCAGCGCGGAAACGATATGGAACAGGTGAACCGCCGTCATCCGGTCCCACGAGACGCCCTGCATCCCGAAACCGGCAAGCAGCGCGACGAGCGCGGGATTGTTCGATTCCGCCGCCGCGTCGATCGCACGCGTCCATCGGGTCTGCCGGTTCATGTCCACCGAGAGCTTGCCCGCGAGCGTGGTGGCGGCCGAGGAATCGATGCGGCCCAGCCCCATCAGCCCGGCAAGCAGAAAGCGCGAGCGCATCTGATCGGTGCTGTCATCGTTGGACTGGAAGGTATCGAGCGTTCCCGCGTCCACTGCCGACAGCTCGTTCGGCGCGGCCAGCGCCAGCAATCCCCAGGCTTCACTACCAGCCTTGACATAGGGCGCCCAGCGCACCGCGTTCTGATCGAGGCCAGCGGTCAGCATCGAGGCGATCAAGCCGCTGGCGCTATCGGCCATGCCATCGCCCGGCACCACCCGCGCGGCGGCATAGGCCGTCAGCACAAGGCGGGAATAGGCGCGATCAGGATCGCTGCCATCGCCCCACAGTTCCTTGATCGCGCCCAGTCGATCATCCGCATCGGGCGCAACGTACGCGGTACGCAGCTTGTCGGCGAGCGGCCCCCAGGCCTTGTCCGGATCTTCCTGCGCGGCGATCTCGCCATAGAGATCGACCATCGCCGCGCTCGACAGGATGCCTCGCCCGGCGCCCACGTCGGCTGCGGTCGCGCGCGCGGCAAGGGAAAGCATGGGTGCGCGAACGGCATAGAACTGATAGGCCGCCCCCGCCTTGGCGCGCAAGTCTTGGGGGGGTTCAAGCCCGGTGGCAAGTGAGATGCCCGTGCGCCACGGCGTGAGCGTGGTGACGTCCTTCCACTCGATCGTGACGGCACGGCGCGTGTTCGATGCCGCGCCCGCGAACTTCTGCGCCAGCAGGATATCGATCTTCTCGCCGTCGCCTCGCCGCATCGCGCGATCGAGTTGCGCCATCGCCGGCGGACCATCGCCGGTGAAGGCCGAACAGATCGCGCGGGCGAGATCCCAGTCCCAGCCCTGGCGCCCAGCCGCCGTCAGCCCGGTGATGGGGCACAGGCCCACCGGATCGGCGGTGCCGAGGTAGCTGCCCATCGCGGCATCCTCCAGCCCGGGGGTATAGAAACCGCTATCGACTTCCTGCACCATGGCGCGCGCGGCATCGGCCTCGCCCATGCGCAGCAGCGCCTGCGCGCGCAGGGCTGCCCAGTCCGCGCCGTTCATACCGACCGGTGTATCCAGCCGGCTTGCCAGCGCGCGGCGCAGCAGGATATGCCCCCAGCGCGAAACCAGGTTGCCGCTCATCCGGCCGATCACACCCTCGACGAACGCGCCGTTGAGGAAATGGGTGGACGTGGCGGGAAAACCGCCGTCCTGTTCGTCGATCACGCCCACCCGCGACAAACTGCGCTGGCTGGAGACCGGCGTATCGAACTTGGGCGTGGCGCTGGCGATCAGCTGGTCCAGCAACGCAGGGTCGATCGCATCGAGCAGCCCGTCGTCGACTGGCGCCGATGCCGCCGCCGGCGCGCCGGGAACGGGTTGGACAACCGGCACCGATGTGGAGGCGGCCGATCCAGGGGCCGTCGCCGGTTGAGCGGGAGTTGAAGTGGCTGGGCGCGAGGCGGTGGACTTGGGCGATGCCGCCGGGGCGGGCGCGCTATCGAAACCGGGAGGTAGCAATGATTCCTGCGCGGCAACCATGCCCGAGATGCCGGTCAGCGCGGCGCAGCCCAGCAAGGCAAGGCGCCACCGATGCATGAACGCACGCCCGTTCTTCGATCTTGTCGGGGTATCGTGGCTCACGGTGCTGTCCCCGGGGCGTTTACCGGCTCTTCGATCCATTGTGTCGGCTCCGCTCCGCCCCTGATCCATGCTACCACCAACAATGCCGCCGTTATCGCAACAAGCGCGACAACGCCGCCAGCGACCAATACCTTGTTCACGCGACCTCACCTGCCGCTGCCTGACGCGCGCCATCCCGCGGAAACCGCGCGACGCTTGCGCTGCGCAGTAGCGCAACTATAGGCGGCCCGGCAATGGACCAAGACGCCGCCTCGCTCAACAGTACCGATCTGGCGCGGATCACCCGCCGGATCGACCGGCCGATCGTGCTGGTCGGCATGATGGGCGTTGGCAAGACCACCGTAGGCCGAAAGCTGGCGGCGATGCTTCACCAGCCGTTCGTGGATGCGGACGAGGAAATCGAACGGGCGGCGCAGATGTCGATCCCGGAAATCTTCACGACTTATGGCGAGCCTTACTTCCGCAGCGGCGAACGGCGGGTGATCGCCCGTCTCGTGGGCGAGGGCGCGACCGCCGACCGCAAGATCCTGGCGACCGGCGGTGGCGCCTTCTGCGATGCGGAAACGCGCCAGCTGATCCTCGACCGCGCCATCGCGGTCTGGCTGGACAGCGACGTCGACACGCTGGTGGAACGCGTTGGCCGCAAGGATAATCGCCCGCTGCTACGCGGCGGCAACCCTCGTGAAATCCTTGCCAATCTGCGCGAAGAGCGCCGGCCCGCCTATGCCCAGGCGCCGATACACGTTACCAGCGGCAACCAGCCGCATCAGGTGACTGCCGTGCGCATCCTGCGGGCGATCGACAACTGGTTGTAGGAAAACAGCATGGCCACCATCCCCGTCGCCATCGCCGGCGCGCCATACGATGTCCGGATCGAAGCCGGATTGCTGGCGGAAGCCGGCACGCATTGCCGCCCCTTCCTGCGCAAGGATACCGTGGCCATCGTCACCGACGAACACGTCGCCGCGCGCTGGCGCGAGACGGTGGCGGCTTCGTTCGCTTCCGAGGGGATCGAAAGCCGCTGGCTGGTGCTGCCAGCGGGCGAGTCTACCAAGAGCTGGGAACAGCTGGCCCGCGTGATCGACTGGCTGCTGGCGCAGGAAGTCGAGCGCAAGGACAATATCGTGGCGCTGGGCGGCGGCGTGATCGGTGACCTGACCGGGTTTGCCGCCGCGATCGTGAAGCGCGGCTGCGGCTTCATCCAGATCCCGACGACGCTGCTGGCACAGGTCGATTCCAGCGTGGGCGGCAAGACCGCGATCAACACGCCCGCCGGCAAGAACCTGGTCGGCGCGTTCCACCAGCCGGTGCTGGTGCTGGCCGATCCGCTCTCGCTCGATACTCTGCCCGCGCGCGACGTGCGGGCGGGCTATGCCGAGGTCGTGAAGTATGGCCTGATCGATGACGCGCCGTTCTTCGAATGGTGCGAGGCCAACGGCAACCGCCTGCTCGCGGGCGAAGCGGACGCGCGCGAATATGCCATCGCGCGCAGCGTGGCCGCCAAGGCGCGGATCGTGGCCGAGGACGAGAAGGAAACTACCGGTGTCCGCGCGCTGCTCAACCTGGGGCACACGTTCGGGCATGCGCTGGAAGCCGAAACCGGCTTTTCCGACCGCCTGCTCCACGGCGAAGGCGTGGCGCTGGGCATGGCGCTGGCGGCGCGCTTTTCCGCGCGGCAGGGGCTGATGAACGGGCAGGACGCAGAACGCGTGGCGGCGCACATCGGCGCGGTGGGCCTGCCCGCCTCGCTCGCCGCGCTGAACCTCTCTTGCGACGGACGGCGGTTGGCCGATCACATGCTCCACGACAAGAAGATGGACGCGGGCACCCTGCCCTTCCTGTTGCTGCGCGGCATCGGCGAGACGTTCCTGGCCAAGGACGTAGACCTGGGCGACGTGGCCGCGTTCCTGGACGAGGAACTGGCGCGGCGCTGAGCGGCCGTCAGCCGGCCTCGTCCGGTAGCAGATCAACCACTTCAAAATCGGGCAGCACCGCCTTGCGCAGCAGGGTGCGGTGGCATTCGCTGGCGGCGCGTTCGTAGCACAGCAGGGCCATCTTGCGCTCGCGCGCCAGCTCCGCGAGTTGTGCGCCCGCGATCACCGCTTCGGGCAGGTCGAGTTGCGCCGCGTAGATGCGTGCCAGCGCGGCATGATCGTGACGGCGCGCGGCGGCGCGGCCGTCCGCAGGGGTGCCAAGCGCCTTGAAATGGCGGTATTCGATGCCGGCCTCGCGCGCGTGGGCGGCCAGCGCGGACTTCGAGAAGCCCGGGCGGCGGGAAAGCGGCAGGGCGCGCACGTCGGCCAACAGGTCCACGCCCGCGCGGTTGAGCGCGGCCATCACCCCGGCCACGGTCGCCTGTTCGTAACCGATGGTCCAGATCACCGGCATCAGAACAGCCGCGATCCGTCGGGCACGGGCCTGTCGGGCGAGAACAGCACCACGCGCCCCTGCTCGTCCGCGAAGCCCAGCGTCAGCACTTCGGACAGCATCTTGCCGATCTGGCGCGGCGGGAAATTGACCACCGCCGCCACCTGCCGCCCCAGCAGCAGTTCGCCTTCATAGAGCGCCGCGATCTGCGCACTGCTTTTCTTGACACCCAGCCCAGCGCCGAAATCGATCCACAGCTTGAGACTGGGCTTGCGTGCATCCGGGAAAGGTTCGACCTGGATAATCGTGCCGACGCGGATGTCGACTTTCAGGAAATCGTCGAAGGCTATGGCTTCGGCCGGCGGCGCGGCGGGATCATGATCGAGATGCATCGACGCATTGTGGGGATCGCGGCGCGGACCGCAACCCCCGTCTGTCGTGCCCGCCGGTTTCCGATCAGCGCCCCGTAAACGCGGGCTTGCGCTTCTGGAGGAAAGCGAGGCCGCCTTCCGTCGCGTCGGCGCTGTTGCCGGCTACGCGTTGCCCCTCGGCTTCGGCCAGCAGCGTTTCAGCCAGGCTGTGTTCCAGCGCGGTCAGGATATTGCGGCGCATCGTGGCATAGGCCAGCGTCGGCCCGGTAGCGAGCCGCGTGGCCAGCGCGGATACCTCGGTCTCGAGATCGGCGTCTTCCACCACCTTGTGAATCAGACCCCAGTCGAGCGCCTTGTCCGCGCCGATCTTCTCGCCCAGCATCATCATCTCGGTGGCGCGGGCCTTGCCGATCAGGCGAGGGAGAATCCAGCTCGATCCGCCGTCGGGAACCAGGCCGATGTTGACGAACGCCTGGAGGAAATAGCCGCTCTTGCCCGCCACCACAAAGTCCGCCGTCAGCGCGATCGAGCAGCCCACGCCGGCCGCCGCGCCGTTGACCGCCGAGATAATCGGCAGGTTCAGCCGGGCGAGCTTCATGATCGCCGGGTTGTAGTGCCCCTGCAGCGCCAGATAGCTGCCCTCGCCCGCGCCGGTGGTGCGATCGCCGCGCGCCTGAAGGTCCGCGCCCGAACAGAACGCCCGGCCCGCGCCCTTCAGCACCAGTACGCGGGCATCGCCCAGATGATCGAGCGCGTCGGAAATCTCGCCTGCCATCGGCAGCGAGCAGGCATTGAGCCGTTCCGGCCGGTTCAGCGTGATCGTGGCCACGCCATCGGCGACATCGAGCAGGATCGTTTCGTAAGCCATCGTCAAACACCCCTTCCGTGCTTGGCGCACGCGGCGCGATGGCCGGTCGCCAGCCGATTTAATCGATCGGTTAAGTGCAAGGGCTATGCGAGCGGCGCGCGCTTTGCAAGCCCGTTCAGCGGGTGTGTGCCTGCGCGAAAGCGGCCGCCGCGCCGAACAGGCCGGGCTGCGGATGGGTGATGAGCCGCACCGGCATCGCGGCCATGATCCCTTCGAAACGCCCCTTGGCGCGGAAGCGTTCGGCGAAGCCGGAGGTCAGCAGCACGTCCTTGATGCGCAGGCCAAGCCCGCCTGCCATGACCAGCGCCGCCGAACCGTGCGCCAGCGCCAGATCGCCCGCCACGCTACCCAGCGACAGGCAGAAACGATCGACCGCTGCCGCCGCCAGGCTGTCCTCGCCCGCCATGCCCAGCGTCCACAGCTCCTTGTCGGTGCGCGGGGTAAACGGCTTGCCCTCGATCGCGGCCAGTGTCTCGTAGATGTCGACGATGCCGGGGCCGGCGACCACGCGTTCCGCCGACACGCGGCGGTGGCGCTTGCGCAGGCGGGCGAAGATGGCGTCCTCGATCCCGTCGAGCGGCGCGAAATCGATATGGCCGCCCTCGGTCGGCTGCACGCGATAGGTGCCGCCATAACGCCACAATTGCGCCACGCCCAGCCCGGTGCCGGGGCCGACCACGCTGATCACCCCCTCTTCGGGCAGGGGGGTATCCGGTCCGGTCAGGTGGACGAAATGTTCCGGCGCGGCCTGCGCCACCGCATGGGCCACGGCAGCGAAATCATTGACTACCACATAGTCGTCCGCGCCCAGCTTCTCGGGAATCAGCGCCGGGCGGATGATCCACGGATTGTTGGTGAAGCGGATGATTTCTCCGCCAACCGGGCCGGCCACCGCGATCGCCGCCGCCTTCGGCAAGGGCGTGCCAAGCGTGCGGCCGAACTCCTCCCAGGCAAGCTGGAAGCTGCCGTGTTCGGCGGTCTTGAGCGTTACTGCCTCGCCCAGCGAGACGACGCGGCCCTGCTCCACTTCGGCAAGGGCAAAGCGCGCGTGCGTTCCGCCGATATCGACCGCGACCAGTTGCATCCCCATCCCCGGCTTGTGCGTTTCAGAGCCCTGCGGCCGACAGCATCGCCGAACCGCCGCGTTCGGCCGGGTCGGTATGGTGGCGCATCAGGGCGAAGAGTTCGCGTCCTACGCCAACCGCCTCGGCCGGCGCAATCGCTTCATCGCGCGCAGCCCATTCGGCCGGATCGACGAGCGCGACGAGTTCGCCGCTGTCAGCGCAGACGCGCACCACATCGCCATCGCGCAACCTGGCCAGCGGGCCGCCGAGCTTGGCTTCGGGCGAAACGTGGATCGCCGCCGGCACCTTGCCCGAAGCGCCCGACATTCGCCCGTCGGTAACCAGCGCCACCTTGAAGCCGCGATCCTGCAATACGCCGAGCGGCGGCGTGAGCTTGTGCAGTTCGGGCATGCCGTTGGCGGCCGGCCCCTGGAAGCGGACGACCACGACCACGTCGCGTTCCAGTTCGCCCGCCTTGAACGCGGCGATCACCTGGTTCTGGTCATCGAACACCCGGACCGGCGCCTCGATCGTCCAGCGGGCCGGATCGACCGCGCTGACCTTGATCGTGCCGCGCCCGAGGTTGCCTTCGAGCAGGCGCAAGCCCCCTTCGGCCTGGAACGGGGTGGCCACGGGGCGGAGCATGGATTCGTCCGCGCTCGCCTTTGGCGCGGGGGTCCAGCGCAGCGTTTCGCCGTCCATCACCGGTTCCTGCGCGCCTTCGGCCAGTGACTGGCCATAGACGGTGCGGATGTCGGCATGGGCCAGGCCCGATGCCACCAGTTCACGGATCACGTAGGGCATGCCGCCGGCGGCGTGGAAGTAGTTCACGTCACCCGCGCCATTGGGATAGACGCTGGCGATCAGCGGCACCACGCGCGAGAGTTCGTCCATGTCGTTCCAGTCGATTTGCACGCCGGCCGCGCGGGCGATGGCGGGCAGGTGGATGACGTGGTTGGTCGAACCGCCCGTCGCCAGCAGGCCGACGATGGCGTTGACGATCGCCTTTTCATCGACGCAGTGGCCCAGCGGGCGATAGTCGTCGCCGTCCCAGCCGATCCCGGCGATGCGGTGGACGGCGGCGCGGGTCAGTTCCTGGCGCAGCTTGGTGCCCGGCAGGACGAAGCTGGAGCCGGGCATGTGCAGCCCCATCATCTCCATCATCATCTGGTTGGAATTGGCGGTGCCATAGAACGTGCAGGTGCCCGCGCCGTGGTAGCTGGCGCTTTCGCTTTCCAGCAGTTCCTCGCGCCCTACCTTGCCTTCGGCATAGAGCTGGCGGATGCGCACCTTTTCCTTGTTGGCAAGGCCCGTCGGCATCGGCCCCGAAGGCACCAGCATCATCGGCAGATGCCCGAAGCGGAGCGCGCCGATCAGCAGGCCCGGCACGATCTTGTCGCAAATGCCCAGCAGCAGCGCGGATTCGAACATGCCGTGGCTGAGCGCGACGGACGTGGACAGGGCAATGGTATCGCGGCTGAACAGCGACAGCTCCATCGAATCCTGCCCCTGCGTCACCCCGTCGCACATCGCCGGCACGCCGCCCGCTACTTGCGCCGTCGCGCCTACCTCGCGCGCGAACAGCTTGATCTGTTCGGGATAGCGGCCATAGGGCTGATGCGCCGAAAGCATGTCGTTATAGGCGGTGACAATGCCGATGTTCATCGCCTTGCCGGTGCGGATGGTGGCCTTGTCGTCGCCGCTCGCCGCGAAGCCGTGGGCAAGGTTGCCGCACGACAGGATCGGGCGGTTGACCCCTTGTTCGCGCGCGCGGACGATCAGGTCGAGATAGCGGCGGCGGCTGTCGCGCGAACGTTCGATGATACGGTCGGTGACCTTGGCGACGATCGGGTTCAGGGTCATCATGCGCTCCAGTAGATCGTGACCGGCGGGCCGAAGCCGCGCAGGAAATCGGAAACGGGATAAGTGTCCGCCCCGCCCAGCACCCGTTCGACGAGCTGCTTTTTCGTCGCGCCGGTAATGACCAGGATGATCTCGGCCGTGGCCTTGAGCGCGCGGCGGTTGAGCGTGAGGCGTGGAAACGGCGCTTCGGACGGCAGCGGCACCGGCGTGGTGGCGATCACCGCCGGGCCGGGGCGGATCAGCGCGTGCATGTGCGGGAACAGCGAGGCGACGTGGCCGTCCTCGCCCATGCCCAGCCAGACCAGATCGAACGGGGCGACAGCAGCGCCTTCGACCAACCGCTCCACGGTCACGCCGCTATCGCCCAGCGCGGCAACGAGCTTGCCGTAGTTCGAGGCGGGATGGTCATCGGGCACCTGCCGGTCGTCGGTGAGGCAAAGTGTGACGCCGGACCAGTCGAGCGCGCGGTCGGCCAGCAGCGCGAACACCTTTACCGGGGTGGAACCGCCTGGCACCGCAATCCGCTTCGGCCCCGGCTTCGCCAGTTCCGCCGCGATGCGATCGGCCACGGCGGCGGCATCGCCGGGCTCTGCCCAGCGCACCTCAGCGGGGCGCGGGTCAGTCATTCCAGCTTCGCCCGTCGCGTTCGGTCAGCGCAATTGCCGCGTTCGGCCCCCAGCTTCCGGCGGAATAGCCCTTCACTTCCATGCTTTCGGTGGCCCAGACCTTGCGGATGCCATCGACCCAGCGCCACTGCGCCTCCACCTCGTCACGCCGCACGAACAGCGTCTGCTGGCCTTCGATCAGATCGAGCAGCAGGCGTTCGTAAGCGATGCGGCGGCGGGCCTTGGCAAAGGCGGTGGTCAGCGAGAGATCGAGATTGACCTCGCGCAGCACGATGCCACCCCGGTCCAGCCCCGGTTCCTTGGCCATGACCTGCAGCCGCACGTATTCCTCGGGCTGAAGGCGGATGACGAGCCGGTTGGCGCGCAGCCGGCTGCCGAAGATGTTGTGCGGCACCTGCTTGAACTCGACGACGATTTCCGAGCGCCGCTCGCCCAGCCGCTTGCCGGTGCGCAGGTAGAACGGCACGCCCTGCCAGCGCCAGTTCTCAACGTGCGCCTTGATCGCCACGAACGTCTCGGTCTCCGAAGGCTGGCCCAGGTCGTCCTCGTACCCCTTGACGCTTTCGCCCTTCACCGCGCCGGCGCGATACTGGCCGCGCACCATCTCGTCGGCCTTCACCGGGCGCAGCGCGCGCAGCACCTTCACCTTTTCGTCGCGGATCGCGGTCGCGTCGAAATCGACGGGCGGTTCCATCGCGGTCAGCGCCAGCAACTGGAGCATGTGGTTCTGCACCATGTCGCGCAGGGCGCCGGTATCGTCGTAGAAGCCCTTGCGCCCTTCCAGCCCCACCGTTTCGCTGACGGTGATCTGGATGTGGTCGATCCCGGCGCTGTTCCACAGCGGCTCGAACATCATGTTGGCGAAGCGCAGCGCCATCAGGTTCTGGACGGTTTCCTTGCCCAGATAGTGATCGATGCGGAAGATCTGGTTTTCGGCGAAGGCGGCGGCGACGGCATCGTTGATGCGGTTGCTGGATGCCAGATCGTTGCCCAGCGGCTTTTCCAGGCCGATGCGCACCCCTTCGTGCGCCAACCCCGCGCTTTTCAAACCGGCAATGGTCGGTTCGAACAGCGCCGGGGCGGTCGAGAGAAAGATCGAGAGGCCGCACGAGGTATCGCCCAGCTTCTCCGCCAGCCCGGCAAAGCCGGCGATGTCGGACGCGTCGAGCGTCTGGTATTCCAGCCGTTCCAGAAAGCTCGCCAGCTTGGTTTCGTCCTTGCGGTCGGCGGGCAGGAACTCGTCGAGCGCGGCCTTCGCGAAATCGCGAAAATCGGCGTCATCATGCTCCGACCGGGCAGTGCCGACGATGCGCAGGCCCGGCTCAATCAGCCCGTCCTCGTGCAGCGCATAGAGCGAGGGCAGCAGCATCCGGCGCGAAAGATCGCCGGTGGCCCCGAACAACAGCAGGGCGGAACAGCTTGCCTCAGCCATCGGATGCTTCTCCTTATGGTTTCGTCCGGACCGGGGCCATCCCCTCGCGGCCCCCGTTAGCCCGGTCATTCCAAACTTGCACAACGCATAAGTATGCGATCGGTGGCCTATCCCGGAAGCGCGACAAGCAATCCTCCGTAGCCCGGCAGGTCGCCCGCTTCCTCCAAACTGGCGCCGTTAACGCTGGCGAGCACCTGTCCGGCGATCGCCAGCCCTTCGGGCAAGGCGACCGGGCGCGACGAAAGATTGAACAGGCCGGCCACCGCCTGTCCCTCATGCCTGCGCACGAAGGCCAGCACATCGTCGTCCGCATGGATCACCTCGAACGAACCAAGGCGCAGCGCGGGCGTGGCGCGCCGCAAGGCCAGCAAACTGCGCGTCCAGTGAAGCAACGAGGTGGGCTCAGCCTCCTGCACATCGACCGCGCGCGAAAGGTTCTCCGCGCCCATCGGCAGCCACGGCGTGCCGGTGGTGAAGCCGCCGTTCGGCGCGTCTACCCGCCACGGCATCGGCGTGCGCACGCCATCGCGCGAGAGCGTCAGCGGCCAGTTGGCGATGGCTTCCGGGTCCTGCAGCAGCTCGAACGGAATATCGTCCTGCACCAGCCCCAGTTCCTCGCCCTGATAGAGGATCACGTTGCCGCGCAGGGCCAGCAACAGCATCTTCTTGAGCGGCGCGAAGGCGGCGCGCTCCTCCGGGGCGCACCAGCGCGAGACCGCGCGGGGCGCATCGTGGTTCTCGAAGGCCCAGCTTGGCCAGCCCTCGCCCGGCGCGCCGGTCCACTTCGCCAGGGTATCGCGGATCAGCGCGGGCGTCAGGCTTTCGGCATAGAGGAAATCGAAGCCATAAGCGCTGTTCAGGCGGTGCGCGCCGGCGGTGTATTCCTTCATCTCGATCTCGGCGCGGGCGCCGCCCACCTCGGCCACGGTGAAGATCGCGTCGTAACGGTCGCACAGCTTGCGGATACGCTCCACGAACAGCGCGACATCCGGGTGCGACTGGCTGAACACCTTCTCCTGAAAGTCGAACGGCCGCGTCCGCACGCGCCCGTCGTCCGCCACCGGCGGGTTGTCGCGCAACTGCGGGTCGAACATCGAATGGTTGAGCGCATCGAGCCGGAAGCCATCGACCCCGCGATCCAGCCAGAACTTCGCGGCCTCCAGCAGCGCGTCCTGCACCACCGGGCTGTGGGCGTTGAGCTGCGGCTGTTCGCGCAGGAAGGTATGCATGTAATATTGCCGCCGCCGCGCGTCCCACGTCCACGCCGGACCACCGAACACTGACTGCCAGTTGTTGGGCGGCGTGCCATCGGGCTTCGGATCGCGCCAGACGTACCAGTCCGCCTTGTCACCGTCGCGGCCCTGCCGGCTCTGCGTGAACCATGGATGCAGGTCCGAGGTATGGGCATAGACCTGATCGATGGTGACTTTCAGCCCCAGTTCGTGCGCGCGGGCCACCAGCGCATCGAAATCGGCGAGCGTGCCGAAGATCGGATCGACATCGCAATAATCCGCCACGTCATAGCCGAAATCGCGCATCGGCGAGGTGAAGAACGGCGATATCCAGATGCCGTCTACCCCGAGCTTCGCCACATGATCGAGCCGCGCGGTAATCCCGGCAAGATCGCCCACCCCATCACCATCGGCATCGGCGAAGCTGCGGGGATAGATCTGGTAGATCACCGCCCCGCGCCACCACGGCGCGGTGACTGGAGCGGACAGGCTGGCGTCACGGCTTGCGGTCATGGGCCTCATTTCGACAGGTTGGCGAAACGGAACATACCCGATCACGGTCATCCCGCAATGCACACAAACCGCGATGCCGCCCGACAATTCGTATGCGCAATCCCGATCGAGCGCTGACGCGACAGTTTTATCGAATATCCGCGAAGGGTTTGCGATCCCGCCCCGTTTTAGGGGTGTCGGCCATGAACGGATCGTCCGGCGCGTGCTGCGCTGCAACGTCCACTATCGGGTTCGCACCCTGAAACAAGGAGCCACCATGGAACTGCTCCCTATGACATCCTTTCCCACATCCGCCCCCGTCCAGCCCCGCGCCGAAGCGCATGTCGTCATCCTGGACGACGACGCCGATCTGCGCGCGTTGATCGGTGACTACCTGGAAAAGCAGGGGCTGGCCGTCACGCTGGCGGCGAACGGGCAACAACTGCGCACGACCCTTGCTGCGGGCAAGGTCGATGCGGTCGTGCTCGACCTGATGATGCCGGGCGAGGACGGCCTTTCGATCCTGCGCGACCTAGCGGATCGCCCCGGCGCGCCTTCAGTGCTGATGTTGTCGGCGATGGCGGCCGACATCGACCGGATCGTGGGGCTCGAACTGGGGGCGGACGACTACCTCGCCAAGCCGGTCAACCCGCGCGAACTGCTAGCGCGGCTGCGTGCGGTGCTGCGCCGGCGCGGCACCAGCGTTCCCGCCGATGGCAGCGCCATCACGCGCTTTGCCGGATGGACGCTTGATGCGCAGTACTACACCGTGCGGGATGCGGCCGGCGCAGAAGTCGAACTGACCAGCGGGGAGTTCAAGCTGCTGCATGCTCTGGCCGTGCGCGCCGGGCGGGTCATCAGCCGCGAGGAACTGCTCACCGCGCTCTATGGTGATGAAGGCGAAGCTTTCGATCGCGCGATAGACGTCGCGGTTTCGCGCCTTCGCGCCAAGCTGATGCGGCACGATGGCGATAGCCTGATCCGCACCATCCGCGGCGAAGGCTATCTGTTCGCCGCCCGCAACTGATGAGACGTTGATGGCGGGCTGGAAAAGCGCCAGCCTGACGACCCGGCTGGGCGTTGTCATGCTGGCGGCTCTGCTGCTGGCGACGCTTGGCAATTTCATCGTCACCTTCTCCGGGCCGCCGCCCTATCCGCGCCCGATGCCGATCGAGGAGCTGCTGCCGGTTCTCGCGAAGGACCGGCCCTTGTCGCGCCTTGCCTCGACCACCCGGATCGAACGCGGCAGCGCGCAGTTCCTGCCACAGCCGGGCGAAGTGCCCGTGCCGGCCGCCGCCGCGCGGATCGACGATCTCCTGCCAGATTGCGACGGGTGCGTGCAGCTTTCGGTGGAGCCGGGCGCGATGATCCAGCGCCATCCACTGGAAGCGCCGCTGGCGATCCGCGAAACCTTCTCGCTCGGCATACGCCGCGCGGACGGCACATGGTCGATCGCGCGCTATACCCGGCGGCCGTTCATTACCGGATGGCACTGGGCGACGCTGGCGATGACGCTGGCGCTGGCCGTGCTGCTGGCGGGCGTGTCGTTCCGCCTCGCGCGCAGCATCGTCCAACCGTTGCGCCGCCTCGGTGCGGAAGCGGACCGCGTCGTCAACGAACACGATGGCATCACCATCACTAGCGGCGGGCCACCCGAAGTCGCGCAACTGGCGCAGGCCGTGGCCGCCATGCGCGATCGCCTGGCGGGGCTGGTGGAAAACCGCACACAGATGCTTGCGGCTATCGCGCACGATATGGCCGCACCAGTCTCGCGCCTGGAATTTCGCCTGCATCAGCTGCCGCCCGAGGCGCGCAACGGTGCCGAGCGGGACCTTACGGAACTGGCCGACATGATCGGCAGCATCATCGACTATGCGCGTGGAACGGCGGGCAGCCGCAAACGCGCGGTGGACATGAAGGCGCTGTGCGCGAATGCAATCGCGACGATCGATCAGGAAGAAGGCCGGCTGGCGTTCCGTGCGCCGGAGGAAGACTGCACCGTCAACGGGGATCCGATGACACTGCACCGGCTGATCGCCAATCTGGCGGTCAATGCGCTGCGCTATGCCGGCGGCGGCGAACTGACGCTGGAGGGGAATGCGCACGGGATCGTCGCACGCATGGCGGACCGCGGACCGGGTTTTCCACCCGAGCTTGCCGAAAGCCTGTTCGAGCCGTTCTTCCGCGTGGAAGGGTCACGCAGCCGCGAAACCGCCGGCACCGGGCTTGGCCTTGCCACCGCGCGCGACGTGGCGAAAGCGCATGGCGGCACGCTGACCGCGGCGAACCGCGCGGGCGGCGGGGCGGAATTCGTGCTGACCCTGCCGCGCGGCTGACCCCGGCTTCAGGCGGTCGGGTCGATCAGCACCTTGCACTGGTGCGTGCGCTTGCGCAGCGTCTCGAACACCTGGGGCGTGGCGTCGAGCGCGATGGTGTCGGTCACCAGCAGGCGCGGTTCGGCCGCGCCGCCATCGAGCGCGTCCAGCGCCGCCTCGTATTCCTGCCGAGTGAAGAAGGCCGATGTCACGAGGCGCACTTCCTTCGACAGCATGGCGAAGCTGTTGAAGGTATCCGGCCGGGTACACAGGCCCAGCAGCAGGATAGTGCCCCGGTTGCGCACCTGATCCACCGCCTGCGCGATCAGGCCGGGCACGCCGACGCATTCGAACACCACATCGGCCTTGCCCCCCAGCGCGCGTTCGGCGCTGCCCACCGGATCGGCGGGATCAACCACGAAATCATGCGCGCCCATCGCCAGCGCGCGATCGCACTGCCACGCCGCAAGATCCTGCACCACCACGCGCCCCGCGCCGTGGCGGCGCGCCCAGAACGCGACGGCAAGGCCGATCGGCCCGGCGCCGAGGATGAGCACCCGGTCGCCAATACGCATCCCGCTCATGGCCAGGCCGTGCAGCGCCACGGCCAGCGGCTCGATGATCGCGCCATCGGCCAGGCTGGCCGTCTTCGGCAGGCGCACGCACTGGTTGGGCCGGGTCAGCGCATATTCGGCATAGCCGCCGCCCTGCAGGCCGAACTGATCGCACCAGGCGACTTCGCCCGACCGGCACGAGGGGCATTGGCCGCAACTGCGGAGCGGAACGACCGAGACGAGATCGCCCATGCCCAGCCCTTCCACGCCCTTGCCCAGTGCCACCACTTCACCGGCGAACTCGTGCCCCAGCACCGATCCCGCGCCCATGCCATAGGCGGGGTCTTCGGTCATGTGCAGGTCCGAGCCGCAGATGCCGCAACGGCCCACGCGCACGACGACCTCGCCCTCGCCCGGTACGGGATCGGGCACGGTCTCGATCGCCAGAGGCCGGTGAAGGCCCTGCATCACGGCTGCGCGCATCGTCCTGCTTCCTTCCTAGTGCGCGGTCTGGCCGCCATCGATCACGAACGTCGCGCCGTTGATGAAGCTGGCGGCGTCCGAACAGAGATGCAGCACGGTGCCCGCGATCTCCTCCGGCTGCGCGGCGCGGCCGCTGACGTTGCCCGCGAAGAACGCCGCGCGGAATTCGGCGCTGTCGGCCCAGTGCTGCGTCATGGGCGTCACGACGAAGCCCGGTGCGATGGCGTTGACGCGGATGTTGGAGCGGGCGTAATCGATCGCCGCCGCCTTGGTCAGCCCCACGACCGCGTGCTTCATCGCGACATAGGCCGCCATGTTGGGATCGGCGATCAGCCCGCCGACCGACGCGGTGTTGACGATCGCGCCGCCACCCACTTTCAGGAAATGCCGGATTTCGGATTGCAGCGCGTACCACACGCCCTTGAAATCGACGTCGACCGCCAGCGCCATCTCCTCGGGCGGCACCTCGTGCAGCGGGCGCTGCGGCGGCAGGACGCCGGCGTTGTTGAACGCCGCATCCATCCGGCCATAGCGGTCCACGCAAGCCGCGACGAGCGCCTCGACAGCGGCGGCATCGGTCACGTCGGTCGGCACGAACGCGCCCTCGCCCCCGGCTTGCGCGATCAGCGCCACCGTTTCGCCCGCGCGGTCGTCCTTGTCGCCGATCATCACCCGCGCGCCTTCACGCGCGAAGGCCAGCGCCGTGGCGCGGCCTATGCCCGTCGCGCCGCCGGTAATGAGCACCGCCTTGCCGGCATAGGTTCCGTTCACTCCTGCCATGCCGGCTGCTCCCCCTTGGCCACTTTCGACGAGTTCCCCAGCAGGAAATCGCCCAGAACGTCGACTGCATCCGGATAGGCCTTCTGCACCCGCGCGCGCAGATCGGCGCTGTCCTTGCTGGCGGCGACCAGCTTCGGCCAGTCGGCGATATAGCGCCGGCTGAAGTCCAGCCCGCTGGTATCGTTGGGCAAGCCCGGCTTGCTGTGGCCGGGCACCACCATATCGGGCTTCAGCGCGGCGAGCTGATCGATCGACCGGCCCCAGGCGGCGATGGCGGCGGCGTCATGCTCGCCGAACCACAGGTACATCTGGTTGTAGACCAGATCGCCGGGGAACAGCGCCTTGATCGACGGCACCCACAGCGCGGTGGCATGGACGTGATCGCCGGCCATCGGTCCGATCACCTTCAGCTCCCGGCCCTCCAGCATGATCGTATCGCCATCGAGCGGCGCGGGCGCGGTGGGATGGCGCGGGGCATTCGCGCCCAGCACGGGAGTCCAGCGCTTGACCTTGAACGGAAGCGATTTCCAGATGTCGGCCGTCACCGTGGGATGCGCCACGATCTTCACGTCGGGAAAGGCATCCTTGATGACTTCCATGGCGAAGAAGTGATCGGGATGATCGTGCGTGACGTAGAGCGTGGTCAGGTGCTTGCCGCTGTCGAGCACCATCGCGACGACGCGGTGCGCGTCGGCCAGAGTGAACGGCGCGTCCACCAGCACCGCATCCCGCTCGCCTTCGATCAGGGCGATGTTGGCATAGAGCGATCCGCCGCTGGTGCGCAGCACTTCCACCGTCAACGGCTTCTGCGGAGCTTGCGTCTGGGCCTGCGCTGGCGCGCAAGGCAGGGCGATGGCGGCAAGGGCCGCGAGCAGGGTCTTGCGGATCATTTGTATTTCCCCAGCATCATCCCGCCATCGATGACGACGTGGCTTCCGGTCATGTAGTCCGAGGCGTCGGAAGCGAGCAGCAGCGCCAGCGGCTTGATCTGGTCGGTTTCGGCCAGCTTGCCCAGCGGAACGATCGCGTCCCACGCCTGCCGCGCCACCGGGTCCTTCTTGAGCCAGCCGCCGCCGATGTTGGTGACGAACGGCCCCGGCGCGATCGCGTTGATGCGGATGCGGAACTCGGCGAGTTCCAGCCCCAGCGCGCGCACCATGTGCAGCACGCCCGCCTTGGCCGGCATGTAGGGCAGGCCCACGATCGGTTCGGTGACTAGCCCCGCGTTCGACGCGGTGGTGATGATCGAACCGCCGGTGCGGCCGTTGGCGCGCCCTTCCTTCTTCATGATCCGCACGGCGTTGCTGACCGTGTAGAACACGCCGGAAAGATTGACGGCGATCGACTTGTCCCAGCGTGCCGGATCGTAGGTATCGACCTGGCCATCGGGATTGCGATGCCCCGCCGGGTTCCAGAAGCCGGCGCCGGCATCGATCCCGGCGTTGGCAAAGCATATATCGAGGCCACCATAGACCTTGTCGTGCGCATCGAACGCGGCGGCGACGGCATCGGAGCGGGAAACGTCGCAGACGTCGGCGCGTGCCTCGTATCCGGCTTCGCGCAGGCGTGCGGCCTCGCGTTCGGCGCCCTCGGCGTCGATGTCCGCCAGCGTAACTGCCGCGCCGGCTTCGGCCATGGCCTCGGCATAGGCAAGGCCTATGCCCGAAGCCGCACCGGTAACCAGCGCACTTCTGCCCTTGATGTCGAAGCAATCCAGTGTCGCCATGTGGCTCTTCCTTCTCCCGCCGCGCCGTTCAGGCTTCGGCCTGTCTTTCCCGCTCGATCAGCCGTTGCAGCATCCGCCGCGCCCGTACTCCGCCGCCGTCGCCATTCAGGATCAGCGGGCGCAGATCCCAGAAATCGTGGCGGCGCATCAGCCGGTGGCTGTCGCGGATGATCGGCATGTCCTCGTGTTCGAAAGCATATTCCAGCGCCGCGCGCATGCCCGCTGCGAACTCTGCGTTTCCCAGAGCGAAATCCCGTGCCGTCGCCCAGAAGTAATGGGTGGTATCGGGTGTTTCCGGCGTGAAGGCGTGGACCGAAGGCAGCAGCGTGCAGCTCTCGCGCGGAGTCCCCGGATCGCCGGCGCGGAAATCGAAATAGAGCACGGCGGGCGCGTGCCACACCACCTCGCCATAGAAATCCTGCTTGCGGCCGATCCGCCCGAGCATCCCGCCGATGCCTTCGGACAGGTAATCGTCCAGCCGCACATATTCGGCGTGAACGGTTTCGCCGTCCTGCCAGAACCGCCGCTCGCCTTCGGTGAAGGCGCTCGCGACCAGCGCGGGATGGACGAAGTTGGCGTGGCTGAGATCGAGGATGTTGTTGCTATAAAGCTCGTAGTGCCCTTCGGCCACGGTCGCGCCGCGCACCGCTTCCCAGCGCGGATCGGCCAGCCACGCGAAATCGGGAATGCGTGCGGCATCCGCCTTCGCCGGATCGCCCATCCAAATCCACAGCAACCCGTGGCGTTCTTCCAGCGGATAGACCGGCAGTCGGCCATCGGGCAGTTGCCCGCCCGGGTGCGGGTTGTGCACGCAGCGGCCCGCCCCATCAAAACGCAGCCCGTGATAGGGGCACATCAGCGTGCCATCGACAACCGTGCCATTGCCCAGCGGCGCGAAACGGTGCGGGCAGCGCCCGCCGACGGCACGGGCCTTGCCGGTTTCGTCGCGAAAAAGGGCGACCGGTTCCTCGAGAAAGACCCGCGCCATCGGCGCGACGCCCAGATCGGAAGCCCAGGCGGCGACATACCAGCAATTGCGCAGGTAGGTTCCGCTTGGGGTTTCCGAAAGCCTCGGGACCGGTCGCCCCTCTCCCCTCATGACTCGTTGCTCAGAGATACAACTGCGGGTTGATCGGGATGTTGTTCTCCCGACAATAGCTTTCGTAGTGGTTCATGAACCACCACACGTCGAGCGTTTCCACGTGGTTGCCGTTCTCGTCAAAAAACTCGTTGGCGCCCTGCATGTGGAACAGCGCCTTCATGCCGTTGGGGTCGTCGGTGACGAGCGTATGCGCGGTGCCCGGCGTTTCGGTGATGAACTCGCCCGGGCGGCACACCCAGTCATATTCCAGATAGCGGAAGGACCCTTCAAGTCCCACAGCCCAGACGCGGCCACGGTGCTTGTGCGTGCCGATCACGCCCGGCCCCTTGATCCACAGGATGTTGACGTAGATGTTCTCGCGCACGTCGAACGCCAGATGGCGAATCGCGGCGTTGTCGCCGAACGGCACCCACGGGCTTTCCGCTTCGGACGCGCCGACATACGTACCCTCCACGCCCTTGGCGCGGATCAGGTCACCATAGAGTTCGGGAACCTGAACGATCTTGTACGCGCCCGAAGGCGGCGCTTTCATCGTGCCCATGTCAGTCCGGTCCTTCAGAGATAGAGCTTGGGGTTGATGGCCAGGCCGTTCTCGCGGCAATAGGTCTCGTAGTGGTTGATGAACCACCAGACGTCCGTGGTATCCACGAACACGCCCTTGTCGTCGTAGAACTCGATAGGCCCCTGCATCCAGCCGAACAGCTTGCACCCTTGCGGATGGTCGCTGACCAGCGTGTGGCTTTCCCCCGGCGTTTCCAGGATCAACCCGCCTGGCGTCGCCACCCAGTCGTATTCGAGATAGCGGACGCTGCCTTCCAGGCAGACCATGGTGATTGTGCCGCGGTGAAAATGCGTGCCGATCACGCCCGGCCCCTTCACCCACAGGATGTTGGAAAACAGGTTCTGGCGCACATCGAACGCCAGGTGCTTGATCGCCGCGTTGTCGCCGAACGGCACCCAGGGGCTGTCGACATCGGTCTGCGCGTCGATGTAGCGGCCGCCGGGGCTCAGCCGCTGGACCAGTTCACGATGCGCGAAAGGAACGTCGACGATTTCGGCCTTGGTGGACGGCGGCGCGGTCATCACGGTCATGGGAAAGTCCTCACCTTAGCGGATCAGGGTATCGACGTAGTCCGCGCCGATGCCGTTCGAGGCATAGTGCGCGCGCGCCGCGGCCATGTAGTCGAACACGTCGTAATGCCCGGTGGTGTTGCCTTCCTCGTCCAGCCACATCAGCGGACCGGACACGACGAAGAACACCTTCATCGGATCGGGATGGTCGTAGCAGACCAGCGTGTGGCTCTCGCCCGGCGTCTCGTAGATGAAATCGCCCGCCGTTGCGGTCCATTCGTGCTCAAGATAGGCCCACTTGCCGCTGATCGTGTAGGCCCAGATCGGGTGCGGGTGATAGTGCCGGTTCACGAGGCCGGCCTGCTTCGACATCAGCACGTCTGCCCACATGTTCTTGGCCGGGCTGATCCATACCGGCTTGGAGAACACGGTCTCGCTGATCGGCACCCAGTACCGTTCGTCGCCTTCGGCGATCTTCGGCATGTAAACTTCGGGAAGCCCGCCTTCGCGAAAGACCTTGGCGACCGGCTTGATGTCCTTCCAGAATTCGGAATGCGGGGATTCGGGCATGGTATCCTCGTTGGGGTAGGCGCGAGCGGCAGGCATCCCGCCGCCCGCGCAAGTGTCAGAACGTCAGAACTTCACGCCAAGCCGGGCGTACCATTCGGCCGGGCGGTTGTAGGTGCCGTAGATCTGCCCGCCGGCAAGTTGGGCCTGGCCGGTGATGAGCAGGCGCTTGCTGGTCAGGTTGGTGCCACCGACGGTCAGGTCCCAATTGCCCGAAGGCGCCTTGTAAGTGGCGCTGGCGTTGACCAGCGCGTTGCCGGGCCGCATCAGCAGATAGGTGCCTTCGGTGTCGTTCTTGACCGCGCTGGTGTAGGTCACGTCGCCCAGGAACACGAGCTTGCCGTGATCGCCGAGGTCCGCTTCGTAGCGTGGGCTGATGTTGACCTTCCACTTGGGCGTCTTGGGCAGCGTGGCGCCCGGGATCACGCCCGCCTGCAGCGCCGAAGGCGCCACCTGCGCGCCGGCCAGGACGCTGGTGTAGTAGGCATCGGTATAACCGACCGATCCCGTCAGCGTGAACCCGCCACCCGGCGCCGCCGTCATCTCGATTTCAAAGCCCTTGATGCGCGCATCGCCGGCGTTCTGGATGGTCGGCGAAACGCCCTGCTGGAAGTTGAGCTGGATGCCCTTGTAATTGGTCAGGAAGGCGGCGGCGTTGATCTGGAGATGGCGGTCAAGCAATTCCGACTTCACGCCGATTTCCCAGGTTTCGGCCTTTTCCGGCCCGAAGCCCGGCGCATAGGGCAGCGGGTTCGACAGGCGCGTCGTCCAGCCGCCGGTCTTGTAGCCGCGCGACCACGAACCGTAGAGCATCACGTCGTCGGTGGCATGGTACTGGATGCCGACCTTGGGCGAGAAGTTGCTGAACGTCTTGTGCTGCACGCCGGCCACGTAATAGCGCAGCGGCTGCCCCGGATTGGGGAAGTTGTTGTCTATGCGGCACTGGTTGCTGATCGGGTTGAGCGAAGCGCAGTTCGGGTCGCCGAACGCCTGTGCCAGCTTGTAGTTCAGCCCGTTGGCGTCCGACTGGAAGCCTTCGAAGTCCTTGTTCTCGTGCGTGTAGCGGCCGCCCAGCGTGATCGAGAGCTGTTCGGTCAGCATGTAGTCCAACTGGCCGTAGAAGGCGTAGTTGCGGGTCGCCAGGTTGTTCGGCCCGTCCACCTGCAGCAGGCCCTCGGCGAACGTCACGTAGTCGTGCAGGTCGCCCGATTCCTTGAAGTAGTACCCGCCCAGCACGTACTTGAGCTTCTTGTCCATCGCCGTGCCGGTCAGCTGCAATTCCTGGCTGAACTGCTTCTGGTTCATCGAGAAGCTGGTGTGCAGGAAGTTGAGCGGCGAACTGTCGAGGTCCATGCCGACCTTCCAGTGCAGCTCGCGGTAGGCGGTGATCGACTTCAGCGTGGCGTTGTCAGACAGGTCGTACTCCAGCGTCACCGCCGCGCCGCCCTGCTTCAGCTTGTTGAAGTTGTTGCCGTTGGCGTAGCTGGTGTCGATGTTGTTGGTGACGAACCGGTTGTCATAGGGCAGGCGGTTGTTGTCCGGATTGGCATCCGTGTTGACGCCGAACAGCGCCGGCAGGTCGAACAGGCTGTTCAGGCCACCACGCCGCGCGGTGTAGGCGATCGAGGGCGGGCCGCCGATGAAGGAATCGCACGGGCCGGTCGCGCCGCCCACCGTCACCGTTGGGTTGCCCGCGATGGCGCAGTTGTAGGTGCCGGCGAACACCGCGGGGAACGTGGTGATCACGCGGTTGGCGATCTGTGAGGTATCCGTGTTGCTGTAATCGCCGGTCACCGTCGCGCGGAAGGCCCCGTTGGTGTACTTGATCTTGCCGCGCAGGTTGTAGGTATTGTCGCCACCCTCGGTGCCGTAGCCGCTGTTGTTGTAGCCGGCGGCTTTCAGCGAGGTGATCGGATCAAACGCATACGACGACGCACCCGGATAGGGCATGCGGTGCAGGTAGCCGCCGCGGCGGTTGACCGCGAAGCTCAGCGAGGAGGCAAGGCCTTCGGCGATCGGCACATCCACCGTGCCCTTGACGTTGATCAGGCTATAGCTGCCGGTGGTGACGCTGCCCACGAAGCGGAACTGATCGCCCGGATCGTGCGTGACGATGGAAATCGCGCCACCGATCGTGTTGCGGCCGAAGAGCGTGCCCTGCGGACCTTTCAGCACTTCGACACGGTCAACATCGGGCAAGTCCTGGTTCGCGCCGACCGAGCGGGCGAGATAGACGCCGTCGAGGTAGATGCCCACGCCCGGATCGATGTTGAACGCGAAGTCGTTGGCGCCGATGCCACGGATATAGGCGGCCAGGACCTGGCTCGACCCCGAGAACGGCGTGCCCGCATCGAGCGTCACATTCGGGGCGATGTTCGATAGTGAGGCGACGCTGGTCACCGCGCGCTCCTGCAAGGCGCCCGCCGTGAACGCGCTGATCGCGATCGGCACGTCCTGCACGTTTTCCGCGCGCTTCTGCGCGGTGACGACGATCTGTTCGATGCCGCCGCTGGATTCCTGTTCGTCCGCAGCCATGGCCGGTGTGGCCAGCGCCGTGGCGAGCACGGCAAGTGAAACCGGTGCGAGTTTCATGCTCTTCTCCTCTCCCAAAAGTCCGTTATCTGGTGCTACCGCGCAAAACGCGGACACTGTTGGCAGTGTTCTGTAACCCCTCCCTCTTTCGCCTGCTTGCACTGGTGCGCAGGGCGATCAGGACGGAAACGCAAATCCTTCACGCACGTCTCAACGCGCTGCCCTCCAATCGCGCGGCGCGACGCCGAAGTGCTGGCGGAAGCAGCGCGCGAAATAGGCGCTGTCGTTGAACCCCAGCTCGAAGGCGATGTCGGTAATGCTGGCATCCGGCGTGGAGACCAGCCGGTCAGCGGCGCGGCGCAGACGGCGTTCGAGAATGTAGGCGGTGGGCGTGGTGCCCATCCCCGCGAACAGATTCTGGATCGTGCGGACCGAAGTGTTACAGACTTGCGCCAGCATCACCGTGCGCAGCGCCGGGTCGCACAGGCTGGCTTCCACGACCGACAGCACGCGCTCCCGCAGGACGTGATCGTTGGCGCGATCCTCGGCCGGCCGCTTAGCCCCCCGCATCGCGAGAGCGAACAGATCATAGAACACCGAGGTGACGCCGCGCTCCCATTCCGGGTCCTGCTGGCTCTGATCGCCAAGCTGCCACAGCGACAGCAGGAAATCGTGGAACACGCGTCCCCCGGGGGTGCCACCATGCAACCTTTGCCGCATCAGATCGTCTAGCCCCGGAAAGCGCTCGACCAGCGGCGCGCGGGGAAATTCCACCACCAGCAATTCGTGCCCGGTCAGTTCGATCGAATAGGGGCGGTGTGCCGACCCCAGTACGAAATCGCCGGGCTGGAGAAGACTTTCCCCGCCGTCCTGCATGTGGCGGCTCTTGCCCCGGCATTGCAGGTGCAGGATCACCCGCTCCTCGGCGCTGTCGGTACCGCGCCGGCCTACGAAGGACTGGGTCGAACGCGGGCGGATCATGGCGAGGTCGCCAACGTTCCAGCTCCACATCTCCCCCCGGAACTCCTCGCCGGGGGTGTTGACGAACGTGCCCGTGTAGATCCGGTCGACAAGATCGTTCCAGTACCGCAACCGCTGCGTGGGTGCGATGCCCGTTGTCGCGAACTTCTCGATTGCCCCCATCGCCCCCTCCGTTCAGGTCAAAGCCGCCGCACCGACGGCGCCGCTGCGCCGCGCGACGATGCGCGGCGCGGATTCGACCAGCCCCAGCGCGCACAGGCCCGCAAGGATGGTCAGGACAAGCATCAGCCACAGCGGCGCCGAAAGGCCCCACCCGTCGGCCAGCGTGCCGGCCAGGAAAGGGCTCAGCACGCCGCCCAGAACCTCGCCCGTGCCCATGACCACGCCGGTCAGCGTGGCGGTAAGGCGCGGGTCGACCGATTCCGAAGGGATCGTCGCCATGAACATCGGGAACAGGCCGTTCAGCCCCCACCCGAAGAAGAAGATCGCGGCCAGGACCCAGGGCGATCCGTTGTAATACAGTCCACCCAAAGGCAGGATCACGCCCAGAAAGGCGAAGAAGATCATCACCGGGCGGCGGCCGATGGCATCGGAAATCGCCGGCACCACGAAGCTGCCGATCCCGGCGGAAATGCCCAGCGTGGCCATCAGCCAGCTCATCGTCTCGGGCGCGAACCCGCGATGCTTGGTCAGGAACAGCGGCATGAACGCCCAGCACACGACAAGGTAGGAGACCAGCAGCACCGAGATTACTGCGCAGAGCACCACGTTGCGGTGCGCGAACGCCTCGCGCAGCGTGACGCGGGGATGGTCGCCATCGTCCGCGGGCGCCGGCGGTTCGCGCAGCGTGAACCAGATCAGCGCGGCGGTGATCAGGCCGGGCGCGGCGGCGAGATAGAACCCGCCGCGCCAGCCCACCGCCATCGCCACGGGGACGAGCAGGATCGGCGCGAGGCCCGATCCCAGCAGGTTGGAACCAAGGTTCTGCGCCACGCCCATCGCCAGCCCGCGCCGTTCGGGCGCCACTTCGCTGACGATCATCGAATGGCTGACCGGCATCACCCCGCCTTCGGCCGCGCCCATCAGCAGGCGCGCACCCAGCAGCATCATGAACGAGGACGCCATGCCCGAAACGAACGAGCACAGGCAGAACGCCAGCGTCGCGACCACGACCACCGGCTTTCGCGAGCCGAGCCGGTCGGAAATGCGGCCGACCGCGAGGCCCGAAAGCGCCCAGGTGAGCGAGAGCGCCGAGCTGAACATGCCGACCTGCGTGTTCGACAGGTGCAGGTCCGGCTGCACGAACGGCATCAGGAAGTTGAGCGCGTTGCGGTCGAAAAACAGGATGCCGAAATTCAGGCTGAGCAGCGCGGTGACCCAGACCTGGTATCCCCCTCCAGCCACCGTTCCAGCGGCCGCCTTCCCGGCATCGTTCATCTGGCCGTCGCGCATGCTGTTCTCCCGTTCTCTTATCCGGCAATCACGCCAATTTCCCTTTCCTGTTAGGCCGCGTGCCCTCTCCTCTCTTGCATTGGCGCGCAGACCATCAGGATCAGCGCGCAAGTTCATGCCCGGCATCCTCAGAGGAACGGGCGCACCGGATCGGCGCCGTCCCAGTCCAAAGAGGCTTTCCAGAACCGCGTGAAATGCTCGTCCATGCCCGGCGTTGCCGGGATCAGCTCGAGAAATCCCGGCGCGGCCGCGTCTCCGCCTTCCAGATAGGCGACAGCGCCCCCGGTGGGCACGGCGGCACGGAAGGCCAGGCGATAGGCGCGTTCGAGGTATCCCGGCAGCTCCGCGTCCACATCGGCGCAGGCGATACCAAAATGATGGAAGCCATAGCCCCGCTCCTCGATCGTCTCGCGATAGACCGAGGGATGATCGTCGAGCGGCTGGATCAGCTCGATCTGCATATGCCCGGCAAAGCCCATCGCGATGGTGACGTCGGCGCGCGAGGGCTCGCCCCGGTAGAACTGGTCCGACGCCAGAAAATGGTCGAGCAGGAAGAACGGGCCAGCCCCGCAATCGCGTATGAAATGATCGATCGACGCGCGGATGTCCGCGACGACGAACGCCGTCTGCATGATCCCGCCGAATGGCTGTCCGAACCCTAGTTTCGTCATGCCCATGCTTCCTTCATGCACGGGCGATTCCACCGGATCACCGGCGGAACACCCGTCCCTCGTCCCTGTCGCGGCCACCGTCTTTCCCGGCGGTGGTCCGCAGCGTCAGCGCCCGTTCAGAGCGTAATCACGACCTTGCCGAACAGGCTGGCCGATCCCTGATAGTTCCAGGCATCGCGCGCCTGTTCGATCGGGAACGTCCGATCGATCACCGGCTTGATCGCGTGCTTGTCGACAAAGGCGTTGAGCCGTTGCGCCATGCCGCGCGATCCCACGAAAATTCCGCGCAGCGTGGCGCCCTTGAACATCAGCCCGTGCGGACTGGTATCGCCTTCGCGCGTCAGCACGCCGATCAGCGCTATCTCGCCCGCGAAACCCACTGCCTGGATGCTCTGCGCCAGCGTGCCCGCGCCACCGACCTCGACGACGTGATTGACGCCGCCACCCGCCACCCGCGCGGCTTCCGCGCCCCACGCCGGCACCGCGCGGTAATTGATCCCTTCGGTTGCACCCAGCGCGCGGACCCGCTCCAGCTTCCCGTCGGAGGACGAGGTGGCGATCACGCGCGCGCCGGCTGCCTTGGCGATCTGGAGCGCCAGCAGCGATACGCCGCCGGTGCCCAACACCAGCACGCTTTCACCGGCCTGCACCGGACGCGGCCCTTCCATCAGCGCGTTCCACGCGGTCACACCGGCGCAGGGCAGGCAGGCCGCCTCCTCGAAGCCCAGGCTTTGCGCCAGCGGCACCACGCCTCGTTCGGGCAGGACCACATAGTCCTGCAACATGCCCGTTGCCGGCGGAGCGCCAAGCGCCGGGCCTGCCTGCGGATTGGGCGGGCCATCGACCCAGTTCTGGAAAAACGTGCCGGCCACGCGATCGCCGACGCGAACGCTCGTCACGCCGGCACCCACCGCCTCGACCTCGCCCGCGCCATCGGACAGGGGAACCGTGTCGCGATCGACCGCTCCGCCCATGTACAGTCCCAGCGGGATGATCTGGTCGCGATAGTTCAGCGAACAGGCCCTGACCCGGACCAGCACTTCACCCGGCCCGGGCACGGGCTTTTCCGCCTCGACGAGCTTCAGCCCGTCAAGCGAAGAAGATCCCTTTTCGATCACCCACTGCCGCATCGTGCCTTTCCTCTCCCGCCAAGCAGTCTCGCCGAAGCGGCTGGCGTAATTAATCAGCAACGCAAACGGATTTCACTGTATGAAACTTATTTGTCCTTCCCTTCGATCTCGAGTCCGATGATCCGCGCGGTCCGGCGCAACGCTTCGAGATTGCGTGCGATTACCACCTCTTCCGCTCCCCGCCGCGCGGGCCACGTCACGTTGATCGCCGCGACAGGCGTGCCTTCGACGATGATCGGCACGGCCATGGACCGGCGGCCATCGCGCAGCACCAGTTGCCGCGACCGGTCGGGCCACGGATGCAGCGGCTCGCGCGAGGCGTGGCCGCGTTGGCGCGTCTGCTGCAGGATCTGGCGCAAGTCTTCCTCGGTTCCCTCGCTCGTTTCCTTCGGTCTAAGCCGCGCGATGATCGCCTCGCGCTCGGCCTCGCCGCACGCCGCCAGATAGGCCCGGCCCGTCGCGGTGTGGATATAGGACAGCTTTACCCCCACCGGCCCCAGCACCGCCGAATCGAGTCGGAACAGCGGCCCGTTGGTCTCGATGATTTCCATGTGATCGAGCCGCGGCACGGCCAGGACCGAAGGCCAGGCGATCCGCGTGCTGAGCGCCTTCATGTGCTGCGAGGCGACTTCGGCGATGCGCTCCGCCGAAGCGACCGGGGCCGCCGTCGAGGCATAGGCGTGCGGCAGATAGGCGCCATCGGCAAGGCGCTGCCAGATCAGTCCCTTGCGGCCCAGCGTCATCAGCATGCGCAGCAAGGTGGCCTTGGGCAAGCCAAGCGCCTGGTGCAATTCGTGCAGGCTGGCCGCTTTGCGCGCCTGCACTTCGAGCAGCACGTCCAGCCCGCGTTCAAGCGCGCGGACGGTCTTGACCTTCCGTTCCAGCATCATCCCCGTTTCACCTTATGCAACGCAAAGTCGCCAAACCATCGTGCAAAGTCAATCGCGCTGTCGCAGCTTTAAGGCGGGAGACACGCCCCAGGGGGCCACAATGGACGGCAAGATGGACAACAAGCCAAGCGTCCTGCTGATTATCACGCAGGATACCAAGGAAGAGGAAGCCCGCTTCGCGCGGGCCGCACTGGAAGAAGCAGGCGTGCGCGTGGTCCATCTCGACCCCAGCGTACGGCGCACCCTGGGCGGTGCGGAGATTTCACCCGAAGATGTGGCCGCCGCCGCCGGCACCACGATCGAGGCGGTGCGCGGACTGGGCCACGAAGGGCATTGCCAGGACGCGATGATACGCGGCGCGGTCGCCGCCGCTCATGCCTGGGATGCGAAGGACCCGATCTCGGGCATTCTCGCCATCGGCGGTTCGATGGGGTCGGCGCTGGCCGGCGCCCTGATGCAGAGCTTTCCCTATGGCCTGCCCAAGCTGATCGTCTCGACGATGGCCTCGGGCTTCACCAAGCCTTACATGGGCGTGAAGGACATCGCGATGATGAACGCGGTGACCGATATCGCCGGCATCAACACGATCAGCCGCGACGTGTTCCGCAACGCCGCCTTCGCCGTGGCCGGCATGGCCAAGGGCTATGACCGCGACAAGGGGCCGGAGCGCCCGCTGGTGCTGATGACCACGCTGGGCACCACCGAAGCGGGCACGCGCCGCATCCGCCAGGCGCTGGAAGCCGATGGCTGCGAAGTCATGGTGTTCCATTCCTCGGGCGCGGGCGGCCCCACGCTCGATGCGCTGGCGCAGGACAAGGACGTGGCGCTGGTGCTCGACCTTTCGGTCACCGAGATCATTGACCACCTGTTCGGCGGCCTTGCCGATACCGGCCCCGATCGCGGCCGCCCCGCCCTGCGCAAGGGCATTCCCACGATCATCGCGCCGGGCAACGCCGATTTCATTATCGGCGGCCCGATCGACGTTTCGCGCGTGCAGTTCCCCGACCGGCGCTATCACGAGCACAACCCGCAACTCACCGCCGTCCGGACCAAGCTGGAGGATTTACGCAAGGTGGCGGATCATCTTGCCGCCAACGTGCGCGAGGCGAAAGGACCAGTGCGCGTGTTCACCCCGCTGGGCGGCTTCTCCAGCCACGACAGCACCAGCGGGCACCTGATGGACACCACGGTGCCCGCGCCGTTCGCCGAATATCTGCAACAGGTGATGCCGGCCAGCGCGCCCGTCACCGTCATCGACGCGCATTTCAACGACGAAGCGTTTGCCGACGCCATCATCGCCGCCGCGCGCGAACTTCTGGAAGCCAAATGACCGAAGACCTGCCCCTTACCGCCGAGGACGTCGCCGAGATCGTCGCCATCCTCGAAAGCTCCGGCTATCGCGAGGTCGATATCGCGACCAACCGCTTCCGTCTGCGCGTGGCGCGCGGCGATGGCGCGCAATCCGGCTTCACCCAGGAATGGCAATGGGCCGGCGCGACGGGCGCCGGTGAGGCCGTCACCGGTGAAACCGTCGGCGCCGAAAGCGACCCGGACGCCGTTCTCGCGCCGCTGCCCGGCACGTTCTACCACGCGCCGCAACCGGGCGCGCCGCCGTTCGTCCAACCGGGCGACAGCGTGAATGCCGAAACCGTGGTCGGCATTGTCGAGACGATGAAGCTGATGAACCCGGTTCATGCCGGCCGCAGCGGCGTCGTCGTGGAAGTGATCGTGCCCAACGCGACGATGGTCGCCAAGGGCCAGGCGCTCGTGCGGCTGGCATGATCCGCAAGCTGTTCATCGCCAATCGCGGCGAGATCGCGCTGCGCGTGATCCGCACCGCGCGCCGCATGGGCATCGCCACGGTGCTGGGCGTGTCCGAAGCGGACGCTTCTTCGCTGCCCGCCCGCCTTGCCGACGAGGCGGTCGTGATCGGGCCGGCGCCTTCGTCACAAAGCTATCTCGTGATTGATCGGGTGGTATCCGCCGCGCGCGATGCGGGGTGCGATGCGGTCCATCCCGGATACGGCTTCCTGTCGGAGAACGCCGCGTTCGCGCGGGCCGTGGCCGAGGCGGGCATGCGCTTCGTCGGGCCGGACATCGCCACGCTGGAGGGCATGGGCGACAAGCTCGCCGCGCGCCGGCTGGCGCTGGAAGCCGGCCTGCCCGTGCTGCCCGGCGGCGAAGCGGAAACCGCCGAGGCCGTGCAGGCCCGTGTCGCGGAAACCGGCTTTCCCCTGCTGCTGAAGGCCGTTTCCGGCGGTGGCGGCAAGGGCATGCGCCGGGTCGACCGCGCCGAAGACCTCGACAGCGCGCTGGCAATGGCCCGCGCCGAGGCGCAAGCGGCGTTCGGCAACCCGGCGGTCTATGTCGAGCGCTTCGTGGCGCGCGGCCGCCACGTCGAAGTGCAACTGCTGGGCGACGGGCAAACCGCGCTCCACCTCGGCACGCGCGATTGCTCGATCCAGCGGCGGTTCCAGAAGCTGGTGGAGGAAGCCCCTGCCCCGGCCATGCCCGAAGCCGCGCGCGCGGCGATCGAGGACGCGGCGGTCCGCCTTGCCCGTCATCTGCGATACCGGGGCGCGGGCACGGCCGAATTCCTTGTCGATGCCGACGATTTCTCGTTCTACTTCCTCGAACTCAACGCGCGTATCCAGGTCGAGCATCCGGTGACCGAAGCGATCACCGGCATCGATCTGGTGGAGCAACAGTTGCTCGTCGCCGCCGGCAAGCCGCTGGGGCTGACGCAGGCGATGGTGCGCCCCGAAGGCCACGCCATCGAGGTGCGCATCAACGCCGAGGACCCGGATGCCGATTTCCGCCCGTCCCCCGGCCGCGCCATGCGGGCGGCCTGGCCGGCGGGACCGGGCATCCGCGTGGACACGCACATCGCCGACGGAGGGGAAATCCCGCCGTTCTACGATTCGCTGATGGGCAAGCTGATCGTTCATGGCGCCACCAGGGCAGAAGCGGTGGACCGTCTGGCCGATGCCTTGTCCACGCTGGCGATCGACGGGCTGCCCACCACCGCATCGCTGCACCGCCGCATCGTGGCCGATCCCCGCTTTGCGGCAGGCGGCGTCGACACGGGATTTCTTGTGGGGCTTTCCGGAGGGCCGGGACAATGACCGAACTGCGTCTCGTCGACGTTACCATGCGCGATGGCAACCAGAGCCTGTGGGGGGCCACCGGCCTCGATACCGCGCAGATGCTTGCCGCCGCCGCGCTGACCGAAGCCTGCGGTTTCCGCGCGATCGATTTCACCTCGTCCAGCCACATGGCCGTGGCCGTGCGCTATTTCCGCGACAACCCGTGGGAGCGTATCCGCCGGATGCACGCGGCGATGCCCACCACGCCCTTGCAGTTCATTACCACCGGCCTGCGCTTCATCGCCTGGCAGCAAGCCGACCCGGAGTTCATGCGGCTGGTCTATCGCCAGCTCCAGCGTGACGGCATCGGTCGCTTCGTGCTGCTCGATCCGATGCACGAGGTGCCAGCCGTGATCGACGCCGCCCGGCTGGTGAAGCAGGAAGGTGAAGCCGAGGTCATGTGCGCGCTGACCTTCACGCTCTCGAACATTCACACCGATGCGTTCTACGCCGATTTCGCGCGCGCCGTGGGCCAGAGCGCCGATATCGACCTCTTCTATATCAAGGACCCGTCCGGCCTGCTCTCGGTGGACCGCGCGCGCACGCTGGTGCCGGCGGTGAAGGCCGCGATCGGCAACCGTCCGCTGGAAATCCATGCCCATACCACGATCGGGCAGGGGATGCTCTCGAGCCTGGAAGCGGCGAAGCTCGGCGTGTCCGCGATCCACGTCGGCATCGGGCCGGGGGGCGACGGGTCTTCGCTGCCCGAAGCCAACCGGATGCTGGCAAACCTGGAGGAAGCGGGGCACACGGTGGCCATCGACAAGGCCGCGCTCGCTAGGCTGACGCAATACTGGACGCGCCTTGCCGCTGCCGAAGGCCTCCCCCCGGGTCAGCCGCAGAACTTCGATGCCAGCTTCCTGCGTCACCAGATCGCCGGCGGGGTGATGACCACCACCGCGCGCCAGCTCGACGAACTGGGCCTGTCCGACCGGCTGGGCGCGGTGATCGCGGAAACCGAGCAGGTGCGCGCGGAGCTGGGCTATCCGATCATGGTCACGCCCTTCCCGCAGATGGTCATGAGCCAGGCGCTGTTCAACGTGATCGGCGACCGCCGCTATGCGCAGGTATCCGATCAGGTGGTGCGCTATTGCCTGGGCAAGTTCGGCAAACCGACATCCCCCATCGATCCGCAAGTCCTGGCGGCGATCATGGACCGGCCCCGCGCGCGCGAACTGGAGCACGAGCCCACCTTCCCCGCGCTCGCCGACTTGCGCCGCCAGTTCGGCGTGCATCTGTCCGACGAGGAGTTCCTGCTGCGCGCGGTGATGCCGCCCGAACAGGTCGATGCCATGCAGGCGGCGGGGCGTTCGCGCGCGGGTTACACGCCCCAGGCCGCGCCGATGCTCGCCCTGCTGCGCAAGCTCGCCGCGCAACCACAGGCGCGCGACATCGTGATCGAACGGCCGGGCTTCCGCCTCGCCCTCCATGCCGGAGCCGCCGCATGACTGTGTCGAAGGACGTATCCGTCCGCCTGCGCGATGCCTCCGGCTACGTGTTCGACATGGACGGCACGATCGCGCTGGGCGATGCCGCCAGTGGCGGGCACAAGGCCCTGCCCCATGCGATTGCCGTTCTGGAAGGGCTGAAGGCGCGGGGCACGCCCTATGTCGTCTTCACCAACGGCACGGCCAAGCCGCCCGCCGCCTATGCCGCATCGCTGCGCAAGGCGGGATTTCCGGTGGAGGACGCTCAGATGCTTACTCCCTCCTCGTCCACGGCGGACTGGCTGAAGCGCTCCGGCGTGGGGAAGGTTCGCGTGCTGGGCAATGCCGGTTGCCGCGCGCCGCTCGACGACGCAGGGCTCGCTGTGGTGGGGCCGGACGAGGCGGCCGAGGGGGTGGAAGCGGTCTATACCGGCTGGTTCCGCGAGTTCGATTTTGCGGCGCTGGAAGCCGCCTGCGATTCGCTGTGGAAGGGTGCGAGGCTGCTGACCGCCAGCAACGTGCCGTTCTTTGCGACGGCCAACGGTCGCGCCATCGGCGCCAGCTATCCGATCAACGCGATGCTGACCGCGATGACCGGCAAGCGCCCGCGCATCCTGGGCAAGCCTTCGCGCGTCGCGTTCGATACCGCGCGGTTGCTGATGGGCCTGCCGCGAAGCGCGGCGAAACATATGGTGGTGGTGGGCGATGATCCGGCGCTGGAAATGCGCATGGCCAATGCCGTAGGGGCGCTCTCGGTCGGCATGGCCACGGGGATCATGGCCAAGAGCGACGACTTGCCCGAGCGCGACCGGCCCGCCGTGTTGCTGGATAGCCTGAAGCCGCTGCTGGATATCCTCTAACGCCGTTTTGCCGTGGGCGCGTGGAAATCGGGCGGCTTGCCCGAAACCCATGCTACGAATTTCGCGATCACCGGATTGGCCCGCAGCGTGTCGGCATCATGGCCAATGCGCGCGAGTTCCCCGTTGCCGAACTGGGCATGCAGCGTGCGGTGGCAGATCGGATGGACCGCCACGGTCTCCCGCCCGCCCCGGCTTTTCGGCACCGGGTGATGCCATTCGATCCGTCGTCCCAGCGGCCGTTCGCACAACCAGCAGCAGGCCGCCGCGTCGCTCACCGGCCCGGTCTGGCCGGCGCGTCGGCCCGCCCGGCGTTCCACAGATACAGCCCCGCCGCGACGATCACCGCGGCGCCGAACAGCGCGGTGGCATCGGGGCGCTCGCGAAACAGCAGCCAGCCGAAGAAGCCAGCCATCAGCAACTGCACATAGGTCATCGGCGCGATCGTCGCCGCGCCGGCGCGGGTGGTCGCCATGTAGACCAGCGTGTGGGCAAGGCTCGCGCTGCAGGCGATCAGCACCGACCGCGCCGCCACGCTCCATTCCGGCACGCCGATATGCAACATCGGCAAGCCGCTGAAATGCCCGATGATCGCGGCGGGTACCAGGATCAGCGTGCCGAAGAACGCCACGCTGAACTGCATCGCCAGCGCGCTGGCATGGCCGGCCACCGCACGGTTGCCGATCATCAGCAGCGCCATGCCGATGGCGGAAAGCAGCGGCAGGAACGCCACCGCGCCCAGTGTGGCAAGATTGGGCCGCAGCACGATCAGCACGCCGGCGAAAGCGAAGGCGCTGGCGATCCACGTCGCGCGCCGCATCGGCTCGCGCAGGATCAGCGCGGCAAGCAGCCCGGTAATCATCGGGCTGGTGAAGGTGATCGCGGTGGCGGTGGCGATCGGCATCAGGAACAGCGCGGTGAAGAACGCCATGGCCGATATCGCCACGCCCCCGCCCCGTAGCATTTGCCAGCCGGGCCGCGCCATGCGGAACCCGGCCCGCCCTTCGCGCAGCGCAAGCACCACGCCCAGCCCGATCACACCCGCGACATAGCGCAGCGCCGCGATAGCCAGCCCCGGCCACAGCCCGGCCATTGACTTGACGACCGCATCCCCGACCGAAAGCAGCGCGAACCCGGCGAGCGCGAACAGAAGGCCGGATGCTTCACGTGATCGATGGTCCACTAACGCGCCTTTACGCTGATGGGGGCACACCGGTGCCGTTCATCTGCCTTTCGATTTCAACGCATTTGCGGGTTCGCTTCAGCTAACGGGCTGCGCAGGGCGCGCCCTCACCGGTCGGAACACGAAATGCTGGAGCGCGAGATAGACAGAAACGGCAAGAAAAGGAACGAGCAATGCTTGCGCGACCAGGGGGTGAAATCCCAGCCGTCCCAACAAGGTCAGTGCAAGACTGTTGACGCAAACCTGAACCGTATAAACACCCAGGAACCGTGGCAGCAGGGCAAGATCGCGGTTGGCAAAGACATGCTTGCCGATGGTGTGGAAATTGAACGCGACACCCAGCGCCGTTGCCGCGACCACAGCGGTCAGCCTTGACGCTCCCAGCAAAATCAGGCCTACGAACAGCGCATAGCCGAAAGCGGTGTTGATGCCGCCCACGATCAGGAAGCGAAACCAGCTTGGCAGGCGATCGAACATTCTGCCAATCTGCACAGATCGGGTTAAGACGGCATAAATTGCGCGTGCCTGGGCTGGCATGTCGAGGGCTATGGACAGCAACAACCAGATGATCGCCTGATGACCTCACCGCTATCGCAAACGCCCGCCCGCGCTGATCGCCTGGCTTCGCTTCCGGGCCACTGGCTTCTTGGCATGTTAGCCGGCTGGCTCGCGGCCGACCTCGTGCTGCTTTCGGCTTTTCTGGGCTTCACCTCGCCCCTGTTGCTTGGCCTGCAGGCGCTGGCTTCCAGCCTGCTTGTCTTCGGCCTGACAAGAGGCGCCCGGCAGATCGGCCCCATCCCGCTCCGCAGGATCGGGTTGTGCGTGGCGATCGCGTTTGTTTTGCTTCTTCTCGGTGGCGAAGGGCGGCTGTTCTACGCCAACATCGACTGGCAGGTTCGCGATGCCGTGCTGCGCGACATGGCCATTCATCCATGGCCGTTCGCCTATCTCTACCAGGGCGAGCCGTTTCTGCTGCGCGCGCCTATCGGCATGTATCTGCTGCCTGCCCTCGCCTGGAAAGCCTGGGGCGAAACGGCGGGCGGCCTGACGCTGCTAATCCAGAACGCCCTGCTTCTCGGAGGGCTTCTGGCGCTGGCGTCGCCGCTTTTCGACAGCCGCCGCGGCCGCTGGATCGCGCTGATCGTGGCGCTGTGCTTCGGCGGGCTGGACATTGTCGGCAATGCCATTGTCGGCCCGCGCTTTATCGATCATCTTGAAGGCTGGCTTCCCGGCTTTCAGTTCAGCTCGTTCATCACGCTGGCGTTCTGGGTGCCTCAGCATGCCCTGGCGGGATGGCTTTGCGGCCTGCTGTTCCTGCTCTGGCGGGTTGGCAAGCTGGACATCGGCGTGTTCCTTGCCGTCGTTCCGTTGACCGCGCTGTGGTCGCCGCTGTCGATGATCGGCGCGCTGCCCTGGGCGGCGCTGGCGGGCGTGGAGGCCTTGCGGCAGGGAACGCTCTCGTGGCGATCGCTGGTACTGCCCCTCGGCGCCTCCGCCCTGTCGCTTCCCGCGCTCGCGTACCTGGGCATGGCGGGCGATAACGTCGGCATACGGCTCTATGCCTACGATTTCCCGCGGTACGCCCTGTTCGAAGCGCTGGAAACGCTGCCCTGGCTGGTGCCCGTGATGGCGGCAAGCCCGCAGTCCCGCTTTGGCCGTCATGCGGCAACGCTGGCGGGCGTGGTAATGCTGGTGATACCGCAAGCGCAGATCGGCTGGTCAATCGACCTCATGATGCGCGGCGCAATACCCTCGCAAACCGTGCTGGCCGTGCTGGTCGCGGAAATTCTCGCGGCGTCGCCGGGCTGGAAAACGGCGGGCCGGCACTGGTGGCTGGCCGGGGCGTTGGCGCTCGCGGCCTGTATCGGCGTTTCCGAGATAAACCGCGCCTTCCGGTTCGCGCCGGTGGGGCACGGCCGCTGCAGCTTCTTCAAGGCGTGGGACCAGGGTTTCGCGCGCTACCCCAAGGGCAGCTATCTGGCCCCCCTGGGCAAGGTTCCGCCGCGCCTGCTCGGCCAGCACGTCAGCATCGTGCCGGTCGTCGAACCCGACGCGTGCTGGGAAGGCGTATGGCGCCGCCCCGTCGGCGTTTAGCTCAGCGCGCCGAAACCACGGCGTAGAGCGAAAGGCCGATGGGCATCTTCACGCGCCCGAGCAGAAAGCGCTCCAGCGCGAACACCGCCTGCAATGCTCCGTTGAGAAGCCGGCCCGGCATGTCGTCCAGCGGCGCATCGTGACCACGCACGCGCTGCGCCTGCCGCTGCAGCCACGCCAGCGGGAACAACAGCGAGTTGAAGTAGCCTATTTTTTCCACTTTCAGCCCGGCCTCGGCAATGCACGTGCGCAAGGTTTTCAGCGTATAGCGCCGATGATGGTGGTGGATCTCATCGTGCCTTGACCACAGCGATGGAATCGCCGGGACGGTCAGGATCAACCGGCCTTCGCTGCGAAGCAGATCGCCCAGGCGTCGCAGCGACGAACGATCGTCCTCGATGTGTTCGAGCACATCGAGCAAGGCGATCAGGTCATAGGAGCGATCGGGCAGCGCAACCCGGTCCGGCAGCGCGCCGAACCCGATGTCCGCGATACCCTTGGCGGAGGCAAGATCGCGCGCGCCATCATCGAATTCGAACGCCTCGAGATGGCCATAGCGGGCCAGCAGGGCAAGGTTGCCGCCTGTTCCGCATCCGGCTTCCAATACCTTCGCGTTGCGCGGCGGCAATGCGAAACGGTCGATCAGGCTGGCGATGATGCGCCGACGGGCGACGAACCACCAGTGCCGTTCCTCCACCGCATTCATGCCCGCATAGGCGGCCTGGTCCACGCTTCTTCCCTTTCGCTGGAGCCCTGATCCGGCTCTGCCGCACTGTCCTGTTCAACGACATACAGGGGCCTCTGCCGCACTTCCTTGGCGATACGGCCGATATATTCCCCCATGATTCCGATGCTTAGCAGCTGGATGCCGCCCAGCATCAGCACGCTGATCATAATCGACGCATAGCCTGGCGTGTCGATGCCGGTTATCAGCGTGTGCAGCACCAGAAATGCCGCATAGGCAAATGCGCCAAGGGCGGTCACGCCGCCAACATATGTCCAGATGCGCAACGGCGCCGTGGTCGAAGCCGTTATCCCGTCGAGCGCGAGGCTCCACAGCCGGCGCCAGCGCCATTTCGTTTCACCGGCATGGCGCTGCGACCGGACATAGTCCACCGTCGCGACCCTGAAACCCACCCACGCGAACAGGCCCTTGTTGAAACGCGCGCTTTCGCCAAGCCGGTTGATGACATCCACAGCCGCCCGGTCGAGCAGGCGATAGTCGCCCACGTTCTCGGGGATAGGTGTTTCAGCCATGAGGTTGACCGCGCGGTAAAACCCATGCGCCGTCCAGCGTTTCAACCGGCTGTCGCTGGAGCGGTCGACGCGGCGGGCATTGACGACTTTCGCGCCCGCCACCCACTCGCGTACCAAGGCTGGCAACAGTTCCGGCGGATCCTGCAAATCGACGTCCATCGGCACCACGGCCGCCCCGCGCGCGTGCTGCAAGCCGGCCGCGATGGCGGCTTCCTTGCCGAAATTGCGGGACAAGCGGAGATAGCGGACACGCGCGTCCAGCCCGGCAAGGATCGCCAGCATGTCCGGCGTGCGATCGCTGCTGCCATCATCCACGAACAGCAATTCCGCCGAAGCCTGCGCCTCGATCACATCGAGCGCCTGCGCCAGCGGCGTCCGGACGGCATCGAGAAACGCGCCAAGGCTTTCCTGCTCGTTGAAGACCGGAATGATGATCGTCAGTTGGGGTGGCATGGCATCTCCGCCCGACGTTCTAGCGCGGGATGGTTAACCGGAGGTAATTGCCGCGGGACGCTTTCGCCGTTTTCGGCTGACGGATCTCCGCGATGGGTGCGTACTGCGCCATGCCCCTCGCCCGGTTAGGAATTCCTGAACGTTTCCCGATTATTCACCGCGTTTGCATAAGGACTGGTGACCTTCTTCCTCCATTTTCCGGAAGGGGTCGCAAGACGGGATCTATTTAATGAGCGCTTTTGGGCGAAAGAACGGACTTGGCGGCGGCGGTTCCATGCGGCCTTCCTTCGGTGTCGCGCGGCCCATGCGGGCTGGCGAGCAAGCTCCCGCGGGCCAGCCCGCGCCAGCGAGCCAACCGCCGGTCGGTGGCCAGCAGTTCCCGCCCCTTCCTGCCGAATCCGAAAGCGCCGCGCCGCAGAACCCGATGAAGGCGGATGCGATGACGCGCCTTGCCGATCGCGTCAACGGCGTCCACGAAAGCACCTATCAGGCCGAAGGCTTCGAAGCCTCGGTCCACAAGATCAAGGAACAGGTGCTCCCGCGCCTGCTCGAACGCGTCGATCCCGAAGCCGCCGCCACGTTGACCAAGGACGAACTGTCCGAAGAATTCCGTCCGATCATCATGGAAGTGCTGGCGGAACTGAAAGTCACGCTCAACCGGCGCGAACAGTTCGCGCTGGAAAAGGTGCTGATCGACGAACTGCTGGGCTTCGGTCCGCTGGAAGAACTGCTCAACGATCCCGACGTGACCGACATCATGGTCAACGGCCCGGAACAGACCTACATCGAAAAGAAGGGCAAGCTGACCATCGCGCCGATCCGGTTCCGCGATGAAAGCCACCTGTTCCAGATCGCGCAGCGCATCGTCAACCAGGTCGGCCGCCGCGTCGACCAGACCACGCCGCTGGCCGACGCGCGCCTCAAGGACGGCAGCCGCGTCAACGTGATCGTGCCGCCGCTCAGCTTGCGCGGTACCGCCATCTCGATCCGTAAGTTTTCCGAAAAGCCGATCACGCTCGACATGTTGCGCGATTTCGGTTCGATGTCCGACAAGATGTGCACCGCGCTGAAAGTCGCGGGCGCGTGCCGCATGAACATCGTGATCTCGGGCGGTACCGGTTCGGGCAAGACGACCATGCTCAACGCCCTGTCGAAGATGATCGATCCGGGCGAACGCGTGCTGACGATCGAGGATGCGGCCGAACTGCGCCTGCAGCAGCCGCACTGGCTGCCGCTGGAAACCCGCCCGCCGAACCTGGAAGGTCAGGGCGCCATCACCATCGGCGATCTCGTCAAGAACGCGCTGCGTATGCGCCCTGACCGGATCATCCTGGGCGAAATCCGTGGCGCCGAATGCTTCGACCTGCTGGCCGCGATGAACACCGGCCACGATGGTTCGATGTGTACGCTGCACGCCAACAGCCCGCGCGAATGCCTGGGCCGTATGGAAAACATGATCATGATGGGCGACATCAAGATCCCCAAGGAAGCCATCAGCCGCCAGATCGCGGAATCGGTCGATCTGATCGTTCAGGTGAAGCGCCTGCGCGATGGTTCGCGCCGCACCACCAACGTGACCGAAGTGATCGGCATGGAAGGCGACGTGATCGTGACGCAGGAACTGTTCAAGTTCGAATATCTGGACGAGAGCGAGGACGGCAAGATTATCGGCGAATTCCGTTCGACCGGTCTGCGCCCCTACACGCTGGAAAAGGCGCGCCAGTTCGGGTTCGACCAGGCCTACCTCGACGCCTGCCTCTGATCGGCTGCCGCCGGTTCAGGCGGTGTGGAACCAGTCGCGCGCGGCCAGGCCGAGCGCGACGCAGCCGATCATCATCGCCAGGAAATAGATCGTCGTCCACGGCATGAAGCCGACGGCGTCGGGGTCGCTGCGGCGCAACCGCCGGCGGTCGGCCCACCACGCGATCATTGCCAGCAGAATGGCCACCCCCCCGATCGAACCCATCGTCACCGCATCGTCCATGCGCCGAAGATGGGAACGAAGCGCTTGATCGCAAGCCCCGTACGCCTAAGGGCAAGCGCATGGACCGCATGAACCGACCGATCCTGGCGCTGGGGTTGCGCCTGGCCGCCATGGCTTCGCTCTCGGTCATGCTGATGCTGGTCAAAGTGGCGGGCACCCGCGGCGTAAGCCTACCGGAGACCCTGTTCTGGCGGCAGTTCTTTCCCGGCCTGATGCTGCTCGGCTATCTTGCCGCGCGCGGCCAGCTTTCCGTCCTCAAGACGCAGCGGTTGTGGGTTCATGCCCGCCGCGCGGCCTTCGGCGGCTCCGGCATGTTCCTGACCCTGGGCGCGGTGATCCTGCTGCCTCTGGCCGAATCCACCGTGCTGGGCTTCACCGCCCCGATGTTCGCGGTGATCCTTGCGGCGGTGGTGCTCAAGGAACCAGTGGGCTGGGTGCGCTGGTCGGCCGTGATACTGGGGCTGGCGGGCATTCTGGTGATCGCGGGGCCGAACCAATCGCATCTCCCGCCGTTCGGGATCGCGGTCGGCATCGGCGCGGCGTTCATGGTCGCGGTGATCGCCATCCAGTTGCGCGATTTGGGACGGACCGAACAACCGCTGACGGTGGTATTCTGGTTCTCCGCTTTCACCTCGCCGGTGCTGGCCCTGTTCCTGCTGCGCACCGGCGTCCACCATGACGCGGCGGACTGGTTGATCCTGTTCGGCATCGGCCTGTCCGGCCTGATCGGCCAGATCTTTCTCACCGCCGCGCTGCGTTATGGCAGCGTATCGAGCGTGATCGTGATGGATTATTCCGCCTTCGCCTGGGCCACGTTGTGGGGCTGGCTGGTGTTCGACCATCTGCCGCCCGCCTCAACCTGGATCGGCGCGCCAATCGTGATCGCCGCCGGGCTGATCATCGCCTGGCGGGAACACCTGCTGCATCGCCAACGCGCGGGCGACGCGCTGACCGCGTAACCGATCCACCGGCGGAACCGCTAGCCGTTCCGAACGTTCCAGCGGTTCATCACCGCCAATGCGGTGTTCGGCTATTTACGAGAGGAGATTTCCGATGATCCGCAAGATCGTTCTCGCGACGGTTCTGAGTGGAATGGTGCTGGGCACCGCCGCCTGCAACACCGTGAAAGGCGCCGGCCGCGACATCGAGTCGGTCGGTCAGGCCGGTTCCGACGCGATCCACAAGTAAGTTCAGAACAAAGGCCGCCGGTCACCCGGCGGCCTTTGCGCACGGAAGGTCGTCAGTCCTTCCACACCAGCTTCGGCTTGCGCGCGGCCAGCGTTTCATCGAGCCGCCGACGTGGAGCCAGGTGCGGCGCGCTCTTTAGCAGCGGATCGCCTTCCCGCGCGCGCTCGGCCAGCGACCTCATCGCCCCGATGAACTGGTCCAGCCCCGCCTTGCTTTCGGTCTCGGTCGGCTCGACCAGCATCGCGCCGTGGACCACCAGCGGGAAATAGACCGTCATCGGATGGAAACCCTCGTCGATCAGGCCCTTGGCGAGATCGAGCGTGGAGAACCCTTCCGCGAAACCGTCATCGCTGAACAGCGCTTCGTGCATGCAGGGGCCGGCTGCGCCGAACGGCGCTTCCAGCACGTCCTCAAGCCGGCGCAGCACGTAGTTGGCGTTGAGCACCGCGTCGCCCGAAACCTGCCGCAGCCCATCCGCGCCGTGGCTCAGGATATAGGCCAGTGCGCGCGTGAACATGCCCATTTGGCCATGGAACGCGCACATCCGACCGAAGCCTTCGGGATGGATGCCGGGCGCGTCCTCTTCCTCCACCAGCCGCACCGAACCATCGGCCTGCCGCGCGGTGAACGGCAATGGCCCATAGGGCGCGAGCGCTTCCGACAGCACGACCGGCCCTGACCCCGGCCCGCCCCCGCCGTGCGGGGTGGAGAACGTCTTGTGCAGGTTGATGTGCATGGCATCGACGCCAAGGTCTCCGGGGCGCACGCGCCCGACGATGGCGTTGAAGTTCGCCCCGTCGCAATAGACATAGCCGCCGGCCGCATGGACCGCATCGGCAATCGTCTTCAACTCGCGCTCGAACAGGCCGCAGGTGTTGGGATTGGTGATCATCACCCCGGCCACGTCCGGCCCGAGCCGTGCGGTCAGCGCCGCCACGTCGACGCGCCCGTCCTCGGTCGCCGGGATGTTCTCCACGCGATAGCCGGCGAAGGCCGCCGTGGCAGGATTGGTACCGTGCGCGCTTTCGGGCACCAGGATCACCTCGCGCGCGTCGCCCCGCGCTTCCAGCGCGGCGCGGATGCACAGCAGCCCGCACAGTTCGCCATGCGCGCCGGCCTTGGGCGTCATCGCCACCCCGTGCATCCCCGTCAGCTTGATCAGCCAGTGCGCCAGTTCGTTGATCACCTTCAGCGCGCCCTGCACCGTCTGCTGCGGCTGCAACGGATGGACATCGGCAAAGCCCGGCATCCGCGCCACCTTTTCGTCCAGGCGCGGGTTGTGCTTCATCGTGCAGCTTCCCAGCGGGAAGAGGCCCAGATCGATCGCGTAGTTCTGCCGCGACAGGCGGGTATAGTGCCGCACCGCTTCCGGCTCGGACAGGCCCGGCAGATCGAGCCGCGCCTTGCGCCGGAACGCGCCCAGCGTGTCGGGCAGGTCCGGCGCTTCATCGAAATCGACACCGCACCGGTCGGCCGCGCCGATCTCGAACAGCAGCGGTTCCTCCAGCTGCAGCGCGCGGTTGCCGGTGAAAGTCGTCACCGCCGCGCTCTCGCCCTGATCGCCGGACATGGCCGGGCTCCAGCCCGCGGGATTGAGGTCGTTCATGCCAGCACCTCCTCAAGCGCCGTACCCAGCGCGTCGATGTCTTCCGCCGTCGTGCATTCGCTGGCCGCGACCAGCAGACCATTGGCGAGCGCCGCTTCGCCCGGATAGAGCCGGCCCAGCGACACGCCGCCCAGCACCTTGCGTTCCGCCAGATCGCGCACCACCTGCCGGGCATCGCGCGGCAGCGTCACCGCGAATTCGTTGAAGAACGTGGTGTTGACGATCTCCACGCCCGGCACTTGCGCCAGGCGATCCGCCGTGGCGCGCGCGCGGGCATGGCTCAGGTGTGCCATGCGCTCCAGCCCGGTCCCGCCCAGCAAGCTGAGATGGATCGAGAACGCCAGCGCGCAGAGGCCGGAATTGGTGCAGATGTTGCTCGTCGCCTTCTCGCGCCGGATGTGCTGTTCGCGCGTCGACAGCGTCAGCACGAAGCCGCGCCGACCTTCGGCGTCCACGGTTTCGCCGCACAGGCGGCCGGGCATCTGGCGCACGAACTTCTCGCGGCAGCCGAACAGGCCGAGGTACGGCCCACCGAACTGGAGACCAACGCCGAGCGACTGCCCTTCCCCCACGACGATGTCCGCGCCCAGGGCACCGGGGCTTTCGAGCAGGCCCAGCGCGACCGGTTCGGTCACCACCGCCACCAGCAGGGCGCCCTGCGCCTGCGCGGCGGCCGCGATCCGCGCGAGATCGGGAATGCGGCCAAGCACGTCGGGATACTGCACGACGACGCAGGCCGTGTCCGCGTCGATCGCGGCGATCACGGCGTCGTCATCCGCCGCTGCGGCCAGCACCGGGGCAGAGGTCACCAGCGCATCGCCGGTAAAGCGCGCCATGGTGCGCGCGGTCTCGACGTAGTGCGGGTGGAGGCCGCTCGAAAGCACGGCCTTCTTCCGCCGCGTGATGCGGCCCGCCATGGTGATTGCTTCCCAGCACGCGGTCGACCCGTCGTAGAGCGAGGCATTGGCGATGTCGGTCCCGAACAGGCGCGCGACCTGGGTCTGGAACTCGAACAGCACCTGCAAGGTCCCCTGCGCGATTTCCGGCTGATAGGGCGTGTAGGCGGTCAGGAACTCGCCGCGCTGGATCAGGTGGTCGACGCTGGCCGGCACATGGTGGCGATAGGCGCCCGCGCCCAGGAAGAACGGTGCTTCGCCCGCCGTCAGGCTTTCGGCGGAGAGCCGCGCCATGTGGCGTTCCACCGCCATTTCGCTGGCGTGGAGCGGCAGGCCGGGGATCGGCCCCGCCTGCCGCGCTTCGGCGGGCACGTCGACGAACAGGTCGTCGATCGATCCCGCGCCGATGACCGACAGCATGGCGCTGCGATCATTCTCGCTCAGGGGAAGATAGCGCATCCGGTCAAAGCCCCTCGACGTAGGTCTTGTAGGCGGCTTCGTCCATCAGGCCTTCGAGTTCGGCGGCATCGGACAGCGTCATGCGCCACAGCCAGCCATCGCTTTCGGCAGCGGTGTTGACCAGTTCCGGCTCGTCTTCCAGCGCGGCGTTGGCCTCGCTCACCGTACCCGAAACGGGTGCATAGACGTCCGAGGCGGCCTTGACCGAATCCACCACCGAGGCGCTGTCGCCCTTGGCCACCGCCGAACCCGCCGCCGGTAGTTCCACGAAGGTGATGTCTCCAAGCTGGCTCTGCGCGTAGTCGGTGATGCCAACGGTGGCATCGCTGCCGTCAACGTCGATCCACTCGTGGTCCTGGGTGAAATAGCGGGGCATCAGGCGGCTCCTTTGCGGTGATAGCGGTGGGGAACGAAGGGCATGGGCGTGACGGTGGCCGCGATCTTGCGGCCGCGCACGTCGATGATGAGCTGGGTGCCCGGCCGCGCCAGTTCGGCGGCGACGGTGGCCATGGCGATGGGCTTCTCCAGGCTGGGCGAAAAGCCGCCGGAGGTGACGCTGCCGACCTCGGCCTCGCCCCACAGCACTTTCGCGCCCTCGCGCGCGGCCATCCGGCCTTCGAGCACCAGGCCGACCCGGCGCGTGACGCTGCCGGTATCGATCAGCGGCAGGATGCGGTCCGCGCCGGGGAAGCCTCCGTCACCGCGCCGGCGCTTGTTGATGCCGAACAACAGGTCCGCGCTCACCGGGTCCACGTCCGGCGTCATGTCGTGCCCGTAAAGCGGCAGGCCGGCTTCGAGCCGCAGCGAATCGCGCGCGCCCAGGCCGATCGGCTTCACTTGTGGTTGCGCGCAGATCAGGTCTGCGATCGCGGCGGCGCTTTCGGCCGGCACGGCGATCTCGAACCCGTCCTCGCCGGTATAGCCCGAGCGGCTGATCCACGCGTCCACGCCGCCCAGCGTGAAGCTGGCGCCGCGCATGAAGCTGAGCGCGGAAAGCGCGTGTTCGCCACCCACCAGCGGAGCGAGCGCGGCGAAGGCTTCCGGCCCTTGCAGCGCGAACAGCGCGCTGTCCGCCAGGTGCGTGAGCGAGACGGCTTCGGGCAGGTTCGCGCGCAGATGGGCGATGTCGTCGTGCTTGGTCGCGCCGTTGACCACCAGATAGAAGCCCGTGCCCCAGCGCGTGACCATCAGGTCATCCAGAATGCCGCCATTGGCATCGAGCAGCAGCGAATAGCGCACCCCGCCCAGCGGCAGGGTGGACAGGTCGATCGGCAGCACCGCCTCGATCGCGGCTTCGACGCCTTCGCCCGCGATATAGAGCTGGCCCATGTGCGAAACGTCGAAGAACCCGGCGTGCGCGCGCGTCCACAGGTGCTCGGCGATGATGCCTTCGTACTGCACCGGCATCCAGTATCCGGCGAAAGCGACCATGCGGCCGCCACGCGCGCGGTGCCAGCCATCGAGCGGCAAGGTCAGCGGCCCGGCGTCGGGCTCGCTGATTTCATCCGGTGAAATTTTGTATGTGTCGCTCACAAAATCGGTCTCCGTACAGTCTGGCACCCATCGGTGCCCCCTCTGTCACGGAAACCTGAGAGCTTTCCCCCGCCGCCCGCGCGGGCTGGCAAGGTTACCCCTTCGGCGGCCCTTTCCTTGCGGCAAGGACACTTTCCAGAGCGTCGCTATCGACCAACGCGGTCCTGAAGCCTGAGAGATTCCGGGGCGGTTGCTCCTTCGGCGTCCCGCGATCCGACTGGCGAATCGCAGGAACTCTCCCGCGCGATCAGCGACCTGTCCATTTCGCGCCGCAGCAAGGCCAAGTCAATCCGCGCAGCCGCCCTTTGCGGCTGAACTTATCCGCAAGGCAGGCTAACGGTTCCGGCGCCCGATGCTAACGCCGTGTGGCGCGCAGGATCGCGTCGTGTTCGTGCACGAAGCGCCCGTCGGGCTTGATCCCGGCAAGGCCAAGGATTGCCTCCGCCACCACGGAAGCGCGGATGGAGCGGTACTTGCGCAGCGAACCGTGCAGACACAGGTCCGCCACCGGGCTGGCGATCATCGCCACGCGTTCCCCCATGCGCAACGGCCCTTCGCGCCGCCCACGCAGCAGCCCGGGGCGCAGGATGTCGAGTCGGCCGAAACGAAGCCGCGACAGCGTGTCCTCCACCTCACCTTTCACGGAGAGATAGAAGTTCTTCGACGCCAGTTGCGCGCCGACCGAGGATACCGCGATCAGCTGGCGCACCCCGGCCTCGCGCGCGGCGCGGGCGCAGGTCAGCACCAGATCGTGATCGACCGCGCGAAACGCGTCCCTGTCCCCGCCTACGGCGCGGATCGTGGTGCCGAGCGCGATTACCGCCACGTCCGCGCGCGCGGCGGCGATGGCATCGGGCCAGTAATCCGGATCGGACAGCAGCATTTCCATGCGCGCGCCCGGTGGCAACGGCACTTCGCGCCGGGCGATGGCGATCAGCCGCTGGCCGCGCCGGCCCACCGCCTTTTCCATCACCTGCCGCCCGACCATGCCCGTGGCGCCCAGCAGCGCGATGCGCGTTTCGTTAGACATTGCTCAGGCCCTCGGGGGCGCTGCCGAATAGCCGTGTGAAGCTGTCTATCGCATAGCGGTCGGTCATCCCCGCAATGAAATCGGCGACATGCCGGCTGCGGCCTGGCTCGCCTTGCGGCATCTGCCGCTGCCAGCTTTCCGGCATCCGCGCAGGGTCCTCGGCATAGGCCGTGAACAGCGCGGCGATCACCGAACACGCGCGTTCCGCCGTGGCGATCTGTTCGGGGTGGTAATAGAGCCGGTCGTACATGAAGCGCTTGAGCGCGCGCTCCTCGTCCGCCATCCCGGCCGAGAAACTGGCCAGCGCCAGCGGCGCGGCGCGCACGTCCTCCGCCGTTTCGGCGCCGCTTTCGATCAGGCGCCGGCGCGTTTCCGCGATCACGTCGTTGACCATGCGGCCGATCTGCCCGCGCACCAGCTCGCGCTGCAGGCGATCACGCTGCCCACCCGGAAAGCGCCGTTCGATCGCGCGCCACTGGTCGGCGATGGAGGGCAGTTCCAGCAGCTCGTCGATCGTCAGAAAGCCGGCACGCAGGCCGTCGTCGATGTCGTGGTTGTCATAGGCGATGTCGTCCGCCACCGCCGCCACCTGCGCTTCCAGCGAAGCGCGCTGCCCCAGATCGAGCGGGAACGCCGCGTCGAGTTCAGCGAGCGCCCAGGTCGGCGCGTGGACGGGGCCGTTGTGCTTGGCCAGACCCTCCAGCAGCTCCCACGAAAGGTTCAGCCCCTCGTGCCCGCAATAGGGGCTTTCCATTCGCATCAGCACGCGCAGCGTGTTGGCGTTGTGGTCGAACCCGCCGTGGTCCGCCATCGCGGTTTCCAGCGCGTCCTCGCCGGCGTGGCCGAACGGCGGGTGGCCGATGTCGTGCGCCAGGCACAGCGCCTCGGTCAGATCCTCGTCCAGCCCCAGCGCCCGCGCGATCACGCGGCCGATCTGCGCCACTTCCAGGCTGTGCGTCAGCCGCACGCGGTAATGATCGCCATCGGGCGCGATGAACACCTGCGTCTTGTGGCGCAGCCGGCGGAACGCGATCGAATGGATGATCCGGTCGCGATCGCGCTGGAATTCGCTGCGCGGGCCGCGCGCGGTCGACGATTCAAGCGGGTATTCCCGCCCGCGCGACCGCGCCGGATCGCTGGCATAGGGCGCGCGCGTGGCGGTCACGGCAATCGGCTACCCGCCCAGGATCCAGTCGACCGCCGCTTCGGCATGGATCGCGGTGCCGTCATAGATCGGCAGCACGTTGGCATCGACATCGATCACCATGTCCAGTTCGGTGCAGCCCAGCACGATCGCCTGCGCGCCATCGCGCTCCATGTTGGTGATCATGGTCTTGAACGTGCGCTCCGCCGATCGCGTAGCGCGGCCCTGCATCAGTTCCTCGTAGATGATGCGGTCCACTTCCTCCACGCTGTCCATCACCGGGGGCAGCAGCGTTACGCCATGTTCGATCAGCCGCTTGCGATAGAAGCTTTCGATCATCACGTTGCGCGATCCGATCAGCGCCGCCGTCTTGACGCCATTGGCCTGCATCTTTTGGCCCACCACGTCGGCGATGTGGATCACCGGCACCTGCACCGCGCCGGCCACCTTGTCATAAACCTTGTGCATCGAATTGGCGCCGATCAGGATCGCGGTGGCGCCGGCCTGCTCCAGCCGCTGCGCGCTGGCCGTCAGCACGTCCGCGGCATGGTTCCACTGCTCGGGCGTGGACAGGCGGACAAGATCGGTGAAATCGAGGCTTTCGATCAGCAACGGCGCGCTGGCCAGCTTGCTGGTCCTGGCCTGAACGAGCCGGTTGATGTGTTCGTAATAGGTGCGGGTAGAAACCCAGCTCATGCCGCCGATAAGGCCGAGTTTACGCAAAGTCAGATCTCCCGGGGAATGCGACCACCCTCGTCGCCCCGGCCTTACGAAAGGGCGTGCGCGCCGTCCAGCGGGAGAGACACGGAATCCGGCGGATTGTGCCTCGGCCCGCCCCCGCGAGGGAACGCCCTACCGGCGCTTCTCCGGCGCAAGCCCCACCGCGCACAGCGCCGCCGAACTCGCCGTCACCTCGATCGCCTGCGCATCGCCCACCCGGCGCACCGCCGAAACATAATCGAACAGCGAACGCTTATCGCCCTTGAGCTGCTTCAGCTTCTGCAACTGGCCAAGCGAAAGCCGGTCGGTCATCCGCGTCGCCATGCAGGCCGAATTGGCTTCGGACAGCCCCGCATCCATCATCGCGCTCTTGACCTGACCATAGGCCAGCTTGGACGGCGCGCAGGCAGCCAGTGCCAGCGCGCCCGTCAGCGCGGCGAACATCCCGATCCGGCGCATCAACGTGCCTCCATCAATGGGCCAGCGCCTTGACGATATCCTCGACCATCTTCTTGGCGTCGGCGAGGAGCATCATGGTCTGGTCCATGTAGAACACGTCGTTGTCCACGCCGGCATAACCCACGCCGCCCATCGAACGCTTGATGAAGAAGATCGTCTTGGCCTTCTCCACGTCGAACACCGGCATGCCATAGATCGGGCTGGACTTGTCGGTCTTGGCCGCCGGGTTCACCACGTCGTTGGCGCCGATGATGAAGGCCACGTCCGCCTGCGCGAACTCGCCCTGGATGTCCTCCAGTTCGAACACCTCGTCATAGGGCACGTTGGCTTCGGCCAGCAGCACGTTCATGTGCCCGGGCATGCGCCCCGCCACCGGGTGGATCGCGTACTTCACGTTGACCCCGGCGGCCTTCAACTGGTCGCCCATCTCGCGCAGCACGTGCTGGGCCTGCGCCACCGCCATGCCATAGCCCGGGATGATGATGACGCTTTCGGCTTCCTTCATGATGTAGGCCGCGTCCTCAGCCGATCCGCGCTTCCACGGGCGCTGTTCCTTGGCTGCGCCGCCCGCGCCGCCGGCTCCCGCATCCGCGCCGAAGCCGCCGGCGATCACCGACAGGAAGCCGCGATTCATCGCCTTGCACATGATATAGGACAGGATCGCGCCGGACGAGCCGACCAGCGCACCGGTGATGATCATCGCGGTGTTGTGCAGCGTGAAGCCCATCGCCGCCGCCGCCCAGCCCGAATACGAGTTGAGCATCGAAACGACCACCGGCATGTCCGCCCCGCCGATCGGGATGATCAGCAGGAAGCCGATCAGGAAGCTGAGCACCGTGATCGTGGCGATCACCCAGGGTGCCTGGTCCTGCGTGAAGTATCCCACCAGCCCCAGGATCGCGACCAGCGTGCCGAGGTTCAGCACATGGCGGCCGGGCAGCAGGATCGGCGATCCGCTCATCTTGCCGGCCAGCTTGAGGAACGCGATGACAGAGCCGGAGAACGTGATCGCCCCGATGGCGATGCCGAGGCCCATCTCGACACGGGACTGCGGCTCGATCAGCCCGTCCGGCCCGGTGATGCCGAACGCCACCGGGTTGAGATAGGCGGCAAGGCCCACCAGTACCGCCGCAAGACCAACCAGCGAGTGGAACGCGGCAACAAGCTGCGGCATGTCGGTCATCGCGATCTTGCGCGCGGTGACGAAGCCGATCGCACCGCCGATGGCGATGGCCACGATGATCTCGGGCAGGCTGGCAATCGAATGCGTGACCAGCGTGGTCGCCACGGCGATGGTCATGCCGATCATGCCATAGCGGTTGCCCGCGCGGCTGGTGCCGGGGCTGGAAAGCCCCCGTAGAGCGAGGATGAACAGCACGCCGGAAACGAGATAGGCGAGCATCGCCCACGAAGGAGTGGCGGTGACGTGTTCCATCACTTCTTCTCCTTCTTCTTGTACATCGCCAGCATGCGCGCGGTGACGGCAAAGCCGCCGAAGATGTTGACCGAGGCCAGCACCACCGCGCCAAGGCCGAGCCACTTGGAAACCGGCGATCCGGCCGCCGCGCTCGCCACCAGCGCACCGACGATGATGACCGACGAGATCGCGTTGGTCACCGCCATCAACGGCGTGTGCAGCGCGGGCGTGACCGACCACACCACGTAATAGCCCACGAAGCAGGCCATGACGAAAATCGACAGGATCGAGATGAAATCCATAAGTGCGCCCCCCTCAGCCGAGCAGTCGTTCGTGGACGACCTTGCCGCCCTGCGTCAGGCGGATGGCATTGCCGATTTCCTCGTCCAGCACCGGCCTGCCCTGCTCCTTGTCCCAGAAGGCGGAGAGGAAGTTGTAGAGGTTGCGGCTGAACAGCGCGGAGGCATCGGCCGGCAGGTGCGCGGGCGTGTTGGAATAGCCGACGATCTTCACGCCGTGCTTCTCCACTACCTGATCGGGCACCGATCCTTCCACGTTGCCGCCCTGCGCCACCGCCAGATCGAAGATCACGCTGCCCGGGCGCATCGAGGCGATCTGCGCATCGCTGATCAGGCGCGGCGCGGCGCGGCCAGGGATCAATGCGGTGGTGATGACGATGTCCTGCTTGGCGATATGCGCCGAAACCAGCTCGGCCTGCGCCTTCTGGTATTCCTCGCTCATCTCCGTGGCATAGCCGCCGCTGCCTTCGCCCTCGATCCCCGCCACGCTTTCGACGAAGATCGGCTTGGCGCCCAGCGACTGGATCTGTTCCTTCGTGGCCGAGCGCACGTCGGTCGCCGAAACCTGCGCGCCCAGGCGGCGCGCGGTAGCGATGGCCTGAAGCCCCGCCACGCCCACGCCCATGATGAATGCCTTGGCCGCGCTGACCGTGCCGGCCGCGGTCATCATCATCGGAAAGGCGCGGCCATAAAGGTCCGCCGCGACGATCACCGCCTTGTAGCCAGCGAGGTTCGACTGGCTGGACAGGATGTCCATCGACTGCGCGCGGGTGATGCGCGGCATGAATTCCATCGCCAGCGCTTCCAGGCCGGCGGCGGCATAGGCGTCCACCCGGTCACGCCGGCCGAAAGGATCAAGCCCGGCGACGATCCACGCCCCGGGCTTCACGCCAGACAGCAGATCGGCCTCCGGCCCCTGCACGCCCAGCACGATGTCCGCATCCTTTGCCGCGCCTTCGGTCAAAACCTCGGCGCCCGCCGCGCGGTAATCGTCATCGGCGATCGAGGCCGTCGCGCCAGCGTTGCTCTCAACGCTGACCGTGGCGCCGAGGCCGATGAACTTTTTTACCGTTTCCGGCGTTGCCGAAACCCGGCTCTCTCCCGTCGCGCGTTCCCGAAGGACGGCGATCCTTATGGTTTCGCCCACGCGCCGGTTACTGGATCACCACGATAACGAAAGCGACGATCAGCACGATCACCGGCACCGAAATCTTGATGAGGTTGATGAAGCCGGCATAGGTGGCCTCGGCGGCCTTCATGTCGTTCGCGGAAGTCATGATCTACCTCTTTCCCCCGGCGCACCGAAGCGCCTTCGCGGTCTCTCTAACGACACCGTCCGGTTCGCTCAAGAACGAACCGTGTTCTTAGCGCGTCCGCGCCGCTGCGTGACGGTCGCCACGCTTAACAGGGTCTTTACCCGATAGGCGTAACAGAAGCGCGGATCATTGACCGGGAAGACCATGGCAGAGCCCGAAGACCGCCTTTTGATGTTGATCGATGACGAGCCGGCACAGTGCCGGCTGATCACCGCTCTTGCCGCGCGGGAAGGATGGCGCACGATCATCGCGCGCGATTCCGAAACCGCGATCGCTACCCTGGGTACGCGGCAGGGGATGCAGCTTGGCGCGATCATTCTCGACCAGTGGGTGCCCGGCGACGATGCCTGCGCGCTGATCGCCGAACTCAAGGCCCGCCGGCCCGCTCTGCCGATCCTGATGCTCACCACCAGTTCCTCGCCCCTGCTCGCGGTGGAAGCCATGCGCGCGGGCGCCACGGATTATCTCATCAAGCCGGTCGCCCCGGATCGCCTGCTCCAGGCGCTGCGCAGCGCGACCACGCGCGAGGCGCCGGCGGTGGAACTGCAACCGCTGACCGAAAAGATCGGCGCCGCGCTCGATTTCGATTCGATGATCGGGGCCGCGCCCTCGTTCCGCGCCGCGCTCGCCGTGGCGGCCAAGGCCGCGCGGACGCAGGGCACCGTGCTGATCGAGGGCGAGACCGGCAGCGGCAAGGAGATGCTGGTGCGTGCAATGCACGCCGCCTCCCCCCGCGCCAAGACGCCGCTGCGCATCGTCAATGCCGGCGGCATTCCCGGCAACCAGATCGAATCCGTGTTGTTCGGGCATGAAAAGGGCGCTTTCCCCGGCGCGTTCGAACGGCAGGCCGGCGCGCTCCAGCATGCCGACGGCGGAACGCTGGTGATCGACGAGATCGACCGCCTCAATCCGCATGTGCAGGAACGTCTGCTGCAATTCCTCGAACGCGGCGATGTGCAGCCGATCGGCGCGCGCCACCGCTTCCGCGTGGACGTGCGACTGATCGCGTGCAGCAACGGTTCGCTGCGCGAACTGCAGCATGTCGGGCTGTTCCGTCCCGATCTGGTCGACGTGCTCAGCACGGTGCTCGTCAGCCTGCCGCCGTTGCGCGAACGCAGCGGCGACATTCCGGCGCTGACCCGCCATTTCCTCGCCCGGATCGGCGAGCAGCCGGGCCTGCGGCACCTTGGGATCACCGATGGCGCGCTGGCGCTGCTTTCGGCCTATGACTGGCCGGGCAACGTCCGCCAGTTGCAGGCCACGCTGTTCCGCGCCGCCGTGTTCTGCGACAACGAGGCGCTGACCGCGCAGGATTTCCCCAATCTCTCGATGATGGTCGGCGAAGCGCCGCGCCACAACCCGCAGCACAGCGAAGGCGCGGGAGTCATGCTCTACGCTGCCGATGGTAACTTGCGCCCGCTGGAAGAAATCGAGGCCGACGTGATCCGTCTCGCCATCGGCCACTATCGCGGCCGCATGAGCGAGGTGGCCCGCCGGCTCGGCATCGGCCGGTCCACGCTCTATCGCAAGCTGTCGGAACTTGGCATCGACAACGCCGCGTAGGGTTGCATGGATGATATCCGCGGGTCTCAATATCCGCTGTTGGAGGGCGCGGGAACGGGCGCGGTTAGCGTACTGTCGCCCAATCCCCAAATCCGCTCATCCTGAGCTTGTCGAAGGATGCGCGATACGGTTCATCCTGAGGCGATTTAGCGTGCGAGGCCGGCACGATGCGCGTCCTTCGACAGGCTCAGGACGAACGGGGTTTCGTATGCCAAAGTCCGCAATCGCGTCGCGTGCGGAATAGCCAATCCGGCGGAAATGGCGGGGAAAGCGGACGTCATCACCGGCACGCTGTTACGGCCATTTGTAAAGATACGCCTTTGGCACTTGCTGGTACGATGTCACCTACTGAACAGCGCACTTCAGAGAGCAGCATAGTCCGCATGCCCGTAAGCCCTGCGGGGTTTTGAAAAGTGATGACAACTTCGCCGGCATGCCATCGAGATACCCGCCGCGAAATGTCGACGATCTTTGCGGAAGTCTGCGTTTGAGGTTGGTCATGGCACGAAGCCAAAAGAGCCAAATATAGTGCATATGGAGCTTTGATCCGCATGGGAACGAGATGAACGATCCTCGCTCGGTCGGCAACCACGTCGTCTCCGGAATGGCCGCTATGGCGAAAAGTCCCGAACATCTGCAGTCCGAACCGGCCGTGAATTTGTCCACGCAGCCCGGGAGCGCACAAGGGCGCGTATTCGCGATCAGGGCAGCGGTTCGCCTTCCAGCGTAATCCGGTGCATCTCGCGCCGGTGGCCGTGGTAATCGTTCAGGGCATAGTGCCAGGTGGCGCGGTTGTCCCAGAAGGCCATCGATCCCTCGGCCCAGACGAATTCGGTCGCGAAATCGCCTTCGACGCAGTGCTTGTAGAGTTCGGTCAGCAACTGCCGGCCGGCTTCCTCGTCGCGCCCGACGACGCCGATGGTGAAGGCCGGGTTGACGTAGATCGCCTTGCGCCCGCTCAAGGGGTGCACCAGCGCGATCGGATGCGTCACGTCAGCCAGCACGTCCGCCACCGCGGCGTTACCGAAGCGCCCTTCATGCGTATCGGCGTTGCGCAGTTCCTCGCGCACGTTCGTGCCGAAGATGTGCTTGGCCGAATGGACCGCGCGCGCACCCTCGATCTCGCGCTTCAGATAATCCGGCAGCGCGTCATAGGCCGCGTACATCGAGGCGAACAGCGTGTTGCCGCCCGATGGCGGCACTTCGCGCGCCAGCAGGATCGAGCCGAGCGCGGGCACCTCGTCGTAGCTGTGATCGGTGTGCCAGCCGCCGCCGATATTGTCCTTCTGCGCCGCTTCCTTCACCACCAGCGCGATTTCCGGATAGGCCGGATGCGCGGCGAAGAAGCGGTTGATATTGATCTGGCCCCAGCGCCGGGCGAAGGCGATGTGCTGGTCTTCGGTCAGATCCTGATCGCGGAAGAAAACCACGCCGTGATCGACGAACGCCTCGCGGATCGCGCCGAACTCTTCATCGCTCAGCCGCGCCAGATCGACGCCGGTGATTTCCGCGCCGAAAACGCCCGTCTGCCTGATTTCCATTGCCATGCCTGCTCTCCCGGGACAGCCTTGGCACTCACCATGCCAATTCTTTCCCGGCAGGCAATCGAAATTGCACCCGCTTACCGTCGGACGCAGGGATCGACCGGCGGGAAGCCGGCGATCAGACCGCCGCGCCGTGGCAGTGCTTGTACTTCTTCCCCGAACCGCAGGGGCACGGCGCGTTGCGGCTGACGCCCTGCCCGGCGAAGGGATCTTCCGTGCCAACCGGAGGCAGCGTGGCGAGGCCCGCTTCCGCCCCGCCCAGCGCGCCCAGCATCGCAGCGGCGCCCGGCACCTGCACCGCGTCATTCTCGCCGGTGAACGGATCGATGTGGCTGGTCAGGAAATCGGGCAGTTCGGGAAGCTGGAAATCGTCCGCAGGCCGCATCCGGATCTCGCTGGTCATCAGGATGCGCGTCACGTCCTCGCGGATCGCGTCCAGCATCTTCTCGAACAGGCCGAAGGCTTCCTGCTTGTATTCGTTGATCGGCGTCTTCTGCGCATAGGCGCGCAGGAACACCACCTGCCGCAGCGCGTCCAGCGTGGCGAGGTGTTCCTTCCAGTGGTGATCGAGCCGTTCGAGCAGGATCGACTTTTCAAGCCCGCGCCACGAAGCCTCGTCCAGCGCGTCGACCTTGCCCGCCATGTGCGCGTCGGCCAGTTCGGTCAGGCGTTCCTCGATGATCTCGGGCTCGACCGCCTCTTCCTCCATCCACTGTTCCAGCGGCGCTTCCAGGCCCAGGGTATCGGCCACGCGCTGGCGCAGGCCGTCCACGTCCCACTGTTCCGGATAGGAGCCCGGCGGGCAGGCGTCGGCCACCAGCGCGTTGATCGTGTCGTGGCGCATGTCCACCACCACTTCGCCGATCGCGTCGGCGTCCATGATGTCGGCGCGCTGTTCGTAAATCACCTTGCGCTGGTCGTTCATCACGTCGTCGTATTCGACAACCTGCTTGCGGATGTCGTAGTTGCGCGCCTCGACCTTCTTCTGCGCGGTCTCGATCGCCTTGGACAACCAGCGCGAACCGATCGCCTCGCCATCGGCAAGGTTGGAGTTCATCATTCGGGCGAACAGCGTGTCCGGCCCGAAGATGCGCAGCAGGTCGTCTTCCAGGCACAGGTAGAACTTGCTGAGGCCCGGGTCGCCCTGACGGCCCGAACGGCCACGCAGCTGATTGTCGATGCGGCGGCTTTCGTGCCGTTCGGTGCCGATCACGCACAGGCCGCCGGCTTCGAGCACCTTCTGCTTTTCGGCGGCCACCTCGGCGCGGATGCGTTCGATCGCGGCATCGCGTTCGGGGCCATCGGCCACGTCGCGCAGCTCGTCGGCGATGCGGAACTCGATGTTGCCGCCCAGTTGGATGTCGGTGCCGCGCCCGGCCATGTTGGTGGCGATCGTCACCGCGCCAAGGCGGCCGGCCTGCGCCACGATATGCGCTTCCATCTCGTGGAAGCGGGCGTTGAGCACGCTGTGCTTCACGCCTTCCTTGGTCAGGAAGTCCGAAAGCAGTTCCGATTTCTCGATCGAGACGGTGCCGACAAGCACCGGCTGCCCGATCTCGTAGCGCTCGCGGATCAGCTTCGCGATGGCACCGAACTTGTCCAACGTGTTCTTGTAGAACTCGTCTTCCTCGTCGATGCGCATGACCGGCACATTGGTGGGGATCGAGACGACGTTCATCTTGTAGATGTCGAAGAATTCCGGGGCTTCGGTGGCGGCGGTGCCGGTCATGCCCGAAATCTTGGGGTACATGCGGAAATAGTTCTGGAAGGTGATCGAGGCCATCGTCTGGTTTTCCGGCTCGATCCGCACGCCTTCCTTGGCCTCCACCGCCTGGTGCAGCCCGTTCGACCAGCGGCGGCCGTCCATCATGCGGCCGGTGAACTCGTCGATGATGACGACCTTGTCGTCCTTCACGATGTAGTCGATGTCCCGCTTGAACATGACGTTGGCCTTCAGGGCCTGGTCGAGATGGTGGACGACCATCGTGTTCTCGACGTCATAGAGGTTCGAGCCGACCAGCAGCCCGGCTTCCTCCAGCTTGCGCTCGATCCATTCCACGCCTTCTTCGGTCAGCGTGATGTTCTTGGTCTTCTCGTCGGCTTCGTAAAGCTCGGGCGCCACCTGCTTCACCACGGCATCGACCGAGATGTAGAGGTCGCTCTTGTCGTCGGTCGGCCCGGAGATGATCAGCGGGGTGCGCGCCTCGTCGATCAGGATCGAGTCCACTTCGTCGACGATCGCGTAGTTGAACGGGCGGTGCACCATCTGCGACCGCTCGTGCTTCATGTTGTCGCGCAGGTAGTCGAAGCCCAGCTCGTTGTTGGTCGCGTAGGTGATGTCGGCGTTATAGGCCGCGCGGCGCTCCTCCTCGTTGAGGTTCGGCACGATCACGCCCACGGTCAGGCCCAGGAACGTGTAGAGCACGCCCATCGTCTCGGCGTCGCGCCTGGCGAGGTAGTCGTTGACGGTCACGACGTGAACGCCCTTGCCTTCCAGCGCGTTGAGGTACACCGCCAGCGTCGCCACCAGCGTCTTGCCCTCGCCAGTGCGCATTTCCGCGATCTCGCCCCGGTGCAGCACGATGCCGCCGATCATCTGCACGTCGAAATGGCGCAGGTCCAGCGTGCGGATCGACGCCTCGCGCACGGTGGCGAAGGCTTCGGGCAGGATGTCGTCGAGCGATTGCCCCTGATCGAGCTGTTCGCGGAACTTGGCGGTCTGCGCCTTGAGTTCCGCGTCGCTCATCGCCTGAACCTGCGGTTCGAACGCGGCGATCTTGCGCACGATCTTGTCGAGCGACTTCACGTAACGGTCGTTGGACGAGCCGAAAATGGCCTTGGCGAGCGAGCCGAGCATGGAAATATCCTGAATTTGGAGAGATGTACGGGCCGCGCGCATCGCTATGGCGTGCTGGCGCGGCGTCTGGTCGGGGAAAGCGGGTCCGAAAACGCGCGGCTTATTCGCGCCCGCGATCCGAAAGCAGGATGCCGCAGGTCCGCGCAAGCGCCACCGTGGGCAGGCGCAGCATCTTGCGCTGCACCGTCGAACGTTTGCGCGGGGCTTCCCCGCCCTGCCCGGCGCAGCTTTGCGCACGCGGCGCGGCAGGCGAGGCCACCGCCACCGAAACGCCCGAATCCGCCACTTCCATCCGCGACGTCGCCAACGCGACATCGGGGAAGGACAGCCCCGTCAACAGGGCAAGAAGGGCGAGCAACAGGCGCATGTGCGAAGTCAGATAGTATCTCGCGCGCGATCCGTCCATGCCGAACCGCTGCGAAATGCCTCCAGGGTGAATCTCAGTTGCAAGTGGCGCTGGCGATCACCCGCAGCGCGGCCGCCGGATCGCCATCCGCCTGCACCCGGCAATCGCGCGACCACATCCACGGGCCGGCCCGCGGCACGATCAGCACGGGCTGCGTCTGTTCGGGCAGAACCCAGCGAATCTTGTTGCGGTAGTGACCCGCTTCCGCCTTGCCCCCGGCGTCGGTCGCGGGATTGAACCGCGCCCGCGTGGAAACCAGGCGGCAGGTGGCTTCGTCCAGCGCGGCGGAGCCGCTGCCCGTCGTGATCGTGCAGCCCGTCGGCACGCCGTCCGCGCCAACCGTCACATCGAACGCGACCGCACCTTCCGCGCCCGCCGCGAGCGCGTCCTTCGGATAGTCGTCCGCCCCGATCCAGGTGCCAGGGTTGTTGCTCGGCGTCGGTCCCTTGGGAGCGGCGGCCTGCGCGGTGCTCACGCAGGCAACGGAAGTCATGGCGGTCAGCAGCAGGGTCTTGATACGCATGGCCGCCTCCGTGCCCGGAATTTTCCTTCGGGTAAAGCGTCAAAGCGGTCATCGGCATCGGGCATCGAAAACACGCGCCGGCGGCTTGCGATCAGCGTGGCCGGGGGCTAACCGCTTGGCCTATGTCCGACGCCGTCTCTCCGCTCGCCACGCCTTTTCCCGCCCTTCCGGCCATCGCCGGGGTGACGCCGCGCGTCGCCCGCGCCGGCTACAAGGACTGGGGCCGATGCGATCTGACCTATGTCGAGCTGGCGGAGGGCACCTCGGTAGCGGGCGTGTTCACCCGCAACGTCTGCTGCTCCTCGGAAGTCGAGCTTGGCCGCGCCAATATCGCGCAGGGCCTGGGCCGCGCGCTGGTGGTCAATGCCGGCAATTCCAATGCTTTTACCGGCTATCGCGGACGCGAGGCGGTGGAGCAGATCATGGCGCAAGTCGCCGACCATCTCGGCTGCGCGAAGGAGCAGGTGTTCGTTTCCTCGACCGGGGTGATCGGCGTACCGCTGCCCAAGGACAAGGCGCGCGCCGGCGTCGAGGCCGCGCTCACCGCACCGGAATGTTCGTGGGAGGACGCCGCCCGCACCATCGGCACGACCGATACGTTCGCCAAGGGCGCCACCGCCACGGCGATGATCGGCGACAGCAAGGTCACGCTGAGCGCCATCATCAAGGGTTCAGGCATGATCGCGCCCGACATGGCGACGATGCTGGGCTATGTCTTCACCGATGCGGCGATAGAGCCGGCCTTCCTTCAGGAACTCCTTTCGGCGGCGAACCGCAGGACGTTTTCCTGCATCACCGTGGATAGCGATACCTCCACCAGCGATACCGTGCTGGCCTTCGCCACCGGCAAGGCGGGCAACGCGCCGCTGGCCTCGTTCGACAGCGCCGGCGCCGATGCCTTCGCCGCCGCGCTGGAGGACGTGTGCCGCCAACTGGCGCATCTCGTCGTCAGGGACGGCGAAGGTGCGCAGAAGTTCATTACCGTCCACGTCACCGGGGCGGTCAGCGACGAAAGCGCGCACCGCGTGGGTCTGGCCATCGCCAATTCGCCGCTGGTCAAGACCGCCATCGCCGGCGAGGACGCTAATTGGGGCCGCGTGGTCATGGCCGTGGGCAAGGCCGGCGAACCGGCCGACCGCGACCGGCTGTCGATCGGCTTCGGCGGCACCTGGGCGGCGAAGGAAGGCCAGCCGCTCGCCGATTACGACGAAGGTCCGGTCGCCGCGCATCTCAGGGGCCGCGAGATCGGCATCGAGGTCGATCTCGGCCTGGGCGATGGCAGCGCAACGGTGTGGACCTGCGATCTCACGCACGGCTACATCTCGATCAACGCCGATTACCGGAGCTGACCCGCGATGCTCACGATCTGGGGACGGCTCAATTCGCACAACGTCAAGAAAGTGGCGTGGGCCGCGATCGAGATGGACCTGCCGCACCGCCGGATCGACATGGGCGGCCCGTTCGGCTTCACGCCGGAATACCTGGCCAAGAACCCCAACCGCATGATCCCGACGATCGAGGACGGCGATCTGGTGCTGTGGGAATCGAACGCGATCCTGCGCTATCTGGCGGATCGCCATGCCCCGTCGTTCCGTAGCAACGATCCCGCCATCCGCGCAATGGGCGACAAGTGGATGGACTGGCAGTTCCATTTCGCCGACGCGCAGCGCGATGCGTTCCTAGGGTGCGTGCGCCAAGGCAAGGACGCCAGCGATCCGGCGGTCGCCCGCTCGGCCGAAGCCTCGGGCGCGATGATGCGCATCCTCGACGGCGAACTCGCCACGCGCCCGTGGCTGTCGGGTGACCGCTTCGGCATCGCCGACATCCCGATGGGCGTCTATGCCCACACCTTCTACAGCATCGCGGTACCGCGCCCCGATGTGCCGCACGTGGCGGAATGGTACGCCCGGCTGCGCGAACGTCCCGGCTATGCCAGCCAGGTCATGATCCCGCTGACATGAGCGGGGACGGGAGCGGCGACTGGACCGGCGGCTGCCTGTGCGGCACGGTGCGCTACCGGCTGGCCAGCGCGCCGACCGACGCCGGCTGGTGCCATTGCCGCACCTGCCAGCTCAATTCCGGCAGCCCGGCCATGGCCTTCGCTTCCGTCCCGGCCGATGCCTTCGTGGTCGAACAGGGCCTTGCGTCCATCGGGAGGGCATCGTCCAGCGAAAGCGGCGAACGCTGGTTCTGCCGCGCCTGCGGAACGCCGCTACTGATGCGCGACACGTCCGCCCCCGCGACCGCCGATTTCAGCCTTGCCACGCTCGATCATCCCGAACGCGTCACGCCGAGATTCCATATGTTCTACGCCAGCCGCATCCCCTGGGCGAAGCCGGCTGACGATCTTCCCCGTTACCCGCGTTCGCGCGCCGAAGGACTTTCATGACGGAATCCGCTCTCGACACCGCCGTCGCCGCGCTGATGCGCGATACCGCCCAACGCACGCTGCTGCGGCACTATCGCCAGCTTGCCGATCACCAGATCGTGGCCAAGGCGGCGGACGATGTCGTGACCATCGCCGATACCGAAAGCGAGGCGCTGCTGATCGAAGGGCTGGCGAAGATCCTGCCCGAAGCCGCGATCGTGGGCGAAGAGGGCAGCCATGCCGATCCGGCGCTGATGGACCGGCTGGGCGACAGCCTGTGCTGGGTGATCGACCCGCTCGACGGCACCAACAATTTCGCAGCCGGCAAGCCTCCGTTCGCGATCCTGATTGCGTTGGCGGAAAAGGGCGAGACCGTGGCGGGCTGGATCTACGATCCGCTGATCGACCGGCTGTGCATCGCCCATCGCGGCAAGGGGGCGTGGGTGAACGGCGAGCGCGTGATGGCGCAGGCGACCGGGCAGGAACCGCCGGTCGCCGCGATCTCGCTGGTATTCGTGGACAAGGACAAGCGCGAGGCGATGCGCCAGCATATCGCACCGCACTATACGCTGGTGGACATCCCGCGCTGCGCGGCGGAGCAGTACCCCCGCATCGTGCTGGGCGTGAACGACCTGTCGATCTTCGAACGCACGCTGGCGTGGGATCACGCGGCGGGCGTGCTGTTCGTCAACGAAGCCGGTGGCAAGGCCGCGCGGCCCGATGGTTCGCCCTACCTGCTGGACCGCCATCTGGAGCCGGGCCTGATCGCGGCGGCCACGCCCGCGCTGTGGGATGCCATGGCGGAGAGGCTGAACGCCCTGCCCGCCGAGTAAACCCCGGCGTACCCCGCCCCGTCATTGCGAGCGTGAGCGAAGCAATCCAGAGTCCGGCGTGCCGCTCTGGATTGCCGCGGGGCCTCGCCCCTCGCAATGACGATTCAGGGCACTTTCGTCGGGTTTAGAGAACGCTTTCGATCCAGCCCTTCAGCTGGCTCTTGGGCGCGGCACCCAGCTTCTGCGCCACCGGCTTGCCATCCTTGAACAGAACCAGCAGCGGGATCGACTGCACGCCGATTTCGCCCGGAATGCCGGTGTTTTCCATGATGTCCATCTTGGCGATGGTCAGCTTGTCGCCCAGTTCCTCGGCGATCTCTTCCAGCGCCGGCGCGATCATCTTGCACGGGCCGCACCAGTCGGCCCAGAAATCGACCAGCACGGGCTTGTCGGATTCGAGAACGTCGGCGGCGAAGCTGGCGTCGGTGACGGCTTTGGTGGACATCGGTAACTCCTTCTGGTCTTGGCCGCCAATCTAGGCGGTCCCTGTCTTGAAACAACAGATCACGCGGAAAAGGATTCCTGCGCGGGGGAAAGGTCCAGCTTCTGCGCCGCCAGCAGCGCCTCCGGCAAGGCGAACAGTTGCGGCGTGTGGGTATAGAGCAGCGCGGCTTCCACGCGGCGGCCGGGATGGATCACCTTCAGCGCCGCGACATAGGCCGCCATCTGGCGCAGGTAGGCCGCCGGAATCTCCTCGATTCGCGCGGGCGGTCGGCGCGCCGTCTTGAAATCGACGATGCGGATCAGGTCCGGGCGGACGATCAGCCGGTCGATCGTGCCCGTCACCACGCGCCCTTCGACCACCGCCGCCAGCGGCACTTCGGCCAGCGAATCCGGCCCGAACACGTCCTGCCAGTCCGGGTGATCGAGCACGGCCAGCGCCGCCTGCGCCATCGCCGCATAATCTTCGGGCAGGAACTCTCCGCCCGCCCGCGCCAGCCAGTTCAGCGCGGCATCGCGGCGGCGCTCGCGCGGCAGTTCGGGCAGGCGCTCGATCAGCTTATGAACCAGCGTGCCCCGCCGCGCCGCCAGCAACGCGCCCGGTCCCGGCCGGATCGGCGGATCGGGCGCGTCGTCCTCGCCCATGGCCGATGGTGCGAGGGGACGCGGCGGGCGCGGTTCGGGGCCGATCGGCTGAAGCAGCACGGCGGGCAGCACCTCGCGCGGCGCGGCGACCGCTGGCGTAGCGCCAACGGAGGGCGCAGGCGCCGGCGCGCCCAGTTGCCGGCGCCCTTCCCACAGCGGGTCCGCGATCCATTCGTCGGCGCCGAACAACGGCTCCAGCACCGCGTACCAGCTTTCCGGCGGAATCTCCTTGCGCCGCCCACCCAGCGATCCGGTGACGAACAGCGCTTCCTCGGCACGGGTCATCGCCACGTAGAGCAGGCGCCAGTGCTCCTCGCGCTCCTCGCGCGCGGCCTGTGCCTCGGCCTCGCGCACCGGCCCCGCCTTTTCTTCCTTGCGCAGCGGCGGCAACGGCACCTTGCGGGTTTCGCCCAGCATGCTTTCGGTCACCTCCAGCCCGCGCACGGGCGAGGCATCGGGATCGTCGGCGGCATCGGCCAGAATCACGATCGGCGCCTGCAAGCCCTTGGAGCCGTGCACGGTCATCACCCGCACCAGCCCCTCGTTCTTGCCCGCCTCGCGCTTCAGTTCGCCCTCGCCCGCGTCGAACCACTGGAGGAAGCCGGTCAGGCTCGGCACGTTGCCGGCGGCATAGGCCATCGCGGCGTTAAGCAGTTCGTCGATAGGATCGTTGGCTTCCCGGCCCAGCCGCACCACCAGCTTGCGCCGGCCCTGCCACGGCCCCAGCAGCAGCCAGTGCAGCATCGCCTGCGGCGTTTCGTAGTCCGCCCGCGCCAGCAGCGCGCGCAACCGCTCCATCGTGGCGTGCGTCTTTGGCCCCTCGCTGGCACGCAGGTGATCCCACAGCCGCGTGCCTGCCCCGCGATAGCCATGTTCGAGCAGGTCTTCCTGCGTCCACCCTATCAGCGGGGACACGAGCAGGCCCGCAAGGCTGAGATCGTCCCACGGTTGCGCGGCGAAGCGCAGCGCGGCGACAAGGTCCTTCACCGCCAGCGGCGCGCCCAGCCGCAGCCGGTCCACGCCCGCCACCGGCACGCCCTGCGCATGGAGCCGCGCCACGATCAGCCCGGCCAGTTCCTTGCGCTTGCGCACCAGCACCATGATGTCGCCCGCGTTGGCGAAGCGCGGCGTGCCCTTGGCCAGCGGGAAGCCGTTTTCCAGCCACGCCCTGATCTGCCGCGCGAGCCGGTCCGCCAGATCGCGATCAGGGCGCGAGAGCCAGCCTTCCGCGCCCTCCTCCCCGGCTTCGGGCGCGTCCTCGTCCTCGCCGTCGGCCGCCATCCCGACCGGCCGCCATAGCGTGACCAACCCCGGCCGTTCCTCGCCCACGTGCGGTTCGGGCGGCTCTGCAAGGCCGAAACGGTCCGGCCCGATATGCGCGATCGCCCGGTCGACGAACGACAACACCGACTGCGAGGTGCGGTAGGACCGCCCCAGCCCCAGCCCCAGCAGCGTCCGTGAACGGTCGTCGAGCACGTCCGCCACATCGCGCAGCTGGCGTTCCACCCGCGCCTTGGCCGCCGCGAAGTTCTCCGGGCTGGTGCCCTGGAAACGGAAGATCGCCTGCTTGTAATCACCCACCACGAACAGCGTGCGCAGCGCGTCGCCGTGCAGGCCCTCGCCGGCGAAGAAGTCCGCCACCAGCCCGTCCAGCACGATGCGCCATTGCGCCGCGTTGGTGTCCTGCGCCTCGTCGACAAGGATATGGTCGAACCGGCGGTCGAGCTTGAAGCGTATCCACTCCGCGCTCGCCTTCTCGGTCAGCAGCGCGGCGGCGGTGCGGATCTGGTCGTCGAAATCGATGAAGCCTTCGCGCGTCTTGGCCTCGTCCCACGCCAGGGCGAAGCGGCGGCCAAGCGTCAGCGCCGGATCGAGCATCGTCGCCAGCGCCACCAGCGCGCGCCGTTCGCGCACCGCTTCGAGGCAGCCGATCACGCGCGCGGCATATTCGGGATAGTCCGGCGCTTTCTTGGCGATGTTGGTGGTCGAGCGGGGCTGCCCCGCCTTGGTCAGGAACTGCTCCGCCAGGAGGTCCAGCGCTTCCAGCCGCCGTTCGGGCGGCAGCGCGATCCAGTTACCCAAGGCATTGGCGGTCTCGATCCCGCTCTTCGTGCCCCATTCCGCGTTGGCTTCCATGCACCGCCGCACCGATCGCACATCGAAGGCATCGTCTGCGCACAGCGCGGCAAGGCCCGCTCCATCCTCGTCCGCGTCCAGCCCCAGCGCGCGATTGATGCGCGGGCGCAGCGGCGGCTGCCACGCGCCGGTTCCGAACCACAAATCACGCGCGCCGGCGCAGCGCAGCAGGAACGCCTCGACCTGATCCTGCGCCATCCGCAAGCTGAGGTCGGACAGCGCATCGAGCAGCGCTTCGTCGCCCTGTTCCCCCGCGCTCACCAGCAGGTCGGCCAGCACCTGCCGCACCAGCAGCGCGCGGTCGCGGTCCTCCATCGCGCGGGTGCCGGGCATCAGCTCCGCTTCCACCGGGAAGGCCGAGAGCAGCCACTGGCAGAAGGCGTGGATCGTCTCGATCCGCAGGCCACCGCCGGGGCAATCGAGCACCGCCGCGAACCGGCTGCGCGCGCGCGCCAGCGCTTCGGGGCCATAGTCCGCACCGATCGCGATCAGCTGTTCGGCCAGCGCGGTTTCGGGCAGGCGCACCCAGCTGGCCAGCACCTCGTTGACGCGCGTCGCCATTTCCGCCGCGCCGGCCTTGGTGAAGGTCAGACACAGCAGATGCTCCGGCTCGACGCCGGGTTGCAACAGCAGGCGCAACACGCGCGCGGACAGCACTTGCGTCTTGCCCGTGCCCGCCGACGCGCTGAGCCACACGGTGCGGCGCGGATCGACCGCACGCGCCTGGTTGTCCTTCAGCGGATAGACGCGGCTTGGCTGCTCCCCGTTCATGGCCTGTCCCCGGCGCGGCCGCGGCCCTGCCATTCGTCCAGCCGCATCAACTGGTCATAGTCCGAATAGCCCGGCAGATCGGGATTGAGCCGCGCCGTGAACGGATCGCTGCCCATTATCCATCGCGCGATCGCTTCTTCCAGATACTCCCGTGTGCGGTCGAGGAACTCCTCGCGCGGAATGCCGGACTTGCGGCGGCCTTCCGGCACCGGCTCCTCCATGAAGCCGAAATCGCGCTCCCGGTTGCGCGCCAGCGACCAGTATTCGAACCGCGTCGGCGTACCGCTCACGCCCCTGATCCCGCCGCCCTGCGCGATCAGGCCGACAAGGCCGAGCTGGAGCGCGAAGCCTTCTTCTACCATCCGCGCCGATGGCGGCGTGCCGGTCTTGTAGTCGACCACCGCCAGCGTCCCGTCGGGCAGTTGGTCGATCCGGTCGGCGCGGCCATGGATGCGCACGCCGTCCACGGTGATCTCGCCTTTTTCCTCCCAGGCAAGGACTTCGCGCCCCTCGCCCCGCAGGCGCTCCTGCTCCACCTCGATCCAGCCCAGCCCGGCCAGCAGGCGCGGCCGCCACAACCCGCGCATGAACGGATGCGCGCTCATCTCCGCAAGCGCGCGTTCGGCCAGGGGGATCAGTTCGCCGGGCGGGGCGCCGGCATCGTGCCATGCCTCCAGAATCGCGTGGACCGCCGTGCCGCGCCACGCCGGCGTGGGATCAGCGTCGATCGGATCGAGCGCGCGCAGGCCCAGGATGGCGGAGGCGTAGAACTGGTAGGGATCGCCCCGCAGCCGGTCGAGCGCGGTGACCGCGATCGGCACCCGGCGCTGTTCGGCCGATGGCATCGGTTCGGGCCGGGGATAGGGCGGCGCGGGCGGCGCATCGTCCAGTGCGCGGGCAAAGCGCACCGCGTCGTGCTCGTGCCGCAGCTCCTTGCCCAGCATGGCGCGGATGCGCATCAGGAAGCGCGAAGGGATCGCCGGTCCGGCGGCATCGCGCTGCGCATGGCTCAGCACCACTTCGGGTGCCCCCAGCGCGGCGGCCAGATCGTGCGCGGTCAGGCCGATGCGGAAATCCGCGCCGGGAATGCCCAGCATCCGCAGCACCGGCGGCGCCAGCAGCGGATCGGGCGCGGGCGCGCCGGGCCAGGTGCCCTCGGTCAGCCCGGCGCAGATGACCAGGTCCGCCCGGCTCATCCGCGCTTCGAGCAGGCCGTAGATCGCGAGGCGCGGATGCCCGCCATAGGGCGGGCGCACCGCCACCTCGTCCAGCGCGTCGCGCAGCAGCACGGGCAGGTCGGCAGGATCGGTCTCCAGCACCACCTCGCCGGCCGCATCGCTCCATTGCTGCACGAACTGCGACAGGCTGCGCCCGTCCGGCTGCGCCCAGATGCCCTCGCCGCACAGCGCCTCCGCGGTTTCGGCGAGCAGCGCCAGCGCCGCGCCCAGCGGCAGGGCGCCATCGAACAGCAGCAGCGGGGCCAGCAGCGCCTCCGCCTCGTCCCACCAGTCGAACAGGCCCGGATAGCGCCGGTCCTGCTCCTTCACCGCCGCGCGCACGGCTTCGAGCCCCGGCCCGGGGCGCGGCCCGCGCAGCACAAGATCGAGCTGGCGCACCCGTTCCAGCCACGCCGCGCGCCCTTCGCCCGCCATCACCAGCGGATGCGCCAGCAGCGCCAGCAGCGGTACCGGCGCGGCCCGCTCCGCCATGACCTCGGCGATCTGCAGGAACAGCCGCCCCGCCGGGGTCTGCGGCAGGGGGCGGCCGGCGGAATCGTCCGCCGCGATGTTCCAGCGCGCCAGATGCGCGACCACGCGCACCGCCAGCGCCCGGTCCGGCGTCACCAGCGCCACGCGCCGTTCCGGTTCGGCGAGCGCCTGCCGGATCAGCACCGCCACCGCCTGCGCCTCTTCCTCGGGATGCGCGGTCTCCATCGTGCGCACGCCCGAAAGCCGCCGCCGCTCCGCCGGCAGGCTCACCCACACCGTGCTGGCTTCGGGCGGCAGGAACAGGTTGGAAATCGCCCTGCTGCGTTCGGGCGGGGCCGCGGCCAGCCCGGCGCGGTGCCAGGGCTGCACTTCGCCGCGCGCCACGCCCATGCGGTTGAGCAACAGCTTGAGGTGGTACTGCGGGTGCGTCACCACATCGCCCCGCGCGAACGGCGGGCCGCCCGGTTCCTCCGGCATCCCCGCCGCGCCCAGCGCGTCCCACACCGGTTCCTCCAGCGCCAGATCGAGATCGGGCAGGATCACGCCGCCGTCCGGCAGGTCGGCCACGGTGCGCAATAGGCGAGCGATGGCGGGCGCGGCCGAGGTGACCCCGGCGGCGATCACCGGATGCGCCGGCGCTTGGTCCCGCCATGCCCGCGCCGCGTGATCGAGCAGGCGGTTGCGCCGTTCGGGCGCGTCGATCTCGCCCCGCGCCTCCTGTTCGGCGCGCCAGCGGAACAGCACTTCGGCGAACAGCCGCGTGCTGTCCGTCCAGTGCTGGGAAAGATCGCCCACCGCGCCGATCACCGCTTCGTCCAGCAGCTTTTCGGGCGCGACATCCTCCACCGCCATCCGGTCCATGCTGCGCACAATCGACCGCGCCTGCCGCAGCAGGCCGGCCTCGCCCAGATTGCCCGTCTCCGGTTCGGCGCGCAGCATTTCCGCGATGCGCAGCAGGCGGAACACCGGATCGCTCGCCGACGGCACTGCCGCGCCCGGCCCCAGCGGATCGAGCAGCGGCCCCAGCGTCTCGTCCAGATCGAGATCGCCCACCACCGCCATGCGCGGCAGCAGCAGCCCGCCATCCCCGCTGGCGCGCACGAAAGCTTCGGTCACCGTGCGCACGGCGCGGCGGCTCGGCAGCAGCAGCAACAGCCGGGCCAGCCCGAAGCCGTCCTCGCGATAGCGCGGGATCAGTCCGGCGACGAGCGCGTCGGCAAAGCCCCGGTGCGCCGCGATCGACCAGACTTTCGGCCCCGTTCGCGGCGTTCTGTCGCTCATTGGCTCTCGCTCATCGCCGCGTCACATCCGGGTCAGCGCGGCCTCGGTCGGCGCGATCATCTGCGGCTCGCCAACCTCGTACCACAGCCCGGTATGCGACACGCCATGAAGCCGCCCTTCGGCAATGGCACGGTTCCACAGCACGCCGGTGGAGAACGATCCTTCGGGCGCGTCGCGCAGCAGGCGGTGGGAGACGATCTGCAACCCGGTATAGATGAACGGTGCGATCCGGCCGGGCCGGCGGCGCGTGATCCGCCCTTCCTGATCGAGATGGAAGTCACCCAGCCCCTGATAGTTGAACGCGCGCGCATGGTTCACCAGCAGCAGCAGCGCGTCCATCTTCTCAGGGTCCCACGCATCGCTCAACGCGCCGAAGGCGTTGCGCGGGCCATCGAGCCAGATGTTGTCGCTGTTCACGCAGAAAAACGGATCGGCATCGATCAACGGCAGGGCGCGGATCATGCCGCCGCCGGTTTCCAGCAGGGCATCGCGTTCGTCCGAGATCGAAATCGCGGGGTGCTGCCTCTGTTCGAGATAGGCCTCGATCTGATCGGGCAGGTAATGGACGTTGACCACCGCGCGCGCGACGCCGGCTTCTTCCAGCTTGTCGAGCGCGTAGTCGATCAGCGGCTTGCCCGCCACGCGCACCAGCGGCTTGGGCCGCGTCGCGGTAAGCGGGCGCATCCGCTTGCCGATGCCAGCGGCCATGACCATGGCCACATCGCTGGCGAGAGGCTTGGTCATACCAAAAACACCCCGCCGCCCGCCGCGCGCACTTCGCCCGGGATATTCGCATCGAACCAGCGCGCCACCGGCGCGAGCGCGGGGTGCGCCAGATCGCGTTCGAGCATTGCCCACACGCGGGGGATATAGCCAAGGTAGCGCGGCTTGCCGTCGCGCTTCCACAGGCGCACGAAAATCCCCACGATCTTGGCATTGCGCTGCGCGCCCAGCACGGCGTAATCGGCCAGGAAATCGTCGCCCGGCCGCGCCCGCTCGACGTAATAGTCGAACATCGCGGCTTCGAGTTCGGCGCTGACGTCGCGCCGCGCGTCCTGCAACAGCGAGACCAAGTCATAGGCCGGATGACCCGCCAGCGCGTCCTGGAAATCGAGCAGACCCTGATTGCCCGTACCGCCCAGCAGCATGATGTTTTCGGCGTGGTAATCGCGCAGCACCGTCACGCCCTCGCCCTGCCGGGCCAGCAGCGGCGTCAGCACCTCTTCCCACGCCGCGGCCCAGCCGCGCGCGTCGACCTGCAGCCCGCGCGCGGGGCAGAACCAGTCGGTGAACAGCTTGGTCTCGCGCAAGTACTCCGCCATGCCATAGGGCGGGAACGGCCCGGCGGGGAGCGTGCCGGCCTTGAGCAGCGCGTCGATCGCGGCGCGATAGACCGCCTCCTCGTCCTGCGGCCAGGCCTCGACATATTCGCGCATCCGCACGTCGCCGAAGTCTTCGAGCAGGACGAAGCCCTCCTCCGCCCGTTCGGCCAGAATGCGCGGTGCGCGCAACCCGTTGGCATCGAGCCACTTCGCCGCGCGCAGGAACGGCGCGGGATCTTCCTGCGGCGGTGGCGCGTGCATGAGCATCGCATCGCCAGCCCCGCCGCGAATGCGGAAGTAGCGGCGGAACGAGGCATCGCCGGGCAGCGGATCGATCGTCGCACCGGTCCAGCCGGCTTCGGCCAGAAACGCTTCGACGCCAACGGGGACGCCATCGGGTATCGTCAGGTCCATGATCCGCGCTCTATCCAATCCGGACCCGGCTCGACAATGGCCGCGCGCCCGCTTTCCGCCGATTCCAACAGGATTGAAAGGCAACCGCGCTCGTGGGCAAAGCCCCCGGCGTGTTCGGGCCATTCGGCCAGCATCGCCGCCCCCATGCGATAGTCATCCAGCCCCAGTTCCTCCACTTCGGAAGGGTCTTCCAGCCGATAGAAGTCCGCGTGCACCAGCGGCAGGCGCACCGTCGGCGGATCGTAGCATTCGATGATCGCGAAACTGGGCGAAGGCACCTCGCCCTCGTGCCCCAGCGCGGCGATCACCGCGCGCGCCAGCGTGGTCTTGCCCGCGCCCAGCCCGCCCGAAAGCGCCACCACGTCGCCGGGCCGCAACCGCCCGGCGATCCGCGCGGCCAGCGCCTCGGTCGCGGCGATATCGGGCAGGGGAACGCGCTCGCTCACGGCAGGTCCACGATCGCGGCGGTGCCCTGCCCCGGTTCGGACAGAAGCTCGATGGTGCCGCCGTGCGCTTCCACCAGTTGCCGCACCAGCGGCAGGCCCAGTCCCTGCCGCCGCTCCGCCGCGCGGCCATCGGGCGTGACCTTCAGGCCCTCCATCGCGCGCGCCAGCACCGCCGGCTCCATGCCGCCGCCATTGTCAGAGATCACCACCCGCACCCCCTGGCGTTGGCGCGTGCATTCGATCAGGATGCGCCCGCCCTCCAGCGTGGCGGCGATGGCATTATCCACCAGTTGGCCAAAGGCCCGCGCCAGCCGCCGCGCGTCGCCCGTCACCGTGCCGACCGAGGCATTGCCGCGCAAGTCGAGCGACAAGCCCGCGGCGGAAATCCGGTCCGAGCGTTCCTTGACGACGCCGGTCAGCAGGGGAAAAATCTTCACCGGATCGCGCGCCAGCGGCAGCGTGCCAGCCTCGCTCTGCGACAGGTCGAGCACGTTCTCGATCTGCTCGCCCAGCCGCTCGACCGAGGCGAGGATCGCCGCCACGTATTCCTGGCCCTGCGGCGTCAGTTCACCGGCGATACCGCTTTGCAGCAGTTCGGCAAACCCGCCGATGGAGGTCAGCGGCGTGCGGAATTCATAGCTCATGTTGGCGATGAAGCGCGTTTTCACCGCATCGGCTTCCACCAGCGCCGCATTGCGTTCGCGCAGCGCGGTTTCGGCCTTCTGCGAATCCGTGATGTCCAGCACCGTCAGCAGTCCGTTGCCATCGGGCAGCGGCACGCCCGCGAATTCCAGATAGCGCCCGTCGGCCAGCGCCAGCCGCCCGCTGCGCTGGCGGCGCTCCAGCGTCGCCGCCTGGATCACCTGACCGATCGTGCCGACTTGCGATGGGCGCTTCAATTGCTGGGCGATGCGGGTGAGCAGCACGTCCGCGCGCGGGTGGGTATCGAGGAAGCTGTCCTCCAGCCCCCATTCGGCCACGAAGCGGCGGTTCCACAGCTGCAACCGGCCATCGGGCGCGAACACGGCCAGCGCTTCGAACAGGTTGTCGAAGGTGGCTGTGCGCGTGCGCAGCAGCGTGTCGCGCGTCGCCGAAAGCTGGAGCTGTTCGGTGCGGTCCTCGAAGATCATCAGCAGCCCGCCATCGGGCATCGGCTGGCCCACCACGCGCAAGTGCGTGCCATCGTGGAGGTGCCACGATTCCTCGCGGGGATCGCGTGCCAGGAACCAGCCCTGCCGTTCGCGTCGCCATTCGGGGAAATCGCGCACTTCGGGCAGGCGCCCGGCATCGCGGATGCGATCCAGCACGCGGTCGAACGGCGGGGTATCGGCCACCCACGCCTGCGGCACGCCGAAGATGCGCAGGAACGGCTGATTGGCGAAAACGAGATTCCGGCGGTCGTCAAACTGCGCGATGCCGGCGGACAGCGTATCCAGCATCTCGCGCTGGGCTTCGCGGAACCGGCGGAACTGGCGCATCAGCTCCTCCAGCTCCTCGATGTCCACGGCATAGCCGGCGACGCCTTCATCCCCCAGCGGCAAGTCGCTGACCCGCACCGAGCGGCGCTGGCCGCCGATCGTGGCGGACACGATGCGTTCGACCGGCGCCTTGCGCGCCAGCACGTGCCGCGCCACTTGCGCCGCGGTCAGCCCGTCGGCCGGCTCGATCAATTCGATGCCTTGCGTGACGACATCGTCCGCGCTCTTGGCCCCCACCGCCTTCACATAGGCGCTGTTCACCAGCCGCAATTCCATGTCGGGGCCGCGAAACCACATCGGCAGCGGCGCCGCCTCGATCAAGCCGGAAAGGCCGGCGAAATCGGCGCGCGCCCCGGCCGCCTCCGCGCGCAGCTTGCGCAGTTCGGCCTCGCTGTCGCTGAAATCGAAGACCCACACCAGCGCGGAGCCGCCGGGAGAAACCTGCGGGTCCGCCAGATGCCCGCGCACCGCCAGGCAGCGCGTGCCGCCGCGCGGGGTCAGCACCATGCGGAACGCCGCGCCGGTCTTCTGCGCGCGGCGCACGGCATCGCTCAGCTGCGAAAGCTGCACTTCGTTGAGGCCGCGATCGCTGGCATCGCCGGCATCGAGTTCGGAAAGATAGCCCGGCATGGCATCGAGGCCCAGCCAGCCCGCCAGCCGCGATGGCCCCTCGATCCGCCCGTCGGCCCGCACCAGCAGCGGCAGAGCGGGCGATTCGTCCACCATCCGCGTCAGCCGGCGCGCCAGCCGGTGATGCGCTTCCGCCTTGCGCGCCCGCGCGCGCGCGACAAGCACGGCCCAGCCGGCCGCAACGGTCCATGCGGCAACCAGCAGTCCCACGATGACCAGCACGGTCTGGTTCAGAAGCATCCGCCCCTCGCTATGCGGGCCTTGCGCCGATGACAACCGGCACGCACTTCAAATCTGGTGAGGAGCGCCGCGAAAGCCACCATATCGTGCGAAGCCGCAAGGCGGTTCCCACGAAAACGGCCCCCGCAGCCGTGCTGGGGGGCCGTATAGCATTTCCACATCGCCTGGCCGCCGTAGCGGCGACGGGTCAGTAGCGGTAGTGATCCGGCTTGAACGGTCCCGCTTCCGAAACGCCGATGTAGGCCGCCTGCTTGGGCGAGAGCTTCGACAGCTTCACGCCCAGCTTTTCGAGGTGCAGCGCGGCCACCTTTTCGTCGAGGTGCTTGGGCAGCACGTAGACATCGTTCTTGTACTGGTCAGACTTGGTGAACAGTTCGATCTGCGCCAGCGTCTGGTTGGTGAAGCTGGACGACATGACGAAGCTGGGATGGCCGGTGGCGCAGCCCAGGTTCACCAGCCGGCCCTTGGCCAGCACGATGATCTGCTTGCCGTCGGGGAACTCGACGAGGTCGGTGCCCGGCTTCACTTCGGTCCACTTGTAGTTCGACAGCGCGGCGATCTGGATCTCGCTGTCGAAGTGGCCGATGTTGCAGACGATCGCCATCGGCTTCATCGCCTTCATGTGCTCGGCGGTGATCACGTCCTCGTTGCCGGTCGCCGTCACGAAGATGTCGCAACGCGTGACCGCTTCTTCCATGGTGACGACTTCATAGCCTTCCATCGCCGCCTGCAGCGCGCAGATCGGATCGATTTCGGTGACCATCACGCGCGCGCCGCCCTGGCGCAGCGAGGCGGCGGAGCCCTTGCCCACATCGCCGAAGCCGGCAACGCAGGCGACCTTACCGGCCAGCATCACGTCGGTCGCGCGGCGGATCGCGTCAACCAGCGATTCCTTGCAGCCATAGAGGTTGTCGAACTTCGACTTGGTGACGGAATCGTTCACGTTGATCGCGGGGAACGGCAGCTTGCCGTCCTTGGCGATCTGGTACAGGCGGTGGACGCCGGTCGTGGTCTCTTCCGAAACGCCCTTGATGGCCTTCACCGACTGGGTGAGGTAGCCGGGCTTCTTCTTGAGGAACGCGGTGAGCGCGCGGACGAACTCGATTTCCTCGGCGTTCGAAGGCTCGAACAGCTTTTCGCCGGCTTCGACGCGCGCGCCCCACAGCGCGAACATGGTGGCATCGCCGCCGTCGTCGAGGATCATGTTGGCGGTCTGGTCATCACCCCAGTCGAAGATCGAACCGACGTAATCCCAGTAGTCGGCCAGGCTTTCGCCCTTCACCGCGAACACGGGGATGCCGGCGGCGGCGATTGCGGCGGCGGCGTGGTCCTGGGTCGAGAAGATGTTGCAGGTGGCCCAGCGCACGTCGGCGCCCAGCGCCACCAGCGTTTCGATGAGAACGGCGGTCTGGATCGTCATGTGCAGCGATCCGGTGATGCGCGCGCCCTTGAGCGGCTGTGCAGCGCCGAATTCCTGGCGCAGCGCCATCAGGCCGGGCATTTCGGTTTCGGCGATCGCGATTTCCGCGCGGCCGAAGTCGGCAAGCCCGATATCGGCGATCACATAGTCCTTTTCGGCATCGAGCACGCTGGCCACGAAGCATTCTCCTGGATGAGTTCAAGCCCGCCCGCCGGACCACACGATAGCGGCCGACAGGTTGGCGGGTCTGCCGCCGCCTTAGCCGCTTGCACGAGCGGACGCAATATAAAGGAAACTTTATATGGCTGCATTAACGTCTCGAAAGAACGCAAACCCGCAAACCGCGCAGGACCGGGCGGGACGCCCTTCCCCACCGACGAAATTTCTCGCCCGCGCTTGCGCTTGTGTTGCACCGTCTTGCGGCTGGCCTATATCCTCCCTGCTGTCATAGACCCGGCCGACAGGTCCGGGCGGCACATCCAGAAGAAAGGACATTGGGGATGACGATTGCGGTTGGAGAAAAGCTGCCCGACGTGAAGCTGGTCAAGGCCACGGCGGAAGGCCCGGAAGCGGTGCAGAGCGCCGACTACTTCAAGGGCAAGAAGGTCGCCCTGTTCTCGGTTCCCGGCGCGTTCACGCCCACCTGTTCGGCCAAGCACCTGCCGGGCTTCGTCGAGAAGGCCGCCGATCTCAAGGCCAAGGGCATTGATGAAATCGCCTGCACGGCGGTTAACGATCCCTTCGTCATGAAGGCGTGGGGCGCGGCCAGCGGCTCGCCCGACGTGACCATGCTGGCGGACGGAAATGGCGATTTCGCCAAGGCCGTGGGCCTCACCATGGATGGCTCGGGCTTCGGCCTCGGCACGCGCGGCCAGCGCTTCTCGATGGTGGTGAACGATGGCGTGGTCGAACAGCTCCACGTCGAAGCGCCGGGCGATTTCAAGGTCAGCTCAGCCGAATACATGCTCGAAAACCTCTGAGCGCTTTCCGGCCCTTCCCCCGTGCGGGAAGGGCCGGACGCTTCGCCGACCGTTAGAACGCGGGTCCTTCAGAACGACAGCCGCACGCGCCCGATCACCCGGTCGCCCGCGTGCCCGCCGGGCGCTGCGTCCTTCACATCGGTCCCTGTATAATCCAGCCCAACCAGCAGCGGACCCCGTGCATAGTCCGCGCCGATCCGCCAGTCGGTATAGGCCCCGTGCGGTCGCAGCCGCGCCGCGCGCGCGGGATCGCGCACGCTACCCCGCGAATGGCCGAGCGAGGCCGAAAGGCTGAACGGTGTTGCCGGAATACCCAGCGCGGCATCGCCATAGAAGTACAGGTTGTCGCCGCCGATCGCGCTTTGCCGCGGGGCATAGCGCGCACCGGCCCCGATCCGCGCCGGCCCCAGCGCATAGCTGGCGCCCAGCCCCAGTTCGGCATAGTGAGCGGCATCGGCCGCGCCCGCGAACAGATGCCCGGAAACCAGCGCGCTCACGTCGAACAGGCCGATCGTCCAGCGGCGTGCCAGCGTCAGATCGGCCACGGCATCCGCTCCCAGATGCCGCGCCGCGCCGCGCGTGGCCGCCATTCGCGCGGACAGGTCGAAACCCGCGAGGGAAACCGCAGCGTCTGCCGAAGCGCTTGCCTTGCCCTCGCTCCAGCTCAGTCCGCGACGAACCTCGTCGGTCGTCGCCTCCACCCCGAACGAGGGCATACCCTGCGCCTGCGCGGTCGCAACACCAGCCATGAGGGCCGGCACCGCCAGTATCGTCGCGCGGATCGCCATCAGCCTTCCCGATGCCCCGCGTGCAATCGCTCGGCGTCCGCGATCACCTCCTGCCGATCTTCCCGCGCGGCGGCGAGCATTTCGGCGCGCAGCTGGTCGGTGCGCCGCGCCACTTCTCCGGCGATCGCGGATTCCTGCCCCTTGCACCATCCCGCGCGCGTGCCGGTGAGCACACGCGGCCGCTCAAGCTGCCGGCTTGCGAGCGCGCCCGAAGGCAAGCGCGCTTCGCGCCGAACGGTGAGATCGACGCTCCACACACAGCGCAGTGAGGCCATGCGGCCGCCCGGTCCTGGCGCGCCGACCTGGCGCTGCACCGTTTGCGTCATCACCTGATAGCGCGCCTCGACGGTGCCGCCGCGATGCTCGATACGTTCGACGTGATCGGGCGCGGCCGGTGCTGTTGCTATGGCGGGCGTGGCCAGCCCTACGCCGGACAACAGCCCGGCGATACACAATGCCTTCATGGTTCGGTCTCCTGCAATGCCCCGGCCTCTTTTTTCGCCGGTGACGGAGACAAACCTAGTGCGCCCGACGCACCTGCAAAGCCCTGGAATTGTAATGTATTTTGTCTGGCTCAGGGCTACCCCGGCAGCGCGTAAGTGACTATCGCCTGCGCGACGGGCTCGTCGGGATCACTCTGCCACAGCCGCACGTCGATCATCGCCAACCGCCGGCCCAGCTTCAGCAGGCGCGCTTCCGCGATGACCCGCGCGCGCCGAGCGCCGCGCAGGAACGCGATATTGAGATTGCTGGTGACCGCCATAGCCTGCGGCCCAATGTGGGCCAGCACCACCGCGTAGGCGGCCACGTCCGCCAGCGCCATCTGTGTCGGTCCGGACACGAGATCACCGGGCCGCAGACTTTCTCCGCCCGGATCGAGGTGCATGCGGGCCAGACCGGGGGCAATGTCTGAGACCACGCCGATACGCGCGTGCGCTTCCTCCGGAAACGCACGCAGCAAAAAGGCCTGGAGGTCCGGCACGGTCATCACGGGTTTGTACTGCGCCATCGACAGCCCTGATGGGAATGTTCGCGCGCCCGATCAGTAGCCCATCAGGCTCAGCACTTCCTTGCGGCTGCGCGAATCCTCTAGGAAGCAGCCCAGCATCCGGCTGGTCACCATGCCAACGCCCGGCGTGCGCACGCCACGGCCGGTCATGCAGCCATGCTGCGCCTCGATCACCACGGCCACGCCCTGCGGATGCAGGTTGTCCCAGATGCATTGCGCGACTTCCGCCGTCAGCCGTTCCTGGATCTGCAGGCGCTGGGCAAAGCCGTGCAGCACGCGTGCCAGCTTGGAAATGCCCACGACCTTGCGGCTCGGCAGATAGGCGATCGCCGCCTTGCCGGTGATCGGCGCCATGTGGTGTTCGCAATGCGACTGGAAGGGAATGTCCTTCAGCAGCACGATCTCGTCGTAGCCGCCCACTTCCTCGAACTGGCGCGTCAGGTGGATGGCCGGATCGTCGGCATAGCCCTGGCAATATTCGCGCCAGGCGCGCGCCACGCGCTTGGGCGTATCGAGCAGCCCTTCGCGCGCCGGATCGTCACCGGTCCAGCGGATCAGCGTGCGGATAGCTTCCTGCACCTCCTGCGGCACCGGCTCCTTGCCGCGCGCCAGATCTTCGTCGTCAGTGCCGGTCGAGCAAGCCATTTCGTTCCCCTGATGCCGGGTTTCTTTTCCGGTCGCTTTGCACGTGGAATTACCCGCCGGGTAGTGCCTCGCGATATGAACCGCAATGCCCGCTTGGTTTCAGGCCCGCAAGTGGCACTTTTCTGCCCTCATGGGCATGGCCAGTTTGCGCAGAGCGCATCGCTTGCCCCGCATAAAGCGTCAACAAGCACGCGTCGGGCGAACGAAGTCGCGAATTACTGGTGCGGAATGACCAGCTCGTCAGGGTGCGCGACGTTAAGGTTGCTGCGCAGCAACTCGCCCACCAGATCAGGATCGGCGTGGCGCGGATCGAGGAGGTTGACGCGGTTACGCAAATGATCGCGCTCCGCCGTCAGTTGCGCCACTTCCTTCTGGCGCTGTTCGAGCATCCGCGCGTTCTCGCTCCAGGCGAGCAGTCCGCTCGGCCCGGCCAGCCCCATGGCGCCCAGAAACAGCAACGCCAGCAGCGCCGCCGTCTGGGTCAGGCTTTCCTTGGGCAGTCGCAGATTGTGGCGGCGGCGCTTCATTCTGTCACAGAATCATACTTAACCATTGGATTCAAGCCCTAATCCAATGGACCGGCCTGACGCGCCGCTATCGCAAGCGGCGCCAGGCGGCAAGAACGAAGGTCAATCGACCATCTGCATGACCGCGGCCTGCAATTCGCGGCGGGTCAGCTGCGGAGACTGGCGGGGGCTGAGTACGAAACCGCGATGGCGGTCAATCGATGGATGCGGGTTGCGCATCCGGGGAAAACTGGAAACCAAATTGGAAAAAAACATGAATACCTTGAATATGTTATGCAATATTGCGCGTTGATTGCGCGCCGTCCTGAGTTGAGTGTTAGCGCCGCTTGCGGAACGCGCCCGTGCTCTGGACCTTTTCGCGGAACACGATGCGTCCCTTGGTCAGATCATAGGGCGTCATTTCGACCTTGACCCGGTCGCCCACGATCGAGCGGATGCGGAATTTCCGCATCTTGCCCGCCGTATAGGCGATGATCCGGTGATCGTTCTCCAGGACGACGCCGAAGCGGCCGTCCGGGAGAATTTCATCGATCTGGCCGTCGAGTGTCAGAAGATCCTCTTTGGCCAAGGGATCAAACCGTTTCCAGGTTGACGGCCGACGTCTTGCCGCGACGGTCGGTTTCCAGCTCGTACTTGACGCGCTGGTCCTTGTTCAGCGTGGCCATGCCCGAACGCTCGACGGCGCTGATGTGGACAAAGTTGTCGGGCGCGCCGTCTTCCGGCGCGATGAAACCGTAACCCTTGTCGGAATTGAAGAATTTGACGGTGCCGATAGGCATGGTGTGTTTCCTTTTCACGAAAACGAAAAACCCACCCGCAACAGCGCGGATGGAGCCGGTAGCGTGACAAAGGAAGGAGAGCCGTGGCCGGCGTCAAATTCCGTCGAAAGCGACGATAGCAAAAGGAACCTAGGGCTTTTGCCGGAAAAAGTCAAGGTTCGCGCTGAAAGTGGTGCGCCCGACAGGATTCGAACCTGTGGCCCCCAGATTAGGAATCTGGTGCTCTATCCTGCTGAGCTACGGGCGCCCGCGCTCCCTTTAGGGGGCCTCGTGCGCGCTGGCAATCGCGCTTGATCGCAACATGGCGATCTGTCTGCGCCAATGCGCGTTGCGGGACGTCAGTTGGTTTCGCCGGGCGGCGCGATCGGAAACAGCACTGGCGCGATCTCGATCCCTTCCTCGATCAGATCACGCGCTTCCTCGGGCGTGGCCTGGCCGTGGATCGCCTCCACGTCCTTTTCGCCATAGTGCATCGCCCGCGCATCGTCGGCGAAGCTGTCGCCCACCCATTTCGAGGACTTGAGCGCTTCGGCCTGCATCGTCGCCAGCGCCTTGAACATGGCGACCGCCTCGGGAGGAAGACCTCCGCCCGCCATCACTTGCGGTGAGGAACTGCCAGCCGTTACAGGCGCTGGCGCGGAGGCCACGGCCGCGCCCTTGTCGGTCGGCACCCGAGCCGGAACCTGGTTGCCCTTGCGCCCCACATGCGGGGCCATCACCGCCTTGCCGACATCACCGGAGCCGCAGGTGGGACAGGTGAGGAGACCCCGCGCCTGCTGCTGCGCGAAGTCGTCCGACGAGCCGAACCAGCCCTCGAAACGATGCCCGCCATCGCGGCACTCAAGATCAAAGACGATCATATGACAGCCGATTTAGGCATTTCGCGGCCCGCCGCAAGAGCCTCGCGGTTCACCCTGCCGGGATCGGCTGCTTGTTGATGAGGCTGGGCAGTTGCGCACGCACTTCGGCGATGCGCATGGGATCAAGCGTGGCGAAGCCCAGGCCGGGTTCCTCGCCCATGTCCAGCAGCACTTCGCCCCATGGATCGATGACGAGGCTGTGCCCGTAGGTCTCGCGCCCGTCCTCGTGCCGTCCGGCCTGCGCTGTGGCGATCACGAAGGCGCTGGCTTCCACCGCGCGGGCGCGCTGCATCAGGTGCCAGTGCGCCTTGCCGGTGGGCACGGTGAACGCCGCCGGGATGGCGATGACATCGCACTGCCGCCGACCGAGTTGCTCGAACAGGGCGGGAAAGCGCACGTCGTAACAGATCGCCAGCCCCAGCCGGCCGATCGGCGTTTCCGCCGTTACCACGCTGTCACCGGGGCGATAGGCGGCGGATTCGCGCCAGCTTTCACCCGTGGCCAGATCGACGTCGAACATGTGGATCTTGTCATAGCGCGCCACGATCGCGCCGGTGGCGTCGATCAGGAACGAACGGTTGGCCCAGCGCCCTTCGCCCGATGCGGCTTCCCCGGTTATGGCTTCGCCGCCGCGCTGCACAGCCAGCGATCCGATGGCCACCCAGATGCCGTGTTGCGCCGCCGCCGCGCGCACCGCCGCCAGCACCGGATTGGCGTCTTCCGCCACGATATGCGGCGTCGCGCGCTTGCGGTCGCGGTCGAGCAGGCCCGCCATTTCGGGCGTGAACAGGATTGCCGCGCCGCCGTGCGCCGCGCGGCCCACGGCATCCACGATCGCCGCGGCATTGGCTGCGGGATCGATGCCGGTGGTCATCTGGAACAGCGCAACCCGCACCGGACCATCGGGCATGGTCATGCCCTAGAGGCCCAGCAGGGGATCGAGCTTGCCGGCGGAATCCAGCGCATAGAGATCGTCGCAGCCGCCGACGTGGGTTTCGCCGACGAAGATTTGCGGCACCGTCATTGCCGCGGGCGCGCGGGCGAGCATTTCCTGCTTCTTCGGGCCGCCCATGGTCACATCGAATTCCTCGAAGGCCACGCCCTTCTTTTCGAGCAGCGCCTTGGCCCGCACGCAGTAGGGGCAACCCCATTTGGTGTAGATATCGACTTTGGGCGTTCCGGCCATGATGTCCTCTTGTCCGGGCGCGTCCGGGAACGCGCCCTTCGCTGTTTGCATGCACGCGAAAATGCGCATCGGGGTCTTGAATTTCAACCGGGCTATCACACATCCATTTTCGTGTCATGCGCCGCGCTGGCGGGCATGACCACAAGGTCCAAGGGAACGCCGAACCGGGTTCCTGCGGGAGAGTGCAGATTGCTCAACAGAGGATATTGCCATGAACCGTTTTGATTTCACTCCCTATCGCCGCACCACCGTGGGTTTCGATCGCCTGTTCGACCTGCTCGAACGCCAGGCCCGCGCCAATGCCGGCGATAACTATCCGCCCTTCAACATCGAACGCCGTGGCGAGGATGCCTACCGCATCACGCTGGCCGTCGCCGGCTTCAAGCCGGAAGACATCGACATCACCGCCCAGCAGAACCTGCTGGTGGTGAAGGGTGCCAAGCCGGATGCCGAGGACCGTCAGTTCCTCCATGTCGGGATCGCCAATCGCGGCTTCGAGCGCCGCTTCGAACTGGCCGATTTCGTGCGCGTGGAAGCGGCGGATCTTGCCGACGGGCTGCTCACCATCGACCTCGTGCGCGAAGTGCCCGAAGCGATGAAGCCCAAGAAGGTGCTGATCGGCGAACAGAAGCCGCTGAAGGTGATCGAAGGCGATGCCAGCGCCGCCGCTTGATCGCTTCCATCCGGTGCCGTGAAATCAGGGCGGTCCCTTCGGGGGCCGCCCTTTTTGAATCGGGCGAAACTCTACCAGGCTTCGGCCACGTCGATCAGCGCCTGCCGATCGAGAATGGTCACGCGCCCGCCCTTCAGGCCGACCAGGCCGTTTTCGGCCCAGGCCGAAAGCTGGCGGTTGATCTGTTCGCGTGACATGCCGGCAAAGTTGCCCAGTTCGCCCTGGCTCAGCGCGATCTTGAGCTTCCCGCCGGCGCCGTTTTCCTCGATGTTGGCGTTTTCCGCCATCATCAGGCGCAGCAGGAACCGCGCAAGCCGTGGACCGGAGGTATAGGCCCGGTCCGCCTCGATCACCGCGTTGTTCTGGCGCAGGCGGCGAGCCATGGCGCGCAACAGGCGCAGCGCCAGCCCCTTGTGCAGATCGATGATGTCGGCAAAGGCCGTGCGGCTCAGGCACAGCGCCTCCGTCGGATCGATCGCCTCGACGCTGGCAGTGCGCTCCCCGCCGTCGAGGAACGCGATCTCGCCCAGCACATGGCCTGGCTCGGCATAGTCGAGGATGATTTCCCGGCCGTTCGCGGCCACCATGCTGACGCGCGCAAGCCCCTTGAGGATGATGAAGAGCGTATCGCCCTCCTCCCCCTGCGCCATCAGTTCCTGCCCCGGCTTGAACGTGCGCAGGTGCGCGCGGCGGATGATGTCGGATAGCTCCGCCTGCTCGCAATCGGCGAACAGGCTTTGCGCGGCCAGCGTGTCCGCAAGCTTGGCGGCGTCCATCGTTCAGTATCCCCCAGCAATACCCCGAACGGATTACGGGAATCCGCTCCACCGCGGACAAATAGCCAGAGGAAACTGGCTTTGGCCAGTGCCTAAAGTTAACAAACGGTGAGGATTTGCGCCCCGGGCCGCGCTGGCCCGGCCTGTTTCAGAACAGGCGGGCCTGCTTGACCGCCGCCTCGATGAAGCCGCGGAACAGCGGGTGCGGATCGAACGGGCGGCTCTTGAGTTCGGGGTGGAACTGCACGCCGATGAACCAGGGATGGTCCGGCCGTTCGACGATCTCGGGCAGCAGTCCGTCGGGCGACATGCCGGAAAATACCAGCCCACCCTTTTCCAGCGGCGCGCGATAGGCGCCGTTCACTTCGTAACGGTGGCGGTGGCGCTCGCTGATCGTCGTCGAACCGTAGATCTGCGCGACATGGCTGTTTCCGTCGAGCCTTGCCTCATAGGCGCCCAGCCGCATCGTGCCGCCAAGGTCACCGCCCGCCTGCCGCTTTTCGAGCCCTTCGGGCGTCATCCATTCGGTGATGATGCCCACCACCGGCTCGTCGGTCGGGCCGAACTCGGTGGACGACGCGGCGGCGATGCCGGCGGTGTTGCGCGCGCCTTCGATGCAGGCCATCTGCATGCCCAGGCAGATGCCGAAGAACGGCACGTTGCGTTCGCGCGCGAAGCGGACGGACGCGATCTTCCCCTCGGTGCCGCGCTCGCCGAAGCCACCCGGCACCAGGATGCCGTGCATCGGCTCCAGATGCGCGGCGATCTCGCTGTCGTCCTTCTCGAACAGTTCGGCGTCGAGCCACTTGATGTTGACCTTGACGCGGTTGGCCATGCCACCGTGGACCAGCGCCTCGTTCAGCGACTTGTAGGCGTCCTGCAGCCCCACGTACTTGCCGACGACGCCGATCGTCACCTCGCCCTCGGGGTTCTGGTGGCGGTCGACGATATCGTCCCAGCGGGCAAGGTCCGGCTCCGGCGCGGTCAGGCCGAAGTGGCGCAGCACTTCAGCGTCCAGCCCCTCGGCATGGTACTGCAGCGGTACCGCATAGATGCTCGACGCGTCCAGCGCCGGGATCACCGCCGATTTGCGCACATTGCAGAACTGCGCGATCTTGGCGCGCTCGCCTTCGGGCAGCGGCTTTTCGCAACGGCACAGCAGGATGTCAGGCTGGATGCCCAGCCCGGTCAGCTCGCGCACCGAATGCTGGGTAGGCTTGGTCTTCAGCTCGCCGGCGGCCGCGATATAGGGCACCAGCGTGACGTGGACGAAACAGGTCTGGTCGCGGTCCAGCTCGTTGTGGAGCTGGCGCAGCGCCTCGATGAACGGCAGCCCCTCGATGTCGCCCACTGTGCCGCCGATCTCGCACAATACGAAATCGAGGTCCTCGGTTTCGGTCTGCGCGAAGTCCTTGATCGCGTCGGTTACGTGCGGGATCACCTGCACCGTGGCGCCCAGGTAATCGCCCCGGCGCTCCTTGGCGATGATGTCTCGGTAGATGCGGCCCGACGTGATGTTGTCTGCCTGGCGCGCGGACACGCCAGTGAAGCGCTCGTAGTGTCCCAGATCGAGGTCGGTTTCCGCGCCGTCGTCGGTCACATAGACCTCGCCGTGCTGGTACGGGCTCATCGTGCCCGGATCGACGTTGAGATAAGGATCGAACTTGCGGATTCGCACGCGATAGCCGCGCGCCTGCAACAGCGCGGCGAGGCTTGCCGCCATGAGACCTTTGCCGAGCGAGGAGACCACGCCGCCGGTGATAAATATGTACCGCGCCATGGGAGTCGGGCCTTAGCGTCAGAGGTTGAATGGACGCAAGCGGTTACCGGAGAAATTGCTCCGGCAATCCACAAGCTGGATGATTGCGGCCCTTATGTGGCCGCTGAAACGGTCGATCGGCAACAAGCAAAGCGCCCGCCCCGCAAGCCCGGAAAAGGATGCGGGATCGGTGCGCGCTCTATTGCCGGGTAACGGTTACTGCTTCGCGGCACCCTTGAGCGGGTCGGCCGGAACCGCCGCGGGCGCAGGCGCGCTGCCCTGAACGGGCGCCGCTGGCTGCTGGCTCGGCTGCTGACCTTGCGCCGGCGCCAGCGGATCAGCCTTGGGCGCCGGGACCGAACGGTCAAGCGAAGTGTCGATCGTGCTGCCCGAGCTGGTCTTCACCGCCAGCGCGGCAAGCGCGATGCTCAGCACCACGAACGCCGTGGCGAGCACCGTCGTCGCGCGCGTCAGGAAATCCGCCGCGCCGCGCGCCGACATGAAGCCCGAAGGGCTTCCGCCAACGCCCAGGCCGCCACCTTCGGACTTCTGGATCAGGATGACACCGACCAGCGCGGCCGCGACCAGCGCCTGCACGACGGTAAGGAAAATGAAAAGCGACATGATGTTCTGCCTGAAACGATTGGGGCGCATGTAGGCCGCGAACCCGCCGATGGCAAGGCACCGGCTGAGGCCCGGCTGGCGCTCAGGCTTCGCCCGACCCCGCGGCGGCGATGATCGGCAGGAACGCTTCCGCCGTCAGGCTCGCTCCGCCCACCAGCGCGCCACCCACGTCGGCCGCCGACAGCAGATCGGCCGCGTTGCCGGCGTTGACCGAGCCGCCATAGAGAATGCGCACCTTGTCCGCCGCCTCGCCATAGGCAGCGTTGAGCCGCGCGCGCACGGCGGCGTGCATCGCGACCACGTCTTCCACCGCCGCCACGCGGCCGGTACCGATCGCCCATACCGGTTCATAGGCGACGGCGATCTTGCCCGCCGCAGCGGCGGCCTGCGCTTCGTCGCCCACCGGCAAAGACGCCGAAACCTGACCGGAAACCACCGCTTCAGCCTTGCCCGCGTCGCGCTCTTCCAGCGTTTCGCCCACGCAAACGATGATCGCCAGCCCGGCCGTCAGCGCGGCATCGGCCTTGGCACGCACGGCGGCATCGGTCTCGCCGTGATCGCGCCGGCGTTCACTGTGCCCCAGAATCACGAAATCGGCGCCAATGTCCGCCAGCATCGCGGCGGAGACGTCGCCCGTATGCGCGCCCTTCACTTCGGCGTGGCAATCCTGCCCGCCGACATTCATCGCGCTCACCGCCTCGCGCAGCGTGTTGATCAGCGTGAACGGCGGCGCGAGCGCAACTTGCACATCGGGAAAGCGTTCGGCGGCACGGTCGATGGCACGGGCTTCGGCCAGCATGGCGCGCGTACCGTTCATCTTCCAGTTGCCAACGATGAAAGGCCGATGAGTCATAGGCTTCGACTGGTCCCCCTAGCAAAACTCGGATTCGCGCCTCCTGGACGTAAGCGAGGCGGACTGAATCGCCGCGCGGCTAACAAACCGCGCATAAGAATGCAAAACGGTTCCTCACAATACGGGGGAAAGCGTTCTCTGCCCGGGCGAAAGCGTTTTGCGCCGCGCCATGCCGCCGCAGAGCGTGGCCGCAGGGTGGCCCCGAGCGCGGCCCCGAGCGCGACCATTGCAGGATTCGCGTTTGGTCCCTAAGGCAAGGCCCCTCGTTCGCGCGTGTAGCGTGCGCCCCGGCTTTGCCCGGTCGCCGCTGCACGGGCAACGTGTTGAACCGAAGTTACAAGATAGGCGATTGCCCCCGATGCTCGGCTTTTTCCGTTCCTTCCTCAAATCGCGCCTCGGCGTGATTCTGGCGCTGGTGTTCCTGGCGCTGATCGCCCTGGCTTTCGCCGGCGCGGACATCACCGGCAGCCGGTTTGGCGGCGTAGCGGGCGGCGATCGCGCGGCCTCCGTCGGCGGCGATCGCATCGGCATCGGCGATCTGGGCAAGACCGTGACCCGCGCGTTCGAATCCGAACGGCAGCAGACGCCCACGCTGACGATGAAGGACTTCCTGGAGCAGGGCGCGCTGGATGACGCCCTTTCCGGCATGGTCGATCGCACCGCCATGCTCGAATGGGGCAAGAAGTACGGCATCGTCGCCAGCAGCCGTCTTGTCGACAGCGAAATCGCCAAGATTTCCGCGTTCCAGGGGCCGGACGGCAAGTTCAGCCAGACCACCTACAAGCAGCTCATTGCCCAGCGCGGCCTGACCGAAGCCGGCGTGCGCAACGATATCGGCCAGGGCCTTGTCGCCCGTCAGATCCTGGTGCCCGCCGGGTTCGGCGCGACGATGCCGCGCGATGCCGCGCTGCGCTATGCCGCGCAGATCAAGGAACGCCGCGATGGCGTGATCGCCACGATCCCGTCGCTGGCCTTCGCGCCGAAGCAGCCGGCTTCCGACCAGCAGCTCGATGCCTTCTACAAGGCCAACCTGGGCCGCTATCGCCAGCCCGAACGCCGCACCGTGCGTTATGCCTTCCTCGATGAAGCCGCGCTCAAGAGCGTGCCCGCGCCCAGCGATGCCGAAGTCGCGGAACGCTACAAGCTCAACGCGGCGACCTATGCCGCTTCCGAAACCCGCACCGTCACGCAGGTTATCGTCCCCACCGAAGCGGCCGCGCGCGCGCTGGCCGCGGAAGTGGGCAGCGGCAACGCGATCGAAGCCACCGCCAAGGAAAAGGGTCTGGGCGCCACGAAGCTGCCCGACCTGACGCGCGAGGCCCTGTCCTCGCAGGCGTCGGACGCAGTGGCGGCCGCCGTGTTCGCCACGGCCCAGGGCCAGGTTGCCGCCCCCGCGCGCAGCCCGATCGGCTGGCACGTCATCCGCGTGGATGCGATCACCCGCAAACCGGGCAAGACGCTGGATCAGGCCAGGGCGGAAATCGTCGCGGCGATGACGCTCGAAAAGCGCCGGGCGGCGCTGACCGACATGTCCGCCAAGATCGAGCAGCAGTTCGAAAACGGCACCAGCCTTGCCGACGTCGCCAAGTCGATGGGCCTCACCGTCCAGACCACCGCGCCGCTCCTCGCCACCGGGCAGGTCTTCGGCAAGCCCGCGGAAAAGGCCCCGGCGGACGTCGCGCCGCTGCTTGCGGCGGCGTTCTCGATGGAGCGCGAAGGCGAACCGCAGATTTCCGAAGTGCCCGGCAGCACGAAGTTCGCGCTGTTCGACGTGGGCGAGATTACCGAGGCCGCTCCCGCGCCGCTGGCGCAGATCAAGGACGTGGTCGCGCGTGATTACGCTGCCGATCAGGGTTCCGCCCAGGCAAAGATCGCCAGCGACAAGATCATGGCCGCGCTCGCCAAGGGCACCTCGCTCGCCGATGCGCTGAAAACGCTGGGCGTGGCCCTGCCCGCCCCGCAGGCCGTGAACATGGAGCGTCAGCAGCTTGCCGCGGCCGGTGGTCGCGTGCCCGCGCCGCTGGCGCTGATGTTCAGCATGGCGAAGAAGACCAGCAAGCGGCTGGAAGCGCCGGGCAAGCAGGGGTGGTTCATCGTCACGCTGAACGACATCATCCCCGGCCAGGTCGCCGCCAACGATCCCATGCTGCCCACCATCCAGCGCGAGCTGGGCGCGGCAGCCGGGCGCGAACTGGCCGACGAACTGCGCACCGCCATCCGCAACGAAATCGGCGTCAAGCGCAACGAAACCGCGATCGCGGCCCTGCGCAAGCAGTTGACCGGGGGCCAGTAAGCCGATGGTCGATGCGGCGGTGATCGAGAACGCGCCGGCCCGGACCGGACGGCCCGAAAACTGGGACGCGGCGCACGCCGCGCTCGCCGACGGTCGCCCCGCGCTCATCTGGCGGCGCCTGATCGCCGATACCGAAACGCCCATCGGGGCCGCGCTGAAGCTGATCGAACCGGGGCGAGGCGATTTCCTGCTCGAATCCGTGCAGGGCGGCGAAGTGCGCGGGCGTTACAGCCTGCTGGGGCTGGACCCCGATCTGGTGTTCCGCGCCACCGGCCGCGCCGCCGAGGTCAACCGCGCGTGGCGACATGATCGCGAAGCCTTCGCCCCGCTGCCGGGTGACAGCCTGACCGAACTGCGCGCGCTGGTGAAGGCTTGCCACATCGACGTGCCGGCGGCGCTGCCTTCGGCGCTCGCCTGCCTTGTCGGCTATTTCGGCTACGAGACCATCGGCCTGGTCGAAAAGCTGCCCCGCGCGCCGCAAAGCCCGCTGGTCCAGCCCGACATGCTGTTCGTGCGCCCGACCGTGGTGCTGGTGTTCGATCGCCTGTCCGACGAGCTTTTCGCCATCGCGCCGGTTTGGGCCGGCGGCGGCGCTTCGCCTGCGCAGGCGCTGGAAACGGCGGGCGAGCGCATCGACGAAGCGCTGCGCCGCCTCGCCCGCCCCGCACCGCAGGACGCGCGGCTCGATGCGCCGGTGGACGTTGCGCTTGCCCCGGCGATGGCACCCGAGGACTATGCCCGCATGGTCGGCCGGGCCAAGGAATACATCGAGGCGGGCGACATCTTCCAGGTGGTGCTGGCGCAGCGGTTCAGCGCCCCCTTCCCGCTGCCACCGATCGCGCTTTACCGGGCGCTGCGCCGGATCAACCCTTCGCCGTTCCTCTATTTCCTCGACTTGCCGGGCTTCGCGCTCACCGGCTCAAGCCCGGAAATCCTCGTCCGCATCCGCGATGGCGAAGTCACCATCCGACCCATCGCCGGCACGCGCCCGCGCGGCAAGACGGCGGAGGAGGACCGCGCCAACGAGGAAAGCCTGCTGGCTGATCCCAAGGAACGCGCCGAACACCTCATGCTGCTCGACCTCGGCCGCAACGACGTGGGCCGCGTGGCCAAGGCGGGCACGGTCAAGGTCACCGAGAGCTACACGATCGAACGCTACAGCCACGTCATGCACATCGTCTCGAACGTGGTGGGCGAACTCGATACTCAGCGCGCGGATTCGGTCGATGCGCTGTTCGCGGGCTTCCCGGCGGGCACGGTCAGCGGCGCGCCCAAGGTCCGCGCCTGCGAGATCATCGCCGAACTCGAACCCGAAACGCGCGGCGCCTATGCCGGCGGCGTCGGCTATTTCGCGCCCGACGGCTCGGTGGATAGCTGCATCGTGCTGCGGACCGGCGTGATCAAGGACGGCGTGCTCCACGTCCAGGCCGGCGCGGGCATCGTGGCGGACAGCGATCCCGTCTACGAACAGCGCGAATGCGAACACAAGTCCGGCGCCCTCTTCGCCGCCGCGCGCGAGGCGATCCGCGTGTCTAGCGATCCGGGCTTCGGGCAGTAGGACTCCATCATGATCCTCGTCATCGACAATTACGACAGCTTCACTTGGAACCTCGTCCACTACCTGATGGAGATGGGCGCGGAAGTGGATGTCGTCCGCAACGATGCGCTGTCCGCCGGGCAGGCGATATCCTCTGGCGCGCAGGGGTTCCTGATCTCGCCCGGTCCCTGCACGCCCAACGAGGCCGGGATCAGCCTCGATCTGGTGGGCGCGGCGGCGGACGCGGGCGTACCGCTACTGGGCGTGTGCCTGGGCCACCAGTCGATCGGGCAGTATTTCGGCGGGCAGGTGGTGCGCGGCGGGCTGATGCACGGCAAGACCTCGCCCGTCACGCATGACGGCACCGGCATGTTCGCCGGCATCCCCTCGCCCTTCACCGCCACGCGCTATCACTCGCTGATCGTGACCGACATTCCCGATGTGCTGGCGGTCAACGCCACCTCGGACGATACGCACGTCATGGGCTTCCGCCATCGCGAGCTGCCGATCCATGGCGTGCAGTTCCACCCGGAATCGATTGCCACCGAACACGGCCACGCCATGCTGGCAAACTTCCTTCGGCTGTGCGGCGTGGACGCGAAAGTCCCGGCGTGACCGCGCTGCCGCCGGTCGACCGCCCGCTCGACGAGGACACCGCCGAGCGGGCCTTTGCCGCGATTCTTGATGGCGCGGTGGCGGACGAGGCGATCGCCGCCTTCCTCGTCGCGCTGTCGGAGCGGGGCGAGACGGCGAGCGAGATTGCCGGCGCGGCGCGGGCGATGCGCGCGCGGATGATCCCGGTGCAGGCCCCCGCCAACGCCATCGACGTCTGCGGCACCGGCGGCGACGGGCACCACACGCTCAACGTCTCCACCGCCGTCAGCCTGGTCGTCGCGGCCTGCGGCGTGCCCGTGGCCAAGCACGGCAACCGTGCCGCCAGTTCCAAGGCCGGCGCGGCTGACACGCTCGAAGCGCTGGGCCTCAACCTCGATCGCGCCGCTGAAACGGCGGAAGAGACGCTGGCGGACATCGGCATCGGCTTCCTCTTTGCCGCGCGCCACCACCCGGCGATGGGCCGCATCATGCCGATCCGCAAGGCGATCGGCCGGCGCACGATCTTCAACCTGATGGGGCCGCTGGCTAACCCCGCGCAGGTCTCGCGCCAGCTCGTCGGCATCGCCCGGCCCGCCTATGTGCCGATCTATGCCGATGCGCTGGCCCGGCTCGGCACCGCGCGTTCCTTTGTCGTCTCGGGCGACGAGGGGCTGGACGAACTCTCGCTCGCCGGTGGCAACGAACTGGCCGACGTGACCGGCGCGGAGATCGTGATGCGCCGCGTCGCGCCGTCCGATGCCGATCTGCCCACCGCACCGATCGAGGCAATCCGGGGCGGCGATCCCGCGCATAACGCCGAAGCCCTGCGGCGCCTGCTGCTGAGCGAACCCGGCGCTTATCGCGACGCCGTCCTCCTCAACGCCGCCGCCGCGCTGATGGTCGCGGGCGAAGCGCGCAACTGGCACGAAGGCGTGGAGGAAGCGGCCGAGGCGATCGACAAGGGGCTGGCCAAGGCCCTGCTCGATTGCTGGATCGTGGCGCTGCGCTAGAGGCCGGGATTGCGTGCGCGCCGGTGTCTCGACTTCGCTCGACACGAACGGAGGTTGAAGGACACCCTGTCCCCGTTCGTGTCGAGCGAAGTCGAGACACACCGCACCACCCTCTCGACTCGCCCCGCGCAGTCCCGCTAAAGCGCCGCGATGACCGACAAGCTCACCGAGATCTGCGACACCAAGCGCAGCGAAGTCGCCGCCCGCAAGGCCGCCACCTCGCTGGCCGACCTGGCCGCCCGCGCCGCCGGGCAGAGCGCCCCGCGCGGGTTCGAGGCGGCCTTGCGCGCGAGAGCGGCCGCTGGCTACGCGCTGATCGCGGAGATCAAGAAGGCGAGCCCGTCCAAGGGCCTGATCCGCGCCGATTTCCAGCCCGCCGAACACGCGCGGCAGTATGAAGCCGGGGGCGCGGCCTGTCTTTCGATCCTGACCGACGCACCCTATTTCCAGGGGCACGAGGATTTCCTGATCGCCGCCCGTGCCGCCTGCGCGCTGCCGGTGTTGCGCAAGGATTTCATGGTCGATCCCTGGCAGGTCACGGAAGCCCGCGCGATCGGGGCCGACGCCATCCTCATCATCGTCGCCGCGCTGGACGACGGCGCGATGGCCGAGATCGAGGCCGCCGCGATCGAACAGGGCATGGACGTGCTGGTGGAGGTCCATAACGAGGCCGAGATGGAGCGCGCCGCACGGTTGCGCTCGCGCCTGATCGGCGTCAACAACCGCGATCTCAAGCGCTTCGTCACCGATATCGCCATCACCGAACGGCTGGCCCCGCTGGCCCCGCAAGGCACGCTGCTGGTCAGCGAAAGCGGCATCAATACCCATGCCGATCTCCAGCGGCTCGAAAAGTGCGGCGCACGCACCTTCCTGGTCGGCGAAAGCCTGATGCGCCAGACGGATGTCACGGCGGCGGTAAAGGCCCTGCTTCAGGGCTGATCCGCCGCTCCGCATCGGTCCATTTTCACCATACCTTGCGTCCTGGCACGGCAGTAGGGGCGATCCCGTCCCAACGGCACGGGCGGCAAGGTGAAAGGTGGCATGAAGGCAGTCTTGCGGGGATCGCGCCGCGTCCTGCCCGCCGCCGGCACGGTCCTTTCCTTCCGCACCGCTCCGTTCACGCGCTTTTCGCCGGCCGAAACCGGGCGGTGGGCCGCATTGCGCGTGATCGGTGCCAGCCCCCCGATAATCGTGATTCTTGTCCTGGACGGGATCTGGACCGCGCGCCCGTCGCTCGCCGAAACCGCCGCCTGCGGCATCCTGCGTGAACGCCGGTTCTCGCTGCGCCGCGAACCCGCGATCTTCGGCCTGCAGCCGCCGGACTGGAAGCTGGCCGACCTGCGCGAACCGATGCTGCTGGGCGAAACGCCGTTGTCGGCTCAAGACCGAGCCCATGCCGAAGCCATCGCCTGCTATGGCATCGGCGCGCGCTATGGCACCTCGCTCGCCAGCGCGAGCGAGGCTGCCGAGGGCGAATGGCGCTGGGCGCATGATCGCGATGCCTTGCGCGATGAAGTCGCGCGCGAACAGATCGCCGAAAAGGCGGAAGCAGCTGCCGCCCGCACCCGCTTCGTCGCCCGGATGGCCGGGCTGACGTGGGACCGTCTGCGCGCCGAAACGCCGCTGGCAGGCTGGAGCGCGGCCGAGACGGGGCTGCCGCCCGCGTTCGTGGCCGGCGCGCGCCGGGCGCTGCTGCTGGCCTGCGCCGAACTCTCCGCACTGGCGCCGAAGCCGCGCAAGCCCGCCGCCCGCGCGATCTTCAAGCGCTGCGTGGCGTGGTTCAACCATGCCGATCACCGCATCGGCGGCATGATCGGCACGGCGGAGCGCGACGACATCCGCGCCGCTCTCGCCGAGATGGCCCGGCTTGCCGGGCAGAAGCGGCTGCTGGAGGAAATCGACGGCTGGCGCGACTGGTAGGGTTGGACGGCCACCCTGTCGTCATTGCGAGGGGCGCAGCCCCGCGGCAATCCCGGGCAGCACGCGCGGCTGTGGATTGCTTCGCTTCCGCTCGCAATGACGAACGGACCACGCGGCACTGATCGGCCCCTAACCCCCTGTCCTAAGCCGCGATCCTCTGGCATGACCACGGCATGACAGCCTGCTTTTCCTTTTCTCGCGGCGCGGTCTTTACCGGCCCGTGCCCACCCCGTGTTCCTTCGCCATGGACCGTGTCAACTTTGTCAACTTCGCAAGATTGCTGCGCATGAGCGGGCTTACGCATCTCGATTCACAAGGCCATGCGCGCATGGTCGACGTCGGCGGCAAGGCGGAAACGGCGCGCGTCGCCATCGCGCGGGGCCGCATCCGCATGACGCCGGCCACGCTTGCCGCCATCCGCGAGGGCGATGCGCCAAAGGGCGACGTTCTGGCGGCAGCGCGGATCGGCGGGATCATGGCGGCGAAGAAGACGGGCGAGCTCATCCCCCTGTGCCATCCGCTTGCGCTCGATGCGGTCGCAGTGGAGTTCGCCTTCGTGCCCGATGGCGTGGAGGTGACTGCCACTGCCTCGCTCACCGGCCGGACTGGCGTGGAAATGGAAGCGCTGACCGCCGTCTCGATCGCGCTGCTGACCATCTACGACATGGCCAAGGCGCTGGACAAAGGCATGGTGATCGAACAGGTCCGCCTGATCGAAAAGCGCGGCGGCAAGTCGGGCACGTGGCGCGCGGACGAAGAGCGGCAAGACCAGGCATGAAAACCCCACCGTTACCGCTGGAGGAGGCGCAGCGGCGCCTGCTCGCGCTGGCCCCCGCGCTGCCGGTGGAACGTCGCCCCGCCGCCGAATGCCTGGGCTTCCATCTTGCCCAGCCGCTCACCGCGCGGCGCAACCAGCCCGAGGCGGCGCTCTCCGCCATGGACGGATACGCCCTGCGCGCGGCCGATCTCCCCGGCCCGTGGACCGTCGCGGGCGAAAGCGCCGCCGGCCATCCGTTCGATGGCACGGTCGCGCCCGGACAGGCGGTGCGGATCAGCACCGGCGCCGTGGTTCCCGACGGCGCGGACATGGTGCTGATCCAGGAAGACGCCACGCGCGAAGACGACAACCTGCGCCTGACGGGCGAACCGCCCGTGCCCCGAGACAAGCACATCCGCCCGCGCGGCATGGATTTCAGCCTCGATGCCCCCTTGCTGCCGGCCGGGCAACACATGGGCGCGGCGCAGATCGCGCTCGCCGTTGCCGCCGGGCACCATTACCTTGCCGTGCGCCGGCCGGTGAAACTGGCCGTGATCGATTGCGGTGATGAACTGGTCGCCCCCGGCACCACGCTCGCGCCGCACCAGATTCCCGCCAGCAACGGCCCGATGCTGGCGGCGCTGGCGGCGGCCTGCCAGGTCGTGACCGATCGCATCGGGCCGATCCCCGACCGGCTCGACGACCTGACCGCCGCGCTGGACCGCGTGCGCGATGCCGATGTGGTGGTTACCAGCGGCGGCGCTTCGGTGGGCGATCACGATCTCGTTCGCCCGGCAATCGAGGCCACCGGCGCGACGCTCGATTTCTGGCGGGTCGCGATCAAGCCGGGCAAGCCACTGATGGTGGCGCAACGCGGCAGACAGGTGATCCTGGGCCTGCCCGGCAATCCCGCCGCCGCCTTCGTGACCGGCTACCTGTTCCTGCTGCCGCTCCTCCGGGCCGCGCTGGGTGCGGCGGAAACGCTGCCGCGCCTGATTCCGGCTCGCCTCGCGCAGGATATGCCGGCGGGCGGCGGACGTACCGAATTCCTGCGCGCCCGCTGGGACGGTGCCAGCGTGACGCTCGATCCCCTGCAGGATTCCGGTGCGCTGTCGTCGCTCGCGCGCAGCAACGCGCTGGTCCGGCGCGAAGCCCGCGCGCCATTGACGCCAGCGGGAACGGATGTTCCGGTCTATTTGCTGGAAAATGGCGGAATTGCTTGACGGGTGCGTTTTGGTTGCTTATTCGTTCCGCATTCGTTCACTATGGAGTGACGCGCAATGCTGACGCGCAAGCAGCACGAACTGCTGACTTTCATCCAGCTCCGGCTTGAGGAGTCCGGCATTTCCCCCTCGTTCGAGGAAATGAAGGAAGCTCTCGATCTCAAATCGAAATCGGGCGTCCACCGGCTGATTTCAGCGCTGGAGGAACGCGGCTTCATCCGTCGGCTACCCAACCGCGCCCGCGCTCTGGAAGTGCTGCGCCAGCCGGACAGCGCAACCACCAAGGCCGCGTCGCGCACGGCTCCCGCCAACGATGTGGTCGTGCCGCTGCGCAGCCCGCCGAAGACCGCACCGGCGCCGGCCAACGACGTCATCGAAGTGCCGCTGCACGGCCGCATCGCCGCCGGTGCCCCGATCGAGGCGCTGGAAGGCTCCAGCGTATTGCCGGTGCCCGCAGCCCTGCTCGGCGCGGGTGAGCATTACGCGCTGGAAGTATCCGGGGATTCGATGGTCGATGCCGGGATTTTCGATGGCGATTTCGCGCTGGTCCGCCGCACGGACATCGCCCGCGATGGCGAAATCGTGGTGGCGCTGATCCGGGGCGAGGAAGCTACGCTCAAGTACCTGCGCCGCGAAAAGGGCATGATCCGGCTCGATCCGGCCAACGCAGCCTACGATCCGCAATACTACCGTCCCGATGAAGTGCAGGTGCAGGGAAAGCTGGCGGGGCTGCTGCGCCGCTATCACTGATCCGTTGAAGCGGGCGACGGGGCGGCTTCCGGCCGGCGCGTCGCCCGCCAGCGATACCAGCCGTGGTGCCCCTGCGTCTCGGCCACGGTGCGCACGGTGCCAGCGGCAAGATCGATGGCGAGCCCGCCGGTCCGTGCCAGCAAGGCCCGGTCCGCTTTCAGCATCCTGGGCAGGCAGGTGCGTGGTAAGCGGCGATCTGCGATGACAATGTCGGCCGCTGCGCAGGCCCGTTTCAACTCCCCGATCTCCACCAGATTCTGCCCGCGCGCCATCAGCACCGCGAACGAACGCCCGCCCCGCTTCAGCGCGATCCGGCAGAAGTCGGCGTTGCAGACCGCAGCGGGCCAGGTGTCGAGCGGGCGGACGTTCCCCTCCATCCCGGCCATTTCCAGCAGGTTTTCGCGGGTATAGTCCCCGCGCGTCTGGCGCAGCACCAGCAGTTCCGGCCCTTCCCCGGTCAGGCCCACATGCCGGCCATCGCCCGATACCAGGATGTCGGGCGGGCGCATGGTGGCGAACACCAGCGCGGCCACCGCTGCCGGAACAAGCCCCCACAGGCGCACCGGTCCGGTCCACAGCGCCAGCCACAGCCCGCCGGCAACGAACAGCGCGAACACCCCGGGCGGCATCGACGGCATCAGCGTCACCGCGCCGGGCTGCCCCGCCGTCACGTGCGCCAGCCACAGCAGGAGTTCGAGCGACTTGCCCGTCAGCCACCACGCCGGCCCGCCCGCCCCCACCACGTCCAGCACCAGCGCCAAAGCGATCAGCGGCATGGTCACGAACGTGGTGAGCGGAATGGCCACGACGTTGGCCGCCGCGCCGTAGATGCCGGCGCGGTGGAAATGGAACAGCCCGATCGGCATCAGCGTCAGTTCGATCACGAGTCCCGTCGCGAGCAGCATCACGAGATGCCGCCCCAGGCGAAGCAGTACCCCTTCCTCGCGCGCGGCCAGGAAGCGCTTGGCCGGCGTGGAACCATGGAACGCGATGATCGCGATCACCGAGGCGAAGCTCATCTGGAAGCTCGGCCCGAATACGGCCTCGGGCCAGAACACCATGACGAAGAACGCCGCCACCGCCAGCATCCGCAGCGACAGCGGATCGCGCCCCAGCGCCAGCGCCGCCAGTACTAGCAAGGCGCCGATGCACGACCGCACCGTCGGCACTTCCGATCCCGTCAGCAGGGTATAGGCAATGCCCGCCAGCGCCCCCGCCGCCGCCGCGACGATCGGCAGGCGCACGCGCAGCGCCACGAAGGGAAACAAGGCGAACAGGCGCACAGTCAGGACATAGACTGCCGCGATCACCGCGCTGACGTGCAGGCCGCTGATCGAAAGCAGATGCGTCAGCCCGGCATCGCGCATCGCGTCCTCGTCGGTCGGCGCGATGCTGCCCCGATCGCCGCTGGCCAGCGCGGCCGCGATCGAACCGGGCGATCCGGCGAGACGGGCGCGAATGTGATCGGCCAGGTGTTGCTGCCAGCGGCGCAGCAGCCCTCCCCCGTCAGGCGGGGCCAGCACATCGACCGGCCCGACCACGCTGCCGGTCGCGGCAAGGCCCTGGAACCACGCGGCCCGGGCGAAGTCGTATCCGCCCGGCAGCATCGGCGGAGCGGGCGGCATCAGGCGCGCCCGCAGCCGCACCGTGGCGCCTTCGGCAAGACCGGGCCTGTCCTCTTCCAGCGGCAGGTTCACGCGCACCCGCATCGCACCGGGCACGCCTTCGATCCGCGCGTCGACGAGGAGGCGCACCCGCCCTCGCGCACTTTCCTCCTGCCGGTCGAGAATGCGCCCCTCCACCCAGCCGAAGGTCGGATGGCCCACCCCCGACTTTCCGACGAGCGCGGACTTGCTCCACACCGTCACGCAACCTGCCGCCACCATGAGCGGCAGAGAAAGCGCGGCAAGCCGAACGTAGTCCAGCGAACCCTCGCGCGGGATCGCCAGGGCCAGCGTCGCCAGCGCCGCGCAGGCGGCGAGAAGCGCCATCCACTGCCATGGCCCGTCCAGTTCCAGCCAGCTTGCGATTCCCGTCAGGAACGCGACCGCAAGCCATGGCGCACGGTCGAACGGGCGGGCGGCGAGGAATGCGTTGCTCGACGGAAGTATGCTGGACAAGCGCCGATAATTGGCCCAATGCCGCGCCGGTTCCACCGGCAGATTCACCGCCGGTTCAGCCTCAGTTTCGACTGCGGCCATGGACGCCATGGAATGCAATAGGAAGGACCGCGCGGCCGATGGCAAGCGCCACTGAAACCGTTTCCGCACAATCGGCCGCCAGAGCCGGCCAGGAACGCTCCGGCGTTGTTACGCGCTTTGCTCCTTCGCCGACCGGGTTCCTGCATATCGGCGGCGCCAGGACCGCGCTTTTCAACTGGTTGTTCGCCCGCCACCACGGCGGCACGTACCTGCTGCGGATCGAGGACACCGATCGCGCCCGCTCCACCGACGCGGCGATCGACGCGATCTTCGACGGGCTGGAGTGGCTGGGCCTTACCGGTGACGAACCGGCCGTGTTCCAGTTCGCCCGCTCGGAACGGCACGCCGAAGTGGCGCACGCGCTGCTCGCCGCCGGCCACGCCTATCGCTGCTATCTGACGCAGGAAGAACTGGCCGCGCGCCGCGCCAAGGCGCAGGAAGAACGCCGCCCGTTCCGCATCGACAGCGAATGGCGCGATGCCGATCCCGCGACCTGGCCCGAGGGCCAGTCCTATGTCGTGCGGATCAAGGCTCCGCGCGAAGGGCAGACGGTCATCACCGACCTGGTGCAGGGCGAAATCACGGTCAGCAACAGCGAACTCGACGATTTCATCCTGCTCCGTTCGGACGGCACGCCCACCTACATGCTGGCGGTCGTGGTCGACGATCACGACATGGGCGTGACGCACGTCATCCGGGGCGACGATCACATCAACAACGCCTTCCGCCAGCTCGTGATCATTCGCGGTATGCACGCGATCGAGGGCGGCTGGCCGGACCCGGCCTATGCCCACATTCCGCTGATCCACGGTGCGGACGGAGCCAAGCTTTCCAAGCGGCACGGCGCGCTGGGCGTGGACGCCTATCGCGACGAGATGGGGCTGCTGCCCGAAGCGGTGTTCAACTATCTGCTGCGCCTTGGCTGGGGCCATGGCGACGAGGAGATCATCTCCCGCGATCAGGCGGTCGAATGGTTCGATATCGGCCATGTCGGCAAGGGCGCATCGCGGTTCGATTTCAAGAAGCTGCTCAATCTCAACGGCCACTACCTGCGCAAAGCCGATGATGCGCGGCTGGCGGGTCTGGTCGCTTCCCGGCTCAAGCCGTTGGCCCCCGCGTTCGACGACGCGCGGGACATGGCGCTGCTGGAGCGAGCGATGCCCGTGCTCAAGGTACGCGCGGCCGATCTCAACGAACTGGCGCAGGGCGCCGTGTTCCTGTTCTCGCAGCGTCCGCTGCCGCTCGACGCGAAAGCGCAGAGCCTGCTGACGGACGATGCACGCACCATTCTCGCAGCGATCATCTCCAGGATCGATGCGGAATGCGACTGGACAACCTCCACGCTGGAGGCCAGTCTCAAGGCCATGGCAGAGGAGCTGGGAGTAGGACTGGGCAAGCTTGCCCAGCCGTTACGCGCAGCGTTGACGGGTCAGACAACCTCGCCGGGCATATTCGACGTGCTGGTCTTGCTGGGCAAGGAGGAAGCGCTTGCGCGACTCCGGGACCAATCCGCATGAACCAGTTCGTTTTCTAATCTCCTTGCCGTATCTCCCACGGCACAACCCAGATCAGGAGGGCTTAGCGTGAGCGAAAACCAGGCTACTTTGAGCGCGGACGGCAAGACTGTCGAAATGCCGGTCCGCAGCGGCACCATCGGGCCGGATGTGGTCGATATCCGCAAGCTCTACGGGCAAACCGGCCTGTTCACCTACGATCCCGGCTTCACCTCCACCGCGAGCTGCGATTCCGCGATCACCTATATCGATGGCGATGAAGGCGTGCTGCTGCACCGCGGCTATCCGATCGGCCAGCTTGCCGAACACTCCTCGTTCATGGAAGTCAGCTACCTGCTGCTGAATGGCGAACTGCCGAACCAGGATGAACTTGCCGAGTTCACCCGCACGATCAGCCGCCACACCATGGTGCATGAACAGCTCAGCACTTTCTATCGCGGCTTCCGTCGCGATGCGCACCCCATGGCGATCATGTGCGGCGTGGTCGGCGCGCTTTCGGCATTCTACCATGACTCCACCGACATCGCCGATCCGCAGCACCGCAAGATCAGCTCGCACCGCCTGATCGCCAAGATGCCGACGATCGCGGCCATGGCCTACAAGTATTCGGTCGGCCAGCCGTTCCTCTATCCGAAGAACGAACTGTCCTACACCGGCAACTTCCTGCGCATGACCTTCGGCGTGCCCGCCGAGGAATACGAAGTCGTGCCCGAAGTGGAACGGGCGATGGACCGCATCTTCATCCTCCATGCCGATCACGAACAGAACGCCTCTACCTCGACCGTGCGCCTTGCCGGATCGTCGGGCGCCAACCCGTTCGCGTGCATGGCGGCGGGCATCGCCTGCCTGTGGGGGCCGGCGCATGGCGGCGCGAACGAAGCCGCGCTGAACATGCTCAAGGAAATCGGCACGCCCGACAAGATCCCGCACTACATCGAGCGCGCCAAGGACAAGAACGATCCGTTCCGCCTGATGGGCTTCGGCCACCGCGTGTACAAGAACTACGATCCGCGCGCGACCGTGATGCAGCAGACGGTGCGCGAGGTGTTCTCGGCGCTGAAGGTGAACGATCCGCTGTTCGAAACCGCGCTTCGCCTCGAAGAGATCGCGCTCAGCGATCCCTACTTCATCGAGAAGAAGCTGTTCCCGAACGTGGACTTCTATTCGGGCATCATCCTGTCGGCGATCGGCTTCCCGACCACGATGTTCACCGTGCTGTTCGCTCTGGCCCGCACTGTGGGCTGGGTGGCGCAGTGGAACGAAATGATCTCCGATCCCGGCCAGAAGATCGGTCGTCCGCGCCAGCTCTACACCGGGCCGACGCAGCGCGACTACATTCCGCTGAACCAGCGCTAAGCTTCGGGAGCGGCGGCGATGCTCAGAATGATCCTGCGGATTTTCGGCATCGTCGCCGTCCTGATGGGCGGGCTGTGGATGGGCCAGGGAACCGGCCTCATCTTGTGGCCCGCCTCCAGCTTCATGCTGGATCAACGCGAATGGGTATGGAAAGGCGCGCTGCTCGCTCTGCTGGGCGTCGGCGCCCTATGGCGAGCCTCGCGCAGGCGGGGCTAGACCCCTTTCAGATTTCCGACACGCCCATTTCGGTGTTCGTATCGGCCGGCAGTTCCAGCACGAACCGCGCGCCCTGCCCCGGCGTCGCCTCCACCGACAGGTCTCCCCCCATCGCGCGCGCCAATCGCCGCGAGATATAGAGGCCAAGCCCGGTTCCGCCGTCGCCCGATCGGCCCAGCCGTTCGAACTTGGCGAACAGCTGGTCCACCTGCTCCTGCGTCAACCCCTGCCCTTCGTCGGCCACGCACAGCCACGCGCGCACGCCATCAGTCCAGCAGGTCAGCGTAACGGTGGAACTGCCCGGCGTGTAGCGGATGGCGTTGTTCAACAGGTTTATCAGGATCTGAAGCACGCGCCGGAACTCACCGATCGCGGGGGTCCGCGCCTCTTCCGCGGGCGTCGCCAGCCTGATCGCGCGCTCCTGCGCCCGCACCGACAGGATACCCGCCGCGCGCCGCGCGCAATCGGCCAGATCGATCCGATCGGGCGCGGGTTTGAAACCCTCCGCCTCCACGGCTTCCAGATCAGCCAGATCCTCGATCAGCCCCAGCAGATGGCGGCCCGCCTCGGCGATATCCCCGGCATAGGTGCTGTATTCGTCCGACAGCGGCCCGGCGAGGCGCGTGCGGATCGTTTCGGCGTTGGCGATGATGCGGTTGATCGGCTGCCGCAGCGCCGGCGCCAGTTCGCGGCCAATGATGCCGTTCCAGCTCGCCGCGTCCGGTGCCTGGGGTGAAGGCGCTACGCTTTCATGCGGTATGATGCCGATCCCGTCCGGCACCAGCAGCAGTTCGAAGCCGGCATCCCCCATCGGGAAGAGCCGCGCGCGCCAGGGCCGGACCGATCCGTCGATTCCTACCGCCGCATCGTCCAGCAGGCGCCAGTGCAGCGCGCTCTGGTGATGCTCCAACTCCGCCAGATTCACGAACTCGGTCCAGCGCCGGCCGATTCCTTCGCGCATGGCCGCAGCCATGCCGGCAAGGTCGGCGGCCATGGCGTCGACCGAGACCACGCGCTGTTCGGCATCCAGCAGCACTTGCGCTTCCGCGATCTGCCGGACCAGCGCCGCCGCTCCGGGCGCGTCCGCGCCGCCGTCCTCCACGGCGGACGTCCGCCAACGGCTGAGTTCGATCCGCGTCCCGTCCGCTTCGGGCGTTACCGCGGCCCACATGGACAGCACCCGCGTTTCGTCCAAGAACGTTATCGTGCGCGCGAGCGGCGTGCCGGCCCGCCGCGCCGACCGCACCAGTTCGAGCAGAGCCGGGATCGCGATCACGCCGGGCAGTTCGCCCCCGCAGCGCCGTTGCCAGTCCGCCAGAACTTCGCTGGCATCGGTGAGCCGGTCGTCGGGATCGCTGACGCCGTGAGCCAGATCGAGCGCCTTCATGAACGCTCGTACCCGGACAGCAGCGCCGCCGCGCGTTCGGGTGCGACAAGGCCCAGGCCCTCTGGAATCGTTCCGCCCGGATGCACCGCCAGGAATTGCGCCGCGATCGCGCTTTCCTCCAGCCCGCAGGCGATCAACCCCAGCAGCAGCCGGGTCTCATGCCCTTCGGCGGTGGCGAAAACGGCGGCTTCGCGCGAGCATCCTGCGCCCAGCGCCAGCGCCGTAACGAACAGCGCCGCGCCCGCATGGGCCAGCACCAGCGAGACGCCGGCGCGCTCGCCCAGTGCCGCCACCGAGCGGCGCAACAGAGCCAGACGGCTGCGCTTTTCGTCCAGTCCGGTGCGCACGATCCGTTCCGCCTGCACCGCATCGGCATCGGCTTCGCGAGCCACGCCCTGCATCACGCGGATCGCGCGGTTCAGCACATCGCCGGGCAATTCCATCAGCGGCAACTGCATCCGCCGCTGCTGCTGGCAGAAGCGCGCCTGCGCCGCCATCAGGTTCACCGCCAGCGTCGAAACCGATGGGTTGGCAGCGCCGATCTGCTCCTGGATCAACGGCGACAATGCCGGATCGAGCGCGGCCCTGTCCCGCAGCCGCAACGCAAGACGCCATTCGAGCGCAAGAGCATGAAGATGTTCGAGGACTGCCGGCTGTTCCGCGAGCCCGGCAATCAGCGCATCCACCGTCGCTTCGCCGTGGTGGCTGGCGCGATCCGGCCCGATCAGGGCGGCGGCAAGCTGGCGGGCGCAGTCCGCCAGCATGCCGCGCACGCGGGCCAGAATTTCGTCATCGAAGATGGTCCCCAGCCCGTTGTGGAGGAGATATTGCAGGACTGGCCCCGCCCCTGCATACGCGCGCTCCTCCGCGGCCAGCCGCGTGGCCAGCACGTCCTCCATCGCTCCGGAAGCGACTGCGGGAACCACGGGGTCCATCATCGGAAATCTTTTATTCCCGAATGGTTGATGCGGCGTTAGCGGTACGGCGGCCGACAGCGCTGGCGTCAAGCAGCGTTCCTGCTAGCAGGGCCAGCACGACCATCCGAAGCGCGGCGTCGAACGGCCCGATCGCGCTGAGCACCGCCAGACCGATGCCGCACAGAAAGCGGTCGCTCAGCCACGATGTCCAGTCGCGGGCCGCGCAGACCGCGGGCACAAGCCGCAACGTCAACACCAGGACCAGCGGGGCGAACAGGCGCAGCGCCGCCGCCACACCCGAAATATCCGCCAGCTCGGACCGCCACGCGCAAAGCGCGACAAAGCCCGCATCGAGCAGCAACGCGAACGCGGCCCCGGTCGGCGCCATGCGGGCCGATGCCAGAAGCGATGCCCGCTCCACGCGAGCGAGCAGCGCGGCGCATTCGGCCACGAGCCAGCAGAGCGCCAGCAGGGCAAAGCCGATCGTCGCGCTGCCGAACCAGCCCGCGCCGACGCCCAGCACGCCCAGCGCGAACGAGGCTATGGTGACGATATAGGGCCGGGTGCCGGCGTGCAGCAGCGCGGGGCCGATCTTCTGCACGGCGATGCCGGCCAGCATTTCGCCCGGCGAACGGCGGTGCGCACCGATGGTGTGGAGCCGCAGCCAGCCCGGCTCAGCCCGGTGTGCTTCATCCTCGCTGCGGATAAGGCGCCACCGTCCCTGATCGATGAACGCAAAGGGAATATCGCGCTGTGGCACGCCGGCCTGCACCGCGATTCGCAGCAAGGCGGAGGCCGGGCTCCATTCGGGCGGCAATTCGCCCAGCCCCGCCACAACGCGCCCGGGCAATCGCATGACGCCGGCGCTGGCGTGGTTGATATCGATCCGTTCGAACCCGGCTGCCAATCCCGTTTCGACCGGCATGGTCAGGATCACCGGTCCGTCGTTGAGCAGGCGCAGGGCATCCTCCGGCACGGCAAGCAGCCCATCGGCCAGCACGAGCAGTTCGTCCTCGGGCGAAACCAGCGGCACCAGCGCCCGCCCCGTGGGGATGACATGAAACCGGGCGCCAGCGCTCTCAGCCACGTGCTGAAGCGCCACGAGTTCGCCGTTCAAAGCCTCTGCCTGCACGACGATGCGCGCGCATCCGAAGGCCAGCGCCAGGCCCACCTGATGGCGCAACACCGAACGCCCGCCGATCGGCAGGTGCCCGCGCAGCCCCGACGGTTCTTCCGCCGCTGCATCCATCAGCGATAGCAATGCGACCCGCACGCTCTCCGGCCTCCTGTAAGCCGCCATGGTAGGGCGCGGAGGCAGTTATGCCAAGCGCGCCGCCCGCCTTATCCCCGCCCGCCGGTCCGCCGTGGCGATACGTCAGACTTCGGGCGCGAGCCCATCGATGTGCTGGCGGATTTGCCGGAGGATACGCGGTTCGCCCGGCGCGGATTCGATCGCTTCGTCGGCGAGTTGCATCAGCGACGTGTCATGAAAACTGGCGGAAAGGCCCTTCAGCCGCAGCGCGGCCATGTGCCAGTTACCATCGCACCGCGCACGCGAAAGCAGGTCCAACTGGCGCTCTACACTCTCCACGAACGCCGCGCGCAGTTCAAGGAACAGGGCCGGATCGTCGCCCGCAGCCGCCGCCAGCGCGGCATCGATGTTTTCGCCGAGATAGGCCATCGGGCCATATTCAACAGTCATTGTTAAAACTGGGTTTATGCCGCTGCCCGCGGCGTGGTATGCCGGCTCCATGAGTGGGGGACGCATCATTCCGATCGACAGCAGCCAGCCCGAAGCGGAGGCGGCTGCCGATACGCGCGACAATCAGACAGAACCGCTGGAACTGACCGATCCGATCAGTGACTTGCCGATGTTCGAAACCGACGAAGGCGAATGGTTCGAGGAAGCAACCCGTTCTCGGTTTTCAGGCCTTCTCGCGCCCACGCTGGCGGCCTTGGCGATAGGTGCCTGGACGGTTCTTTTCGTATTGGCCAACCTGGACGTGCTGCGTGCAACGTCCGCTCTGAACGTCTGGGTCCAGTCGATCTCCACATGGTCGATGCCCGTGCTGTTGTGTCTTGTCGCGCTGCTGCTGGTCCTGCGCTTGAGCAAGCGCGAAGCCGCGCGGTTCAACGATGCCGCGCGCGGGCTTTCGCTGGAGTCGCAACGGCTCGAACAGCGTTTGACGAGCGTGAACACCGAACTCTCGCTGGCGCGCAACTTCATTGCCTCGCAAAGCCGCGATCTGGAAGCGCTGGGGCGCATCGCGGTGGAGCGCATTACCGGCAGCGCGGCGCGGTTGCAGGAACTGGTGGTCGACAACGGCGCGCAGGTCGATCGCATCGCCACCGTTTCGGTCAGCGCGCTCGACAACATGGAGAAGTTGCGGGGGCAACTGCCGGTCATCGCCAACGCGGCGAAGGATGTAACCAACAATATCGCCGGCGCCGGGCGCACGGCGCATCTCGAACTGGAAAGCCTGGTTGCCGGATTCCAGCGCCTCAACGAGTTCGGCGTGGCGAGCGAGCGGCAGGTCGATTCGATCCGCCGCAAGGTGAACGAGGCGCTCGCCGCGTTCGAGGCCGCAACTCACGAGCTCGAAACAACATCGGCCGAGCGCTTTGCCGCACTGACGGCTGAAGGCGAGGCATTCCGCGAGCGGCTCGATCAGGACGAGATCGCGGCCCTGGCGGCGATCCGTGCGCGCGCCGATCACCTCGCGACCGAACTGGACCAGCACCGCGTCGCCACGATGGCGGCCGAGGCCGAGGCGCTGGATGCCCTGCAACTGCGCTTCGATACTCTGCGCGAGGAAAGCGGCAGGCTTGGCGAACAGATCGCCGCCGCCGAAAGCGACGCGCTCAAGGCCTGGTACGAACGCTCCGCCGCCCATGCCGATACCACGTTGCAATCACTGGGCGCGGTCAGCCGCGATCATGAAGCGGTGGTGGCGCAGGCGATGGAGCAGCTGGCCGGGTTCGAGGATTCCGCCCGCTCGCTGGTTTCCCGGATCGAGGCGGAAGCCCGGCGGCTGGACGACGAACTGGCACGCCGGCGCGCGAGCACCGAGGCTTCCGCTTCGGAACAGCGCGCCGCGCTGACGCGCCGTTTGACCGAGATCGACGATGCCATCCTGCTGCGGCGCCAGGCAATGGAAGCCGCCGGCGCCGAAGCGGCCGACGCGCTGGCCGCCAAGCTGGCCGAGCTGGACCAGGTGATCGAGGAACAGCGCCGGCAACAGATGCAGAGCACCCGGCAGCTCGCCACGCATTGCGATCAGATCGCCGAACGCGTGGTGTCGTTCTCGCTGGCGCTGCGCGCCTCGGGCGAACAGGGCGGGGAAACCGCGCAGGCCGTCGATCAGGCCCTGGGTCTGCTCAACCAGCGGCTTGCGGAATCGCGCGACGCCCTTTCGAAAACGGACGTGCAGATCGGGGAACTGACGCTGGCGGCGGTTCGCCTGCTCGAACTGATCCAGGTAAGCGGCGAACACACCCGCACACAGCTTCCCGAAGCGCTGCGCAGTTCCGAAGCCGGGCTGAAAGGCATCGAGGATCGCGTGTTCATGCTGCGCGACACGTTGCGCGAAGCGGGCGACAGTGGGCGCACCCTGTCCGAAGACATTGTCGCCACGCGCGGCGAAGTGCGCGATGCGATCAAGGACGTCGGCCGGTTTCAGGAAGCCTTTCTCAGCCGCGCCGCCGAACAGCAGGTCAGCATCAGCGAACTGCGCCAGATCCTTGCCACGGCGCGCGACGAAAGCGAGGAGCTGGCCACGCAAGTTGACGAGCGGCTTACCGAAGTGCTTACACGGCTCTCCAGCGTCGCTTCGGGGATCGCCTCGCAACTGCGCGAAGGCACCGTCGGCGAAATCGAGGAAATCGCGAACCAGCTCGGCGATCAGAGCGGAGCGGCCATCGTGCGCGTGCTTCAGGGACGCGGCGCGGAACTGGTGGGCAAGCTGGAAGAAGCGATCGACGCCGCGACGCAGGCGAGCCGCGATTCGGTTATCCAGATGCGCGATCAGCTAAGCCGCGTGGACGAACTGGCCGGCAATCTGGAAGCGCGTGTCGAACGCCTGCGCGAACGCGCAACCGAACAGGTCGACAACGATTTTGCCCGGCGGGTGGCGCTCATCACCGAATCGCTCAACTCGACCTCCATCGATATCGCCAAGGCGCTGTCGACCGACGTGTCGGAAACCGCGTGGGCGGCCTATCTCCGCGGAGACCGGGGCATCTTCACACGGCGCGCGGTCAGCCTGATCGACAACGGGCAGGCCAAGGCGATCCAGAACCACTACGAACGCAACCGCGATTTCCGCGAGAACGTGAACCATTACATCCACGATTTCGAGGCGATGCTGCGCCAGCTTCTGTCCACACGCGATGGCAACGCGCTGGGCGTGACGCTGCTGTCCTCGGACATGGGCAAGCTCTACGTGGCACTGGCGCAGGGCATCGAGCGGCTGCGGGGATAAACGCCCGCCGGCCGCCGTGGAAACCCGATCTTAACCAAGCCCACGTAGTGTGGTCTGATAGAACCGGACCGGAGACGATTACCCGCCGGTAAACCATTCCCATTTTTTACGCCTTAACAGGCCGCCGGTAGCTCCCAACGCGATAACACGTATGGGTAGACATCATGGGAATGACACTTGGTGGTCTGTTCGGCTGGGTAGCGCCGAAGCAGACGACGAACAATAATACCGTTGCATCATCCACGGCAACGCAGCCGGCTCCGGCCACAAGCACTTCGACATCCACGGCAGTCGCAAGCGCGCCCATCGCGACCAGCGCGACCGCGCCCGCATCGGCGGGCACGTCGACCGGAAGCGCAACCTCGCCGGGCGTAATCGTGGAAACCGGCAATACGCCTGCGGAGCCGGTAACCTACTCTGTTCCGGCGGTCGCGCCCGCCCCGGTCGAGGCTGCGCCGGTGGCATCGTCGCCCGCTTCGTCGAACGACAACACCTCTCTCGCTGCCCCGGCCGTTACCGACAGCCAGCCCGTTGCGCAGGAACCCGTTGCGGCCGATCCGGCGACGGCAACCGCACAGCCGCCAGCTGTGACCGGGCAAGCCGCGAGCGCGCCCGCCGAACCGCTGGACCAAACGCCCCCGGCGGTTGCGTCGGCGCCCTCGACGGACACCAATCCTCCGATGTCCGAAGTTAACACGCCAGCGGACGCCGAAGGCCCCGAGGTGGCGGAGAACAAGGCGGCGCAGCCACAGGCGCCAGTCGACGACAAGCCCGCAGCTTCGCCGCCGGTTAACACGGCAGGCGCCGCCAGCAATACGGCAACGACAAACCCGGCATCGCCCTCGGCCGATCAGCCGGCAAGGATGGACCAGACCGCGCCTGCGACATCTTCGTCGCCCGCCGGGACGCAGTTCTCGATCGCCGGTCAGGTCAAAGCCGCCGCGCAAGCGGGGCACGCGGCCACCGACAAGGCCGAAGCGGATTCCGCGAACCGGGCGGAACGCTTCACCCATGCCGAGATATGGGCGCGGGCGGCTTACGAAATGATGGCGCAGGCATCCGCGCAAAACGTCAGGGCGCTGCACCTCGTCACATCGGATTGATTGCGGCATCCGTGAAAAGAAATGGGGCGCTTCCCGAAGGAAGCGCCCCATTTTTGCGCGGATCCGATCGACCGGTCGATCAGGGCAGCGGCGGCACCGGCTGCGGCGGCGCGTCCGCGTCCTCCTCGTGCACCTCGACCGTACCACGGCCCACATGGCTGCGGCTGCGGCTGTAGGCGAAATAGACCAGCAGGCCCACCGCCGCCCAGACCACGAACAGCATCTGGCTCTTCACGTCCAGCTTGTAGAACAGATAGAGACAGCCCAGGAACGACAGCGGCGCGGTAACCATGATCGCCGGAGTGCGGAACGGACGATGCCGCGAAGGTTCCGTGCGCCGCAGGATCAGCACCGCGACCGAAACCGCCGCGAACGCGAATAGGGTGCCGGAGTTCGATATGTTGGCAAGCAGACCCACCGGGAAGAATGCCGAGAACAAGGCCACGAACACACCCGTCAGGATGGTGATGACGTGCGGGGTGTTGAACTTGGGGTGGATCTTGGAAAAGGCTGCCGGAAGCAGGCCATCGCGGCTCATCACGAAGAAGATGCGGGTCTGGCCGAACATCATCATCAGGATGACCGAAGGCAGGGCAAGGCCGGCCGCGAGCCCGATCAGGTTGCCGATCTGCGGCCAGCCGATCTCGCGCAGCGTCCACGCCAGCGCTTCCTTGGAGCAGACCACGGCCTGATCGCCAATGCTGGCGCACTGAGCCGCCAACTCACGGCTGCCGGGCTCAAGGCCTATCCCATGCGCATCCATCACCGGCTGCGCGCCGACCGAACCGATCACGCCCGCCGCTACCAGCAGGTAAAAGACGGTGCAGATCGCCAGGCTGCCGATCAGGCCGATCGGCATGTTGCGCTGCGGGTTCTTGGTTTCCTCCGCCGCGGTGGAAACGGCGTCGAAGCCGACATAGGCGAAGAAGATCGAGGCGGCCGCCGCGCCCACGCCGCTGAAGCCCAGCGGCATGAACGGTTCGAAGTTTTTCATGTTCATCACCGGAACCGACAGGATGACGAACAGCGTCAGCGCGGAGACCTTGATGGCCACCAGCACGGCGTTCACCGTCGCGCTTTCCTTGGTCCCGATCACCAGCAGTCCGGTGACGAGGCTGGCGATCAGCATGGCGGGCAGGTTGATAACGCCACCGTCATAGGGGCCGCGCACGAGCATGTCGGGTATGTCTATGTGGAAAGCGTTCTCCACCAGCCCGACCACATAGCCCGACCAGCCGACGCTGACCGCGCCGGCCGCCACCGCGTATTCCAGGATCAAGGCCCAGCCGACCATCCAGGCGATGAGTTCGCCCATCACGGCGTAGCTGTAGGTGTAGGCGGAGCCGGAAACCGTCACCATCGCCGCCATTTCGGCATAGCACAGGGCGGCAACGGCGCAGACGAAGCCGGCGATGACGAAGCTGAGCATCATGCCCGGCCCGGCCTTCTGCGCCGCTTCGGCCGTGAGCACGAAAATGCCGGTGCCGATCACGGCGCCGATGCCGAGCATGGTAAGTTGGAAGGCGCCGAGCGAGCGATGCAAGGATTTCTTCTCGGCAGTAGCAAGAATGGCGTCGAGTGGTTTGACGCGACCGAACATGGAATTCTCCCGCCTTGGACCGTTGCGGACCGCCGATCCCTCGGAACGGTTACACCGGCAACCAGGTTGTGGCGGAGGAAGCTAGCGGCAAGGTTCCGTCACGCAAAGGTCTTTTTCCCCCGCCTTCTGGGGATGCCGGCATGCTTGCGGGCCGCGAACGATGGTCTAGAAGGCTTGTCCCCGTATTCCGAAGGGACCACATGCATGTCCACGACGTTCCAGCTCGATACCGCGACCAGCCGCGCCAACCCGACGCCGGCGCCGATGAAGCGCCTGACGGTTCCGGCGATCCGTCAGCGCAAGAAGGACGGAGTGACCGACCAGCCCGTGGTGATGCTGACCGCCTACACCGCCCGGCAGGCACAGTTGCTCGATGCGCATTGCGATCTTCTTCTGGTCGGGGATTCGCTGGGGCAGGTGATCTACGGCCTGCCTTCGAGCGTTCCCGTCACGCTCGACATGATGGCCGCGCACGGCGCGGCGGTCGTGCGCGGCAGCTATCACGCCGCCGTCGTGGTGGACATGCCATTCGGCGCCTATGAAGGTTCACCGGAACAAGCGTTCGCCAGCGCCGCGCGCCTGCTCAAGGAGACGGGCTGCGCGGCGGTGAAGCTCGAAGGGGGCGAAGCCATGGCGGAAACCGTGGCCTTCCTCACCCGGCGGGGGATCCCCGTGATGGGCCATGTTGGTCTTACCCCACAGGCAGTGAATGTGCTGGGCGGCTACAACGCGCGCGGCCGCAGCGAAGCGGAAGCCGCCAAGATTGTCGGCGATGCCAGGGCGCTGGCCGATGCCGGCGCGTTCGCCATCGTGATCGAAGGCGTGGTGGAACCCATCGCCATCCAGATCACGCAGGCCGTGCCCTGCCCCACCATCGGCATCGGCGCATCGGCGCAGTGTGACGGGCAGGTGCTGGTGACCGAGGATATGCTGGGCATGTTCGAACGGGTGCCGCGTTTCGTGAAGATCTACGAGAACCTGGCCGAGACGATCTCAGGCGCGGCCGCGCGCTATGCCGACGAAGTCCGCAACCGGACCTTCCCCGGCATCGAACAGACCTACCAGCCGCGCTGATTCCGGATAACGCAAGCATCCGCGCATTTCCCGGCATTGCGTTGCCGGGTCGTTCCGCTATGCCCGGCGCGACCGTCCATGGCCGCGCACCGGCCACCGCATTTCCGCATCTTCAGGGGACCAAACCGTGCTTCGTTTCTTCAAGGGCTCGATCGGCTTCACGCTGGTCTGCCTCGCGCTGGCGGTAGCTTATGGCTGGTGGCTGACGGGCTCGGCATCGGCAACATTGGCGCTGGTGTGGATCGTCACGGTTCTGTCGATCCTCGAAATCTCGCTGTCGTTCGACAATGCGGTGGTCAACGCCACCGTCCTCGCCGAGATGGACGACGTCTGGCAGCGGCGGTTCCTCACCTGGGGCATGGTGATCGCGGTATTCGGCATGCGCATCGTGTTCCCGCTGGCGATCGTGGCGATTGCCGCCGGAATCGGTCCGGTGGAAGCGCTCAAGCTCTCGCTCAACGAACCGGCGCGCTACGAAGCGATCGTCAGCGGCGCGCATGTGGGCATTGCCGGCTTCGGTGGCGCGTTTCTGGCGATGGTGGGCCTGTCGTTCTTCTTCGACGGCGAAAAGGAAGTCCACTGGATCCGCTGGATCGAGGAGAAGCTGAGCCTCGTCTCCAACGTCAAGGCCGCCGAGATCGGCCTGCTGATGGTGGGGCTCTATCTGGTCTCGCTGCTGCTGCTGGACGCCACCGAGGCGCATACCTTCATCGTGTCGGGGATGCTCGGCATCGTCGCCTTCATCGCGGTGGAAGCGATCGGCACGATCCTCGAAATGCGCGAAGAAGCGCAGAAGGCGGCGGGCGCGATGGTCCGCTCCGGCCTTGGCGGATTCCTGTACCTCAACGTGCTGGATGCCTCGTTCAGCTTCGACGGCGTGATCGGCGCATTCGCGTTGTCCAACAACATGGTCATCATCGCGCTGGGCCTGTCGATCGGCGCCATGTTCGTCCGTTCGATGACCATCATGCTGGTGAAGCGCGGCACGCTGGCGGAATACCGCTATCTTGAACACGGCGCGTTCTGGGCAATCATCGCGCTGGGCGGGATCATGCTGGCATCGGCGCGCTTCCACATCCCCGAAAGCGTGACCGGGCTGATCGGCGCGGCCCTGATCGGCCTGTCGTTGTGGTGGTCGATCCGCCACCGGCGTCGGCATCCCGACACCGGCGCGGACTGACCCTCACTCCGTCGGGTTGCTATTCAATCGGCGTCGAGGCGAGCGTCGGTTCGGGAGCCGGCGTGCCGATGAAGCGCGGCGCCGGCGCGGGCATGACCATGCCTCCATCCTTGACGAACGTGCCACGTGCGACGTTGTGCGCGTGGCCGGGCGCTTCCGACAGGCTGAGCACCGGCGCGAAGCAGATGTCCGTGCCATCCATGATCGCGCACCATTCGTCGCGGGTCTTCGTCAGGAACAGCGCCTTGGTCCGCTGCTTGAGATCGGGCCACGCCTTCGCATCCATCTGCCGCGCGAAATCCGGATCGTCCTTCAGCCCGGTCTTCTCCATCAGCAGCGCATAGAACTGCGGTTCGATCGATCCGATCGAAATCCACTTGCCGTCCGCCGTCTCGTAGGTGTCGTAGAAATGCGTGCCCCCATCGAGCAGGTTGACGCCGCGTTCGTCCTTCCAGATGCCGTTGCCGAAGAACGTCCACGTCATCGCGGACAGGATCGCCGCACCATCGACCATCGCGCAGTCGACCACCTGCCCCTTACCGGTGGTGCGGGCGCTGAACACCGCCGCCATGATGCCGAACGCCATCAGCATTCCACCGCCGCCGAAATCGCCGACCGCGTTAACCGGAAACTGGGGCTTGCCCCCCGCCTCGCCATAGGTGTGCAGCGCGCCGGACAGGGCGATATAGTTGATGTCGTGCCCCGCCAGCGGCGCCATCGGCCCATCCTGGCCCCAGCCCGTCATCCGGCCGTAGACCAGCCGCGGGTTGTCGGCCAGCAGCACGTCCGGACCAAGCCCGAGCCGCTCCATCACGCCGGGGCGATAGCCCTCGACGATGGCATCGGCCTCCTTCACCAGCTCGCGAATGCGCGCCAGCGACGCCGGGTCCTTGAGATCCAGCGCGATGCGCTGACGGTTGCGGTTGAGGATATCGCGCTGGCCATCATCACCCACACGGCTGGTGGCCCCGGGGCGGTCGATCCGGATCACCCTGGCGCCATGATCCGCCAGCATCATGCAGGCAAACGGCCCCGGCCCGATCCCTGCGAACTCGATGACAGTCAGTCCTTCCAGCGCTCCGGCCATGCCGCTCCCTCGTATTTAATTGATCGATTAAAGCGAGGTCGTAACGCCCGGGGCGGTGTCCTGTCCAGAGCGAATCCGCCGGACCAGGAGAGAGGCGCGATCAGCCCAGCCCGCGCCCGGCCAGGACCTGCGCCATCGCATCCGCATCCGCATCCCGCCCCTCGCGTCGCCAGCCCGCTTCCAGCAGCTTCATGGCTTGCACGCTGCCGGGGTTCTGGAACAGATAGCGCGCGGTCATGCCATCGGCATCGCGCGCCCTTCCCGCCGCGCGCAGCGCCGCATCCATCCGGACCAGAACCGGCTCGGTATAGCGGATGGACGCGGCCCGATCATAATCGGCAATGGCTCCGGTCGTATCGCCCGCCAGCATCCTGACATCGCCGACCAGCAGGTGTGCTTCCGACGCGCCGGGATTGGCATCGCGCAGGCGCGTGGCGACCGCCAGCGCCTCGCCGTTGAGCCGCATTTCGAGCAGCCCCCGGACATAGGGCAGCACGTTGATCGCGAAATTCGGCGCTTCGTTGTAGCGCACGCCCAGCACGCCCAGCGGTGCGCCCGACGGCAGCGGCGCGAACGGACGAACGCCGTGCTGCGCCGCCCGGGCAAGATAGGGCGCGGCACGTTGCGGCTTGCCCTGCCGTTCCCATGCATGACCGACAAGCGCGAGCATATAGGGTGATGCCCAGGGCTGTCGCGCCACGATCTCGAACCGGTCGAGTATCTGCCGGTAATCCCCCTGGCGATCCAGCGCCCGCGCGAGCATCTTCTGCGCCTCGAGGTTGTCCGGCTGCATCCGCGACAGGCGATCGAAATATTCGACCGCGAGATTCACGTTGCCGGCGCGGTACTCGAGAATACCGTTGAGCTGGATGGCGGCCGGCATGTCGCGCAGCGCCGATCCCGTGCGCAGCAGGATCGAACGGGCGAGTTCGGTCTTACCCGCGCGGGCCGCCAGCACAGCTTGCAGGTAAAGCGCGCGCGCGTTCTTCGGATCGACCTCGATCAGCTTGCGGCAGACCGCCAGCATCGCGCGATACTGGCCAAGATCACCCAAGGTTGCTGCATATTCGCCCAGCAGGGCCTTGTCGTTGGGCGCGATCCGCAGGCCGGCCTCGAACCACGGCAGGGCAGCGCGCAGGCCATACTGTTCGCGCACCAGCATCCCGCGCAGTTCCAGCGCGCGCACGTTGTTCGGGTCCAGCCGCACGGCGTGATCCGCCGCCCCGATCGCCTGGGCCTGTTCGCCGCCCGAGAACCGCAGCCGGGCGATATCGACCCACAATCCGGCATCATCTGGCTTGAACCGCAAGGCCTGGTCGAACGCCTGCGCGGCACGCTGGAGATTGCCTTCCGCCAGTTCGAGTCGTCCGCGAACACGCCAGCCATTGCCCGCCGTATCAGGGGCGAACGCGCCTTCCGTCAGCCAGCGGCGCGCTTCCGTCCGGTCGCCTTCGAGCAGCAGCGCCTCGCCCACCAGATCGCGCACCGCATCGGCCGGGGTGCCGTTGCGCACCGCTTCGCGCAGCGGCACTTCGGCGGCGATCCCGTCACCCCGGTCCAGCGCGGCGCGCGCTTTGCCCCGCAATCCGTCAAGCACAGGCGCGCTGCCCGCAACCGGGAGCGCGGCGGCAAGCAGAACCGCCGCCGCGACCAGCCGCGCCACCAGGGGCCAACGCCTAGTGCTGGAGGTCGTATTGCTTGAGGAGATCATAAAGCGTCGGTCGGCTGATCCCGAGCAGGCGCGCGGTGCCCGATATATTGCCCTCGCTGCGCGCCAGCGCGTGGCGGATCACGCGGCGGTCGGTCGCCTCGCGCGCGGTCTTGAGGTTCAGCGGATTGTCGCTGTTCTCGTCGGGCGCGGGCAGATCGAGGTCCAGCGCGGTCACCAGCTTGCCGTCGGCCATGATGACCGCGCGCTTGATGCGGTTTTCCAGTTCGCGGACGTTGCCGGGCCAGTTCCACGCGTCGATGGCGGTCAGCGCGTCGGCTGCGAAGCCCTTGACCGCCGGATTCATCTCGGCGGCGAAACGTGCAAGGAAGGCATTGGCGAGCAGGGTGGCATCCCCCGGCCTTTCGGCCAGGCCCGGAATGCGCACGACGATTTCGGCCAGGCGATAGTAAAGGTCTTCGCGAAACCGCCCGTCGGCAATCATCGCTTCGAGGTTCTGGTGCGTGGCGCAGACGATGCGCGTATCGACTTCGATCGAGCGACGGCCACCGATGCGCTCGATCGTGCGTTCCTGCAGGAAGCGCAGCAGCTTCACCTGCAGCGGAAAGGGGATATCGCCTACTTCGTCGAGAAACAGCGTGCCCCCGCTCGCCATCTCGATCTTGCCCTCGGTGGTCTTGATCGCCCCGGTGAAGGCCCCCTTCTCGTAGCCGAACAGTTCGCTTTCGAGCAGGTTTTCGGGGATGGCCGCGCAGTTGATGGCGACGAACGCGCCGCGCCGACGGTTCGACGCTTCGTGCAGGCCGCGCGCCAGCAGTTCCTTGCCGGTGCCGCTCGCCCCCAGCAGCATGACCGAAACGTTGGTGCCGGCGACCCGTTCGATCGTGCGGGCAACCTTGACCATTTCCGGCGCCGCCGTGATCATCCGACCCAGCACCTTGTTGTCCGGCCCTGCGCGATCCGCCAGCGAGCGGTTTTCCGCCTCGATCCGGTGGAGGTGCAGCGCGCGGCGCACGATCAGGCCCAGCGCATCGATATCGACCGGCTTCTGATAGAAATCGTAAGCGCCCTTGGCGATCGCGGTCAGCGCGCTTTCGCGGGCGCCGTGGCCGCTGGCGACGATCACCTTGGTATCGGGCTTGAGCGCCATGATCTCGTCCAGCACGGCAAAGCCTTCGCTGGTTCCGTCAGGATCGGGCGGCAGCCCCAGATCGAGCGTCGCCACCGCCGGCTCTTCTGCCCGCAGCAGCGCCAGGGCGCTGGCGCGATCGCCGGCGATAAACACGTCGAAATCCTCGTAGGCCCATTTGAGCTGGGCCTGAAGACCGGGATCGTCCTCGACGATCAGCAGCTTGGGGCGCACCTCGGTCATCATGCCACTTTCTTTTCATCGGAACCTTCCCCGGTTCCGGGACTGACGTGTTGTTCGGCGGCGGGAGCCAAGGGCAGGCGGATCGTGAAGCGGCTGCCCAGCCCTTCCCGGCTTTCCACATCAAGCCGCCCGCGCATGGCGCGCACCATTTCGCGCGCTTCGAAGGCGCCGATGCCGAAACCGCCTGACTTGGTGGAAACGAACGGCTTGAACAGGCCGTTGCGGACAAAGTCGGCGCTCATGCCGGCGCCGGTATCCACCACGTCGATGCACCCATCCGTGCCCTCGATGCGCCAGCGCAACAGCACCGGCATCCCTTGCGGGCTGGCATCGATCGCATTCTGGACAAGGTGCAGGAGCACCTGCTCCAGCGTTTCGCGATGGGCGAGAACGCCGAACGACGTTTCGCCAACAGCGTGCGCCCGCGACCCTTGCGCCCCGGCATAACGGGTGACGACACCCTTGCACACGTCCGCCACGTCAGTCCCCGCGAGCTTTTCCGGCGCGGCCTTGCCATAGCGCGAAAGGCGCGCCAGCAGCGCGTTGAGCTTGTCCGTGGAATTGCGCAGCGTCACCAGCATATCGGCGCGAAAGGCCGGGTTTTCGGCATGGCGTTCCGCATTGCGCGACAGCAGGCTGAGCTGGCTCGCAAGGTTCTTGATATCGTGCATCACAAAGGCGATGCGGCGATTGAACTCGTCGAACCGGTTCGCCTCCAGCAGCGCGACCTGGCCGTTGTTCTCCGCCAGATAGCTCGCCAACTGCTGCCCGACGACGCGCAGCAGGTCGAAATCCTCCCAATCGAGCTGGCGCGTCACCGGCGGCCTGCCGAGCACGACCATGCCCACCAGCCGTTCGAAATGCAGCAGCGGCACCAGCGCCCAGGCTTCGCGATCCTCCACCAGCCAGCCCGGCACCCGTGCCCGTTCGCCCTGATGATCCGTGCCGGCGCGCACTTCGTCGAGATCGACGATGAAGCCATGCTGTTCAAAGAAGGCGACGCTGGCCGCCTCCATCGCCATGCCCGGAACTTCGGCGGCGGGCCATTGCCAGCGCCCGGCGAGTTCAAGGTCACCGGTTTCGGAAGGCACCAGCAGCAGGCCCTGGGCACTGTCGGTGATATCGGCCAGCGCCTGCACCACGCGCGCATGCAGCGGCAGCGCCTGCGCTCCGCCGTGTCCGATCGTGCGCGTGAAGCGCAGCCATTCGGCGCGATAATCGTAGCGGTGCTGGAACAGGTGCTTGGCGAGCACGACCTTGGCCCAGCCCCGCAGGCGCTTTGATGGCATCACGGCCAGCACCAGCACCGTGATGGCTACCGCAAACCCAAGCTGCGCCAGTTGCGAGGCGTTGCCCCCCAGCCACGCCAAAGATTGCGCGGCGCCCACCATCACGATCATGTAGCCGCCGATCACCAGCAGCGAGAGCGACTGGAAGGCGATCGTGCGCGAAGGCGAAAAGCGCAGCGAGGATTGCGCACGCGCCGCCCCGAACGCGAGCAGGACGGTAGCGATGATCTGGGTCAGCGCCCGGATCGCCACGAGATTGTCCGGCACCCAGTTCGCCAGGTAGGCGATAGTGTAGAAGTTGAGGTCGTAGCCCCATACCAGCGCCATTGCCGCGCAGGCCCAGCGCACCGCGATGCGCTGTTGCGCCACCGCGCCGACATAGAGATTATGGACCAGCACGAGCACGCCGGTGGTCACCAGCAGCCGCAGCATGACCGAGATGTGGAAGATCATCTCCTCCACCCCCTCGATCGCGCCGAACCACAGTTGCAGCATGATCGCGATCGCCTGCAAGGCCTCCACGAAGGCGAGCACGATCATCAGCGGGCGCACAGGGCCCATGTGGCCATTGCGCCCGTCGCTGGCGAACAGGGCGTAGACAAGGCCCAGCCAGCCAAGATCCCGCAGTGTTTCCGCCAGCTGCGCCGGGAGCGATCCGGCCCCCATCGCCGCACACAGCAAGGCCCAAAGCGCCATTGCGACCAGCGCGGCGATGCGCACCTTGCCGCCGGGTTCGCGCCGCCGCGCGCCATCGCCCAGCCAGACCGCGAGCAGCAAAGCGCAAAACGCCGCAAGCACGTAGCCCCAGTGGGCAAAGCCACTGGATGTATGCCCCGCGAGTTCGTCGATCGCGTTCAACGCGCGCCCTCGTTCCACAGCACGACGCGGATGGTCTGCAACAGGATCAGCAGGTCGAGGAACGGGGTGTAGTTCTTGGCGTAATAGAGATCGTATTCAAGCTTGTTACGCGCGTCCTCGATCGAAGCGCCATAGGGGTAGTTGATCTGCGCCCAGCCTGTGATGCCCGGCTTTACCATGTGGCGTTCGGCGTAATAGCGCAGCTTGTCCTCAAGATCGGACACGAACTCCGGCCGTTCCGGGCGCGGGCCGACGAAGCTCATCTCGCCTTTGAGGACCGTCCACGTCTGCGGCAATTCATCGATCCGCACCTTGCGGATGAAGCGGCCGATCCGCGTTACCCGCGGGTCATCCTTCTGCGCCCATTTCGCGCCATCCACTTCGGCATCGGTGCGCATCGAACGCAGTTTGATGACATCGAAATTCTGCCCGTAGAGCCCCACGCGGGTTTGCCGGAAGAAAGCCGGGCCACGGCTGTCCAGCTTCACCAGCACCGCGAACAGCGCGATCACCGGCAGCGTCATCACCAGCAGCAGCAGGCTGGCGGCGATGTCGAACAGGCGCTTGGCCGCGCTCGACAGCATACGGCCCGACGAGAAGCCATCGGAAAAGATCAGCCAGCTCGGGTTTACCGAGTCGAGATCGATCCGCCCGGTTTCGCGCTCGACGAACGTCGAGAAATCGTTGACGTGGACGCCGGTGGTCTTGATCCGCAGCAGGTCCTTGAGCGGCAGCGCGTTACGCCTCTCCTCAAGCGCCAGCACCACTTCGCTGACGCCCAGGTTGTCCACGAAGCGCGTCAGGTTATGGATGGCGGCGCGGTTGATCGCCTCCTCCACCACCGGCACGCCATCGCTCATGCCGACATAGCCGACAATCACGAACCCGGCCTCGGGGCGCTCTCCCAGCTTGCGCAGGCGATCGGCGCGATGGCCGGAGCCCAGCACCAGGATGCGCCGGCGGAACGCGGCGGTGCCGAGCAGGCCACCCAGCAGCACGCGCACCCCGAACAGCAGGCCGATGGCCAGGAACATCGCGTAAAACAGGTTCGACCGCCACAGCGTGTGGCCGGGCAGGAGGAAATAGACCACCGACATCGCAATGATGCCGAGGCTAACAGCCACCAACAGGCGCGCGGCGGCATAGCGCAGGGACCGCAGCGCCTCCGACCCGTAGACCCCGACCGAGATCATCGCCACCTGCACCAGCACGGCGAACGTCGCCAGCGGCGCCCAGCGTTCGTTGATCGGCCCGAAATCGAGCCCGATCTGTCGCGCACGAACGATCCAGCCCAGTTCGCCCGACGCGATCAGCAGGAAGAAATCGAACAGGCCCAGAAGGAAGACCGCGTTCGGAATGTAATGTTTGAACAGGCGGATCATCAGCCCTGCTTCACCTGGCTTTCGACCATTACGGCCATCATCCGTCCTTGTAGCCAGGAAGGGTAAAGCGTCGGTGAATCTGACAATTTCCGTTTCACCGCGGTCGCCGGAAAACGCTGCAAAATGGAAATGTTATCGCGCTAGGTACTGAAATCTGTCGGTTTCGTTTACAGCCCGCAATCGCTCGATCATGGTGCGTCGATTGTTTCCGAACAACGCAACATGGCACTGGCGGCGAACGCGCTTCACTGCCATGCTGCGCACCATGCGGCAAAAGGAATTGCGCATAGCCCTGGTCTGCTTCGGCGGGATCAGCCTTGCGGTCTACATGCATGGCGTGACCAAGGAATTGTGGTACGCCACGCGCGCCAGCAGAGCGCTGCATACGGACGATCCCGCCAGGGTCGCCCCGTCGGCCGGCGTGGAGAAAGTCTATCTCGACCTTCTCGAAACGATTCAGCGCGAATGCGGCCTGCGGCTGCGCATCCTGCCGGATATCATCTCGGGAACCAGCGCGGGTGGCATCAACGGCGTGCTGCTGGCCCAGGCGCTGATCAGCGGGCAGAGCCTCGAACCACTGACGACGCTGTGGCTGGAAAAAGCCGATGTCGACGTGCTGCTCGATCCCGACGCCAAGCCGTGGAGCCGCTTCGCCAAATTCTGGGCGCAACCGATCGTGTGGTTCGTGCTGGCCCGTCCCGGCAATGCCGTAATGCGCATGGTCGCCCCGCGCATTCGCGCCGAAGTGCGGCGTAAGGTTTCCAGCCTGATCCGCGCGCGCTGGTTCGCACCGCCGTTCAGTGGCATCGGCTTTTCGCGCCTGCTGGCCGAAGCGCTGGAAGCGATGGAGGAGAGCACGGCGGAACAGGCCGGCACGGCTCCGCTGCTTCCCGCCGGCCATCCGCTCGATCTTCTGGTCACCGCAACCGATTTCAATGGCCACCTTGAGGAACTGCGGCTCAACAGCCCGCCGCTGGTGGAAGAAAGCGAACACCGGCTGGCCATCGCCTTCAGCCGGGTCGCCGGTATCGGACCTGGCAGCGATCTTGCCACGCGGGCGGAACTTGTCTTTGCCGCACGATCGACCGCCAGCTTCCCCGGCGCGTTTCCCCCGCTGATGGTGGCCGAGATCGACCGCCTTGTGCAGGAGCGCCGCATGGGCTGGCCGGGGCGCGACCGCTTCCTCCAGCGCATCATGCCCAGCCGCTGGAAGCGCGGGGAAGTGGGCGAAGTCGCGCTGGTCGATGGCGCGGTGCTGGTCAATCGGCCGTTCGCACAGGCGATGGGCGTGCTGCGCAACCGCCCGGCAGAGCGCGAGGTGGACCGTCGCTTCGTCTATATCGATCCCAGCCCCGATCACGTCCGCTATGAGGAGCGCAGCGGCCGCACGGTCGGCTTCTTCTCCGCGATCTTCGGCTCGCTATCGTCGATCCCGCGCGAACAGCCGATCCGCGACAATCTAGAAACGCTGGAACAGCAATCGCGCGAGCGCGCCCGGCTCCGCTCGATCGTCGATGCGCTGCAGCCGGAGATCGAGGAAACGGTCGAACGCCTGTTCGGCTATACCCTGTTTTTCGACCAGCCCAACCGCAAGCGCCTGACCAACTGGCGGAACAAGGCGCAACAGGCGGCCGCCGAACAGGCTGGCTATGCCTTCCATGGCTATGCCCAGGTGAAGTTCGCCGGGATCGTCAGCGATCTGGTGGACCTGATCGTGGAAGCCGCGCCCGATGCCGCGCCGCGCGCGGAAATCGAGAACGTGCTGTGGGCGCACCTTGTCCAGTCCTCGGGTCTTGACAAGCTGGCCGAACGCAGGGGCGGTGCGACGGAGGCCGCCATCGGCTTTTTCCGCGCGCACGATATCGGTTTCCGCATTCGCCGGCTCAAGCTTCTCGCCCGTCGGCTGACTTACGACTGGGACGAGGCCGAAGGGATCACGCCCGAAGCGCGCGAGGCAGCGCGCGATACCGTCTATCGCGCGCAGGCGCTCTATCAGGGCCGCGAGACCGCCGCCGGCCTTGGCCCGGGCTTCGCCGCCTCCCCGCCGTGGTCGCCAGCGATCCGGGGGCGGTCCTTGCCTCCATCGCGGCGCGGCGCGACCTGACCGGGATCGACCTCAAGGTCGATGCCATGATCGTGGCGGCGCTGGAAGCGATGGACAAGCCGTTGCGACGGCGCTTCCTCCACGCCTATCTCGGCTTCCCGTTCTACGATGTCGCCACGCTGCCGCTGTTGCAGGGCGAAGGCATGGGCGAATTCGATCCGATCAAGGTCGATCGCATCTCGCCCGACGATGCCACGTCGATCCGCGCCGGAGGCACGCTCGATTGCCTGCGCGGCGTGGAGTTCTTCAATTTCGGCGCCTTCTTCAGCCGCGCCTATCGCGAGAACGACTATCTCTGGGGCCGCCTGCACGGCGCCGAACGGATGATCGACCTGATCGTCTCCACGGCGGAGCTTCCGCTTGACGTCAGCACCGTTCGCCGGGCGAAACGGCAAGCGTTTCTCGCCATCCTGCACGAAGAGCGGGACCGTCTCTGCGCGGAAAACGGGATGGTCGACCGCGTCATAGCGGAAGTGGAAGCGGCCTTCGAAGAAACGGAGCCGGGCGAAACGCGATAGGCGCGCCAGCCCTGCCCCGCGGAAGTTTCCCTATTCCGTCAGGTCGCTCCAAGCTTCCTTGAGCCGTTCGAAGAACCCCTTCGACTGCGGGCATTCCTCGCCGGTCTCGGTCGCCTGGAACTCCCGCAGCAATTCCTTCTGCCGCGCGGAAAGCCGGGTTGGCGTTTCCACCATAACCTCGACCACCAGATCGCCCGTACCGCGCCCCTGCAGCACGGGCATGCCCGCGCCACGCTTGCGCAGTTGCTTGCCTGACTGGATGCCCGCCGGAATCTCCACGGCATGGCGTTTGCCATCCAGGCCTGGAATCTCGATCTCGCCGCCCAGCGCCGCCGTCGTGAAGCTGATCGGCGCGCGCGTCAGCAGCGTAGTGCCTTCGCGTTCGAACACGCGGTGGCGCTTGACGTGCAGGAAGATGTAAAGATCGCCCGGGGGGGCACCGAACGGCCCGGCCTCGCCCTTCCCGGCAAGGCGGATGCGCGTGCCGTTGTCGACGCCAGCGGGAATCGTCACTTCCAGCGTCTGTTCCAGATCGACGCGGCCCTCGCCGCGGCAGAACCGGCACGGCTTCTCGATCACCTCGCCCCGGCCATGGCAGGTCGGGCAGGTCCGCTCGACCATGAAGAAGCCTTGCTGCGCGCGCACCTTGCCGTGTCCGCCGCACAGGTTGCAGCGCCGCGCACCGGTGCCCGGCTCCGCGCCGGACCCGTCGCAGGGATCGCACTTCTGCGAAACCTCGACCGAGATTTCGGCGGTCTTGCCATGGAACGCCTCTTCCAGCGTCACTTCCATGTCATAGCGCAGGTCCGCCCCGCGCCGCGCCTGCTGGCGACCGCCGCCAAATGCGCCGCTGCCGAAGATCGTTTCGAAAATGTCGCCCAGATCACCGAAATCGCCGCCGCCACCAAAGCCGCCGCCACCGGCGCCGCCCTGCTGGAACGCGGCGTGGCCATACTGGTCATAGGCCGCCCGCTTCTGCGGATCGGACAGGCAGGCGTAGGCCTCGTTGATCTGCTTGAATTTGGCTTCGGAATCGGCGCACCCCGGATTCTTGTCCGGGTGGAAGCGCATCGCCAGTCTGCGGAACGAAGACTTGATCGTCTTGTCATCCGCCGTGCGCTCGATTTCGAGCAGTTCGTAATAATCGGCTTCGGTTGCCATAAAACAGCCCCAACGTCACCCGCCATCCACGCCTGTGCGCGAATGGCGGGTTCGTTTCATCGCAACATCAAGCCTTGTTGTCGTCGACTTCCGAGAACTCGGCGTCGACCACATCGTCATCGGCCTTCGGCGCATCGGCGCCCGGCGAAGCGGCGGCCGCCTGTTCCTTCTCGTAGATCGCCTGGCCCAGCTTCATCGCCTTTTCGGTCAGCGCCTGGGTCTTGGCGTTCATGTCGTCGGGGTTGCCGCCTTCGATCGCCGTCCGGGTTTCCGCAATGGCGGCTTCGATCTCGGCCTTCAGTGAAGCGTCGATCTTGTCACCGTGCTCCTCAAGCTGACGCTCGGTGGCGTGGACAAGGCTGTCGGCATTGTTGCGCGCCTCGGCCGCCTCACGCCGCTTCTTGTCTTCCTCAGCGAACTTCTCGGCATCCTTGACCATCTGGTCGATGTCGGAATCGCTGAGGCCACCCGATGCCTGGATGCGGATCTGCTGCTCCTTGCCGGTGCCCTTGTCCTTGGCGCTGACGTTGACGATGCCGTTGGCGTCGATGTCGAACGTCACCTCGATCTGGGGCACGCCGCGACGCGCTGCCGGAATGCCCACGAGATCGAACTGCCCCAGGAGCTTGTTGTCCTGCGCCATTTCGCGCTCGCCCTGGAAGACACGGATCGTCACCGCCTGCTGGTTGTCCTCGGCAGTCGAATAGACCTGGCTCTTCTTGGTCGGGATCGTGGTGTTGCGGTCGATCATCTTGGTCATGATGCCGCCCAGCGTCTCGATGCCCAGCGAAAGCGGGGTCACGTCGAGCAGCAGCACGTCCTTGACGTCGCCCTGCAGCACGCCAGCCTGGATCGCCGCGCCCATGGCGACGACTTCGTCCGGGTTCACGCCGGTGTGCGGGTCCTTGCCGAAGAAGTCCTTCACCACTTCGCGAACCTTGGGCATGCGGGTCATGCCGCCCACCAGCACCACGTCGTCGATGTCCTTGGCCGAAAGACCGGCATCAGCCAGCGCCTTCTTGCAAGGATCGAGCGTGCGCTGGATCAGGCCGGCAACCAGCTTTTCCAGGTCGGCGCGGGTGATGGTTTCGACGAGGTGCAGCGGAGTGGTGCTGCCGCCTTCCATGCGCGCGGTGATGAACGGCAGGTTGATCTCGGTCGTCTGGGCCGACGACAGTTCGATCTTCGCCTTTTCGGCCGCTTCCTTCAGACGCTGGAGCGCAAGCTTGTCGCCACGGAGATCCATGTTCTCCTTGGCCTTGAACTTGTCCGCCAGGTATTCGACCAGCGCGGTGTCGAAGTCTTCACCGCCCAGGAACGTATCGCCGTTGGTGGACTTCACCTCGAACACGCCATCGCCGATCTCCAGGATCGAGATGTCGAAGGTGCCGCCGCCAAGGTCATAGACCGCGATCGTCTTGCCGTCCTGCTTGTCGAGGCCATAGGCCAGCGCCGCCGCGGTCGGCTCGTTGATGATGCGCAGCACTTCCAGACCGGCGATCTGGCCGGCGTCCTTGGTCGCCTGGCGCTGCGCGTCGTTGAAGTACGCGGGAACGGTGATGACCGCCTGCGTCACCGTCTCGCCCAGATAGGCTTCGGCGGTTTCCTTCATCTTCTGCAGCGTGAAGGCCGAAATCTGCGACGGGCTGTAGTCCTGGCCACCGGCCTTGACCCAGGCATCGCCGTTCTTGCCCTTCACGATCGTGTAGGGAACGAGCTCCGTGTCCTTCTGGGTCAGCGGATCGTCGAAACGACGGCCGATCAGACGCTTGACCGCGAAGATGGTGTTGTCCGGATTGGTCACGGCCTGGCGCTTCGCCGGCTGGCCGATCAGACGTTCGCCGTCCTTGGTGAAGGCGACGATCGAAGGCGTCGTGCGCGCGCCTTCCGAATTTTCGATGACCTTAGGCGTGCCCCCGTCCATCACCGCAACGCAGCTGTTGGTCGTGCCGAGGTCGATACCGATAACTTTAGCCATGGTTTCCCCATTTCCTTCCAGATTAGACACCGCGCACATGGCGCCCCCCGCGAAGGGCAGACGCCGGTCGGCGGCTCCGACGCGGCCGATATAGGTTCGGTTTGACTTGGCACAAGGCCTGACCGCGCCTAGATCAACAGACGAATTTTCAACTGGAGGATCGACGATGCGGCTCTACGTTCTGGCGGGACTTTCCAGCCTTGCCCTCGCGCTGACAGGATGTGGCGAAAAGGCCCCGCAGGAACCGGTCACCGCTTCGTCGAGCGCCGATGCCACCCCGGAAAATGCCCCCGGAATCGCCCTGACAGATGCTATCGTGCAACTGCCGGTGGTCGCCGGCCGCCCCGGTGTCGCCTACTTCACGGTTTCGCAGGGGAACGGCGCGCCGCGCAAGGTCGCGGCGGTCCATGTCGATGGCGCCGGCCGGGCGGAAATGCACGAAAGCAAGATGGAGAACGGCGTCTCCTCGATGTCTCCGGTCAAGGAAGTAGCGCTGGAGCCGGGCAAGACCGTGGAGTTCAAGCCCGGCGGTTTCCACGTCATGCTGTTCGACGTGGCCGATACGCTGAAGGCCGGCGGCACTACCGAACTGACCATCACGCTCGACAATGGCGACAAGGCAACGGTCGTCGCCAAGGTGACCAGCCCCGGCGGTGGTGAGGCGAGCGGCGCGATGGGCGGCATGGAGCATATGGACCACAAGATGTGATCGCCAGCCCCGCGCAAACGTGCCCGGTGGGCGGTGATCGGCCGCTCACCGAAAGCGAGTGCGCGCTGGTGCGGGAGGTGTTCGGCGGAGCCATCGATGTGGCACCGGTCCGCGTCAAACGGCGGCGGTTCTTCCCGTTCCAGCCGCGCAACGTGGTGATGGCGCCGATGGGCCACCTCCACTTCCATCCCGCCGGAGCGCACTATTGCGACGATTTCGGGGAAGCCCCGCTATCACTGCAAGGCCTGTTCATTCATGAGATGGCGCATGTCTGGCAGGCCCAGCGCAAGGGGCGATGGTATCTGCCGATGATGCGCCATCCGTTCTGCCGCTACGATTACCGTTTCGTGCCGGGCAAGCCCTTCGCCCGCTATGGCATCGAACAGCAGGCGGAAATCGTCCGTCACGCCTTCCTCGCGCAAAAGGGGCATCCCGCCGGGGACGCCCCTCCTCTCGCCCGCCTGCAGGCGATTCTGCCCTTCGCGGATCAGCAGCGCACTTCGTATTCGTAACCGTTGCGATCCACGCGGTAGCACCGGCCGCCGTGCTTCTTGATCTGCGAGCCGCCGAGCGCGCCCACCGCGCCGCCGATCGCGGCGCCGGTAGCGGCATCACCGCCCGTCGCCGCCGCCACACCGGCGCCGGCCGCTGCGCCGACGAGGCCACCTTCGGCCGCATAATTGCGCGAACAGCCGCCCAGCGTGACGGCGGAACCCAGAACAAGCGAGGCAATCAGGAACTTACGCATGATGTGTCTCCGTTTCTTGCGCAGGCGACGCGCGAACCGGGGGCCGCGTTCCGCCGCTTGCGACGAACCGTGCAGCAGTTGCGTTTCACGGGCCGGAAGTGCGGCAGGAAGCGGGCAGACTCGCCATGCGCTTCGTGATCGACAAGTGGCTGATAATCCACCGGAGGATGCCATGCCGCATCATGTCGATCACGCCGCCATTCTCGATCGCCTTGCCGCCGGGCGCGGCGGCGTGCGCAATGTGTTTGACGATATCGATCCGCGCCGCCTGGCGCACATCGTAGTAGACATGCAGAACGGCTTCATGGAGCCGGGCGCGCCCGTGGAAGTGCCCGAAGCGCGGAGCATAGTCGCCAACATCAACCGGATCACGCGCGCGGTGCGGGCCGCCGGGGGCACCAACGTGTTCCTGCGCTACACCAGTTCGCCCGAAGGCGATGCAAGCTGGTCCAATTTCATGATCCGCCAAGGCGCGGCCGCCACCGGCCACAAGGCGGCGTTCACCCCCGGCGCGCACTACTGGCAGCTCTCGCCCGCGCTCGATGTCGCGCCGGGCGATCAGCTCCTCGACAAGCATCGGTTCAGCGCGTTCACGCCGGGCACTTGCGCGCTCGACGCCTTGCTGCGGGAACGCGGGATCGACACCGTGCTCATCACGGGGACGCTGACCAACTGCTGTTGCGAAAGCACTGCGCGCGATGCGATGCAGTTGAACTACCGCGTGCTGATCGCCGCGGACGCCAACGCCGCGCTGAGCGACGAAGAGCACGCCGCCACGCTGCATATCATGGCCATGGTGTTCGCCGACCTTTATGCGACCGACGAGGTGGAGGAACTGCTGGCGCGCTGACGCGCCAGCGCTTGCCCCCGTCGTCCGGCTCAGTCCGGCTTTTTGGCCACGGCCACCATCGCGGGCCGCAGCAGGCGGTCCTTGATCATGTAGCCGGCCTGAAGTTCCTGCAGCACGGTGCCGGGTTCGGCGTCGGCGGAAGGCACTTCCATCATCGCCTGATGCTGGTGCGGATCGAGCGGCAGGCCCGTGGCCGCGATACGGCTGATGCCGTGGCCGGCAAAGACCTTCTCGATCTCCCGCCCCGTGGCTTCCAGTCCGGCGACCAGATTCTTGAACTTCTCGTCATCGCGCAAGTCCGCGGGGATCGATTCCAGCGCACGCGCCAGATTGTCGGCCACGGACAGGATGTCGCGCGCGAAGCCGGTCGCTGCGTAGGCACGCGTGTCCGCGATGTCCTTTTCCATGCGGCGGCGCAGGTTCTGTGTTTCGGCCTTTGCGTAAAGGATGTCCTGCTTCGCCGCCTCGAGTTCTTCGCGCAGCTTGACCAGTTCCTCGCCGTTGCCCGCCGAATCGATCAGTTCCTCGGGCACACCCTTCAGTTCTGCCTGTGCAGCTTCGTCCAGCGGGCGTGTCTCGTTATCCGTCATTTTCTTGAAAATCCGTCTTGTCCGATGAGTTTGCTCAACGATTGAGCCGTGAAATCCACCATGGGGACAACGCGCGCATAATTCAACCGCGTCGGTCCGATAACCCCCACCACGCCGACCACGCGCCCTTCCGCATCGCGCCACGGCGAAGCGATCACCGACGAGCCGGACAGCGAGAACAGGCGGTTCTCGCTGCCGATGAAAATCCGCGTCGATTCGGCATCCCGCGCGGCATCGAGCACCCCGGCGATCGCCTCGGCGTTCTCGAGCTGGTCCAGCAGTTGGCGGACACGCTCGATGTCGCCCAGCGCGGCCTCATCCAGCAGGTTGGCCTGCCCGCGCACCACCAGCACCGGGCGCTGCGCCGCGTCCATCGACCAGATCGCCAATCCCCGTTCGACCAGATCGCGGCTGGCGGTGTCGAGCGCGGACCGGCCGCCCGCGATGTCGCGCCGGATTTCCACGGCGGCTTCGCCCAGCGTGCGCCCCATCAGCTTGTGCGTCAGGTAATTGCCTGCCTGCTCCAACGCGTGCGGCGGAACATCCGCCGGCAGGTCGATCAGCCGGTTCTCAATCGCGCCATCCTCGCCCACCAGCACCGCCAGAGCCCGCCCGGGCGAAAGGGCCATGAAGGAAAGCTGCATAAGCCGGGGCTCGCGCCGGGGCACCATCACCACGCCCGCGCCGGCGGACAGTTCCGACAGCGCCAGCGAAGCGGCGTTGAGCGCCGCCTCGATCGTGCCGCCTTCGGCAAGGCCCCGCTGGATCTGCGCGCGCTCCGCCGCCGAGGGTTCCGCCACCTGCATGATGCCATCAACAAACAGGCGCAGGCCGATCTCGGTCGGCATCCGGCCCGCGCTGGTGTGGGGCGCGGCCAGCAGCCCCGCGTCCTGCAATTCCTGCAGCACCGAACGGATCGAGGCGGGCGACAGGTTGACCCCGCCCGTGCCCGCCAAGGTCTTGGAGCCGACCGGCTGGCCGCTGGCGATATAGCCTTCCACCACGAGCCGGAAGATATCCCGGGCGCGGCTGGACAGTTCGGTGAGCGGAAGCGAAACCATAAGCACCCAATGTAAACGGCAGGCTTGCAGGCTCAAGGGCATTGCGCGTAGGGCCTGCGCAACTTTCAACACCCGCCTGTTATCGGCATGCGGATTTGCAGGATAATCGCCATGCGCCCTTCCGGCCGCGCCGCAGATGAAATGCGCGCCATCACGATCGAGACCAACTTCACCAAGCACGCCGAAGGCTCGGTCCTGATCGGATTCGGCGATACCAAGGTGCTGGTCACCGCTTCGGTGGAAGAACGCGTGCCGCCGTTCATGCGCGGCAAGGGCGAAGGCTGGGTGACGGCGGAATATTCGATGCTGCCCCGCGCCACCCACACGCGCGGCAGCCGTGAGGCGGCCAAGGGCAAGCAGTCCGGCCGCACGCAGGAAATCCAGCGCCTGATCGGCCGCAGCCTGCGCGCCGTGACCGACCTCAAGAAACTGGGCGAACGCCAGATCACGCTCGATTGCGACGTGATCCAGGCTGATGGCGGCACCCGCACCGCGTCGATCTCGGGCGCGTGGATCGCGCTGCGTCTCGCCGTGCAGAAGCTGATCGACGCCGGTGCGATCCAAGACGATCCGCTGACCGAAAAGGTCGCCGCGATCTCGTGCGGAATCGTGAACGGCGTGCCGGTGCTGGACCTCGACTACATCGAGGATTCCTCGGCCGATGCCGATGCCAACTTCGTCCTGATCGATGGCGGCAAGATCGCCGAGGTACAAGCCACCGCCGAAGGCGCGACCTATGACGAGGAGGGTCTGCTCCGCCTGCTCCGCCTCGCCCGCGTGGGCTGCGCGCAGATCTTCGACGCACAGGCCAAGGCTGTCGGACGATAGTCACAGTTCACGAATTGGGCCACAGACTACGTTGAGCGTCAAAAGTAGCGGCGAAAACCTGACTTAGTGCGAGTAAACCGACCGCCTCGTGGCCCAATTTCAACGTCTGATCCGTTTGGCGCACTGGCTATCGAATTTGAACGACCGGGGAACAAATAAGGTCGAATATCGAAAAGAACTTTGGCCTTTGGTTCCTCGGCAGCGAGTTGCTCAATTGGTGACCACGCCTCTTTGCCGCAAAAGCTAACTAGCACCCAGCCATCTTGTTGCCTTAAGATGCCCACAAGAGTCCCGTAAGGTGGTATGACGCGGACGGCGGCATCCACTTCGGGTTTGTAGTAGCACCTGGCGTCGTCGACAACGATATAGCCGTATGCCCCTAGTTTCCGATGCGCAGGCTCATTCGTTTGATTTTTTTGACTGCTCATGGTGCAGATCCAGCATGCAGATTTTCAATAATAAGAGGATTGCAGTTTGACTGGCAAACTTCAACGGGGGTCTCTGGTGATCGCCACGCACAACAAGGGCAAGCTCCGGGAAATCCAGGCGCTGCTGGCGCCCTATGGCGTGGAATGCCTGTCCGCCGGCGAACTCGGCCTGCCCGAACCGGCCGAAACCGGCACGACCTTCGCCGAGAACGCGCTGATCAAGGCGCGCGCGGCGGCGGAAGCGGCGAACCTGCCGGCGCTGGCCGACGATTCCGGCCTTTGCGTCGCCGCGCTGGGCGGGGCGCCCGGCGTCTATACCGCCGACTGGGCCGAAGCCGCGCCCTATGAAGGCGGCCCCGGTCGCGATTGGTACATGGCCATGGGCAAGGTCGAGGGGAAGCTGTGCGAACAGGGGGCGGATACCCCGCGCGACGGATACTTCGCCTGCGTCCTCGCCATCGCCTGGCCCGATGGCGCCAGCGCCGTCTATGAAGGCCGCGCGCACGGCACGCTGACCTGGCCGCCGCGCGGCACGCTGGGCTTCGGCTACGATCCGGTGTTCGTGCCCGCCGGCGGCACCCGCACGTTCGCCGAACTCGATCCGGAGGAAAAGCATCGCATCAGCCACCGCGCCGATGCCTTCGCCAAGCTGGTCGCGGAACAGTTCCCGGAGTAGAACCGGGCCGATGATGCCGCTCGCGCTCTATATCCACTGGCCGTTCTGCCTGGCCAAGTGCCCCTATTGCGACTTCAACAGTCATGTACGCGAACGCACCGACATAGGCCAGTGGCAGGCCGCGCTGCTGGCGGACATGGCGCACGAAGCGGCGCTGACCGGTGGCCGTGAGTTGACTTCGATCTTCTTCGGCGGCGGCACGCCATCGCTGATGCCGCCCGCGCTGGTCGAAAGCCTGATTGCGCAAGCTAGCCGGCATTGGCGCTTTGCCGAAGACATCGAGATCACGCTGGAAGCCAACCCTTCCTCGGTGGAAGCCGCCAACTTCGCGGCGCTGGCGCAGGCCGGCATCAACCGCGTCTCGCTGGGGCTTCAGGCGCTGGACGATACCGCCTTGCGCTTTCTCGGCCGGCTTCATGACGCCAGCGAAGGGCTGGCCGCGCTTGCCGTGGCGCAACGGCATTTCCGCCGCGTCAGCTTCGACCTGATCTATGCGCGCCCCGATCACACCCCGGAAAGCTGGGAAGCCGAACTGACCCGCGCGCTGGCCTTCGGCACCGGCCACCTTTCGCTGTACCAGTTGACGATCGAGCCGGGCACGCGCTTCGCCACGCTGGTGCGCGAAGGCCGCTTCACGCCGCTCGACGACGACGCGGCCGGCACGCTTTTCGGCCTGACCCGCGAACTCACCGCGCGCGCCGGCCTGCCCGCCTACGAGATCAGCAACCACGCCCGCCCCGGCGAGGAAAGCCGCCACAACCTCACCTACTGGCGCTATGGCGACTACGTCGGCATCGGCCCCGGCGCGCACGGGCGGCGCGGCGGCGTGGCGACAGTGCGCCACCGCAAGCCGGAAAACTTCCTCAAGGCGGTGGACGCGCAGGCGCATGGCCTTGCCGAACAGCGCGCGCTGGGGATGGCGGAGCAGGCTTCCGAAGCGATGCTGATGGGCCTGCGGCTGGCCGAAGGCGTGGACGTGAAGGCGCTGGCGGCGCGGTTCGGTTTCGCCGAAAGCGATCTCGTGGTGCCCGCCAAGCGCGCGTTCTATACCGGATTGGGCCTGCTGAACGATACCGGCGACCGGCTGGCCGTCACCGGAAAGGGCATGCCACTGCTCGACGCGCTGCTGGGCGAACTCGTGCCCGAAAGCCTGGTTGCGGCATGACGCCGCAGGACATCCTCGAAGCCTGGGGCCAGCACCTTTCGCTGGCGCGGCGCCGCTCCCCGCATACGGTCCGCGCCTACCTCGCCACCGCCACGCGCCTCCTGGCGGCGCTTCCGCCCGCGCAGGGCTGGGCCTCGCTCGCCCGGCTCGATCCCGCCACGCTGCGCACGCACCTTGCCGCGCGGCGGGCAGACGGGATCGGCAATGTCTCCGCCGCGCGCGAACTGTCGGCGATCAAGTCGTTCATCGCCTTCGCGCGCGAACAATCCGGCGAAACCGGCATAGCGCCGCCCCGCCTGCGCGGCCCCCGCGTGAAGAAGGGCCTGCCGCGCCCGATCACGCCGGACGAGGCGGTCAATCTCGCCGCCATGGTCGCCGAAGACGCCAGCGAGGAATGGATCGCCGCGCGCGATCGCGCCGTGCTGCTGCTGCTCTATGGCGCGGGCCTGCGCATCGCCGAGGCGCTGGCCCTGCCGGCCGCCGTCCTCCCGCTGGGCGAATCGCTCGTCGTCACCGGCAAGGGTAATCGCCAGCGCGTCGTCGCGATCCTGCCGATCGTGCGGGCGGCGGTGGAGGACTATGCCGCCAAGGCGCCCTGGCCGCTGACGAAGGACGCCCCCCTGTTCCGGGGCGCCAAGGGCGGTCCGCTGGCGCAGGGCATGGTGCAGAAGGCCGTCGCGCGCGCCCGCACGGTGCTTGGCCTGCCTCCCACCGCGACCCCGCACGCCTTGCGGCACAGCTTCGCCACGCACCTGCTCGGCGCGGGTGCAGACTTGCGTTCGTTGCAGGAGCTACTGGGCCACGCTAGCCTCAGTTCAACGCAGATCTACACCAAGGTGGACGCGGCAACGCTGCTGGACGTCTATCGCAACGCCCATCCGCGCGAACGGTAGGCGGCCGTTACTTCACCACCACGCGCGGTAGGCGCAGCGTGGTCAGCAACCCACCCAGATCCTCGCTTTCGTTCAGCGAAATCGAACCGCCGTAAAGCTCGGCCACGTCGCGCACGATGGCCAGGCCCAGCCCGGTTCCGGGCTTGCCGGTATCGAGCCGCGCGCCCCGATCGAAGATGCGCTCGCGCGCTTCCTCGGGAATGCCCATGCCGTCATCCTCGACCCAGATGTCGCAGAACTTCGGGTCCGCCGGGTTCGCGTCCACGGTGATGAACACGCTGCCGCCGCCATACTTGGCGGCGTTCTCAATCAGGTTGCCGAGTATCTCGTCCAGATCCTGCCGCTCGATCGCGACCTGCGCCTCGCGGCTGCCGTCCATGTCGAAGCGGACTTTGGGATAGAGCCGTGTGACCGCGCGCTCCACCGCCTCGGCGCTTTCCCACACCACCGCGCGCGAAAGGCCGGTCGCGCGGCGGCCGACAGCGCGCGCGCGGGCAAGGTGATGGTCGACCTGTCGCCGCATCACCGCGGCCTCGCGGATCACCGTATCGGCCAGATCCGAAGCCTTGGCCGTCGCCGCGTTCATCACCACCGTCAGCGGCGTCTTGAGCGCATGGGCCAGGTTGCCCGCATGGGTGCGGGCTTCCTCTGCCTGCCGTTCCGAATGTTCGAGCAGCGCGTTCAGTTCCAGCACCAGCGGCTGCACTTCCAGCGGCAGCGGCTCGTTGACCCGGCTCGCCCCGCCTTCGCGCATGGCCGCGATCGCCCGCCGCACGCGCCGCAACGGCCCCAGCCCGTAATAGGTCTGCAAGGCCGCCATGCCGAACAAGCCCAGCCCCAGCACCACGAACGACCAGATCAGGATCGAGCGGATGCGGCGGATCTGCGCGTCGAGTTCACTGCGGCTGGCGGCGACCGCGAACTGCCACAGCGTATTGCTGCCGGGCAGGATTACCGATCGCTCGATCATCCGCAGCCGTTCGCCCTCGAACTGGCCGCTATCATAGATGTGCGGCTCGGTATCGACATGGTCGCTCTGGAGCTTGAGCGTGCGGTCCCATAACGAGCGTGAGGGGAAATCCTCATGCCCCTGCCCGCTGATCTGCCAGTAGAGCCCGCTGTTCGGTTCCAGAAAGCGCTGGTCCCCCAGCGGCCGGTTGAAGAACACTTCGCCATCCGGCCCGATCTCGGCCGAGGCGACCATGGCGGTCAGCATGTAGCCCAGCTGTTCGTCGAAATTGCGCGTGACCAGGCCGGTCAGCGTGCGGTCGAGCGCGAGCCCACCGCCCAGCAACAGCACCGTGATCCACGCGAACGCGATCAGCATCATGCGCCGCGCCAGCGATCCGGTGTGCGGCGCTGTCTTCGGTTCCTGCGCGGTGGTGGTCACGCTGTCAGTTCCCTGCCCGTCCGCCGCGATGCCGCGTCATGCCCTGCGGTGCCGCGGACAAGGCGCCGATCGTCAACCGCGGCCCGGATGGGCCGGATCGTCGAGGCTGTAACCCAGCCCCCGGATCGTGGTGATCACGTCCGGCCCCAGCTTCTTGCGGATACGGGTGACGAACACCTCGATCGTGTTCGAATCCCGGTCGAAATCCTGATCGTAGATATGCTCGATCAATTCGGTGCGGCTGACGACCTTGCCCTTGTGGTGAAGCAGGTAGGACAGCAGCTTGTATTCCTGCGCCGTCAGCTTCACCGGCTCGCCGTTCAGCGTGACCCGGCCCGAACGGGTATCGAGCCGCACGTCGCCGGCGATCAGTTCCGAAGAAGAATTGCCCGAAGCCCGGCGGATCAGCGCGCGCAGGCGGGCGATCAGTTCCTCGGTCTGGAACGGCTTGGCCAGATAGTCGTCGGCGCCCGCGTCGAGCCCGGCCACCTTGTCGGACCAGCTGTCGCGCGCGGTCAGCACCAGCACCGGGAATTTGCGCCCTTCCTTGCGCCACATGCCAAGCACGGTCAGCCCGTCGATCTCGGGCAGCCCGAGATCGAGGATCACCGCGTCGTAGTCCTCGGTCGAGCCGAGAAAATGGCCGTCCTCGCCGTCGGTGGAAAGGTCGACGGCGTAGCCATTGTGTTCCAGCGTGGCCTTGAGCTGCTTGCCGAGGGTCGGTTCGTCCTCGACGATCAGGATGCGCATGTAAGGCTGTCCCCTGCTGCTCGCCCGCTCCCATGCCGGAGAGCGCGCGGTTACGTGTTCAGGAATGCTAGATGATCCCTTGAACCTGAACGGTCAAGGAATGGAAAGATCAGCGGGATTCGCCCAGCACCTGCCCGGTGCGCGCATCCACGTCGACGAACATGACATGGCCTTCGCGAATGAACTTCAGGCGATAGACCATGGCGGCGGGATCGTATTCCGGCCCCAGGTATTGCATTCCCGGCTTGGTCGGCAACACGGTCCGCTCGATCTCGCGCAGCGAACGCACGTTGCCCGCGCGCAGGTCGCGGCGGACTTCACCCTGGGCGTCAGGACGGTTCGGGGCCGAAAAGGCCGTCGCGGGCAAGGCCGCGAGACCGACAGCGGTAAAGGCGATGATCCAGCGCATGATGCTGCTTTGCCTAGAGCCGAAGCATTGAACAAGGCGTGAATGCGGATGCCGGCGGCGGTTCAGGCAAAAAGTGCCGGCCGGCAGTCCTGACCCTAGACCTTCTGCCCACCGGCGGCTAAGCGCGCGGCATGGCAGCAGCACCGATCTTGAGCTGGGAGGGCCTTGGGCTTCTCCAGGGCACCGGCTGGCTTTTCCGCGATCTTGACCTCCACATCGGCCCGCGCGACCGGCTGGCGCTGATTGGCCGCAACGGCGCGGGCAAGACCACGCTGCTGCGCCTGATCGCCGGGCAGATCGAGGCCGACAAGGGCAAGCGCTCCATCCAGCCGGGCGTGCGGCTGGTCACGCTGGAGCAGGACCCGTTCTTCACCGGGTTCGATACGCTGATGGATTTCGCGCTGCACGGGCCGGATGCGCCGGAACGGCACGAGGTGGAAGCCATCGCCAGCCAGCTTGGCATCGACATGGGCCGCAAGGCCGAAAGCGCCAGCGGAGGCGAGCGCCGCCGTGCCGCGCTGGCCCGCGCGCTCGCCTCAGACCCCGACATCCTGCTGCTGGACGAACCGACCAACCACCTCGATCTCGCCGCGATCGACTGGCTGGAATCCTGGCTCCAGCGCTATACCGGCGCGTTTGTGGTCATCAGCCACGACCGGACGTTCCTCGAACGGCTCACCCGCGCCACGCTGTGGCTCGATCGCGGTTCGCTGCGCCGCAAGGACATCGGCTTCGGTGGCTATGAAGCGTGGATGGAACAGGTCTATGCCGAGGAAGCCCGCGCCGCGGACAAGCTGGACGCCAAACTGAAGATCGAGGCGCACTGGCTTGAACGCGGCGTCACCGCACGGCGCAAGCGCAACCAGGGCCGGCTTGAAAAGCTCTGGGAAATGCGCGCCCAGCGCGCCGCGATGCTCAGCCCGCAAGGCACCGCAAAGCTCGCCGTTGCCAGCGACGATGCCAAGAGCAAGGCGGTGATCGTCGCCGATCACGTCACCAAGACATTCGGCGAAGGCGCCGGCGCGCGCGCGATCATCAAGGATTTCAGCCTGCGCATCACCCGGCGCGACCGCATCGGCGTGGTCGGCGCAAACGGCGCGGGCAAGACCACGCTGCTCAAGCTGCTGACCGGCGAACTCCAGCCCGACAGCGGTACGGTCACGCTGGCCAAGACGCTCAGCGGCGTGATGATCGACCAGCAGCGCAGCCTGATGTCGCCGGAAAAGCGCGTGCGCGACGTGCTGGCGGAGGGCGGCGACTGGATCGACGTGCGCGGCGAACGCAAGCACATCCAGGGCTATCTCAAGGACTTCCTGTTCGATCCCGGCCTCGTCGAGGCGCGCGTCGGCACGCTATCGGGCGGCGAACGCTCGCGTCTGCTGCTCGCGCGCGAATTCGCCCGCAAGTCCAACCTGCTGGTGCTGGACGAACCAACCAACGACCTCGACCTCGAAACGCTCGATCTGCTGCAGGAAGTGATCGCGGACTACGACGGCACCGTGCTCATCGTCAGCCACGACCGCGATTTTCTCGATCGCACCGTCACCATCACGCTGGGGCTGGACGGATCGGGCAAGGTCGATGTCGTGGCCGGTGGCTATGCCGACTGGGAAAAGCAGCGCAAGGCGCGCGTGACGCCGATCAAGGCCGCGCCAAAGGCGGAGAGCGCCCCGCCGCCGCCTCCCCCGGCCGCGAAGAAGGGCAAGCTCTCCTACAAGGATCAGCGCGATTACGAGCTGCTGCCCCAAAAGATCGAGGAACTCGATGCCGCCATTGCGCGCGGCGAGGCGCAACTGGCCGATCCGGACCTCTACGCGCGCGATCCGAAGAAATTCGATGCGCTGATGGCCGCGCTGGAAAAGGTTCGCGCCGACAAGGACGCGGCCGAGGAGCGCTGGCTGGAACTGGCGGAGATGGCGGAAGGCTGAGAGCCGGTAACTCCCGCCTTCCGCTGCCCCAGCCCGTCCTTCGTCAGCCGCGCTTCGCTTCGGCGATCCGTTCGTCCACCCGCCGCTCCAGCATCGACAGCGGCATCACGCCTTCCTTCAGGATGTCGTGGAACCAGGGCAGGCTGAAGCGGTCGCCCAGTGCCTGCTGCGCCTTGGTGCGCGCGGCAACCCAGGCCGTGTGGCCCATCTTGTAGCTGCACGCCTGCCCGATCGAGGCGCAATAGCGCTCGATCTCGCGCTGGCTGCGCGGCCGCGCGAAGCCCACTGTGTTGACGAGGTAGTCGGTCGCTTTCTCGCGGCTCCAGCGGTAGTGGTTCAGCCCGGTATCGACCACCAGACGCGCCGCGCGGAACAGGAAGGACTGGAGATAGCCGGCGCTTTCGATGCCGGTATATCCGCCCAGCTCATCGGCCAGCTGCTCGGCATAGAGCGCCCAGCCCTCGCCATAGGCGGAAATGAAATAGTCCTTCAGGAACATCGGCAGGTTCCCGCCGCTGCGGGTATAGCCGCCCTGCAAGTGATGGCCGGGAATGCCCTCGTGGTAGGTCAGCGCCGGCAGCGAATACTTCGGCCAGTCGGCCACATCCTTCAGGTTGATCCAGTAGATCGCCGGGCGCGAGCCATCGAGCGGCGCGGAATAGTAATACCCGTTCGGTGCGCCGTCCTGAATTTCCACCGGAACGCGGCGGATTTCGAGCGGTTCGGACGGGATGTCGCGGAACGCGCGCGGCAGTTTCTGCGTCATCGCGGCGATACCCGCGTTCAGGCTGGCGATCAGGTCCAGGCGCCCCTGATCGGTGTTCGGATAGCGTTGCGCGGGCGAGGCGTTGAGCGCGGTCAGCCGCGCCCCAACCGAACCGGTGGTGAAACCCGCCCCCTTCAGGATGGCGTCCAGCTTCGCGGAAATATCGGCTACCTGCTCCAGCCCGATCTTGTGGACCTGCTCGGCCGTGTGATCGGTGGTGGTCGCCTTGCGCAGCGCCAGCGCGTAGATCTCGTCGCCCTTGGGCAGACGCCACGCGCCATCGCCCGGCCGCGTGCGCCCGCGCAACTGCTGCATCAGCGCGATCTGGCGATCGAGCGCGGGATAGACGTCTCCCGCCACGATCCGGGCAGCCCGGCTTTCCCAGTCGCCTGCCACGCTCTTCGCCGTCGTTCGCTTGACCAGCGATCGCACCATGGCGTTCTGTTCGGGCGACGGTGCGCGCAGCGCGCGCATCTGCTTCAGCACCAGTTCGACGGACCATACCGGCGCGATCAGGCCGCGCCCGGCGTCGCGCCGCTGCCGCGCGGTTTCATCGTCCAGCGCGAAAGCGAAGGCCCGCAGCCGCGTCAGATAGGCTTCGGCATCATCGGCGTTCTCGACCGGGTGCTGGCTGTCGAGAAAGTCGGGAACACTGAAATAGACGCCGCTCTGCTGCGTGATCGGATAGGGATTTTCCACGTCGTCCAGCCCGAACGGCTTGCCGGCGAGTTCCTGTTCGAACTTGTAGGCAAGGACATCGCGGTTCAGCCGGGCGGCGGCGCTCAGGCTTCCCGCATCCACGCCACGCATTGCCGCCAAGGCGCGTTCGTTGAACGCCCGCGACGCGTCCTTCCCGGCCTCGCTGTAGTCATCAAGCCGTGCTCGCAAGCCGGCACGAGTGCCCTTGTCGAGGCCAAGGCGCGTCGCGTTTTCGGGCTCGATCAGCAGCTGTTCGTAAAACAACCTGTCGGCCAGCGCGTTGAACGCGGCATCGCCGGCCGTCTGGGCCAGAACCCGGAGCGGCCAGCCTCCGCCAAGCGCACCCGCCGCGATTCCCGCGAATCCCAGAAATTCCCGTCGTTCCATGAAGCTGCTTCCCGACACTGTGGTTTCAATCGATACGGCCTGACACGGCGCGGGGATAGCCCGCAATGACGTTCGTCGATCCGCCTGTGTCGTTCATCGGATGCGATAAAAGTCCGCCACACGGTCAAGCGCGATGCGCAAGACCAGCTTACCGCTGCGGACAGGCCAGTCCAGCGCCTTCTCCGCCATCGCCAGGGCATCGCCGGAGCAAACCACCCGCCACAGAATATCGCTCAATCCGGTTCCCGCGGCGGCGATCGCCGCATCGAAGCGTTCCTTCGCCGCGATCTGCCGCTCGGTCGGCGAAAGGTTGCGCTCGCCACCGCCAAAACGCACCGGTTCCCAGCGCATCGTGACGGCTGGCGCCAGTTGCGCGCGCTCCCAATCGATCCGCAGGCGCTCCCCCGCGTCGAACTGCCGGTCGCTGAGATGGCCGCGTGCATGCAGCCAGGTCAGTGGCGATTCGGCGCAATTCACCTTCACGCTGCGCCGCGCGGCCGCCGCGGAACCACGCCCTGCCCGGCGCGGGCCTTCGCTGGTCAGTTCACGATCGATCAGGACCTGGCGCATCGGGTCACCTCCGCTTTGAACATTTGGGGAACACCGCCGCACTTGCCCCAGGGGCTGCTTTGTAGGAAAGCAATTTCAACTTCCGTTCCTCTCAGAAATGGAACCACCATGATCAACCGCATCCGCGACATCCGTCGCCAGAAAGGCCTGACCCTGGCCGACGTGGCCGCGCGCTGCGTTCCGCCGACGACGGCGCAAACCATCGGCCGGCTCGAAACCGGGATGCGCAGCTTGTCGCTGACGTGGATGAACCGGATCGGCGCCGCGCTCGATGTCGATCCGCAGCTTCTGGTAAAGCCGGACCAGTCCGCCATACCCAACGTCGTCGCGCGGCTCACCGCCGGCGGACCTGAAGCGCTGACTCACCCGATGGACGCGGTGCTGCCCACCGAGTTCGGCGGCGATGCGCGACTCATGGCGCTGGTTGTCGATGCGGGCCTGGGCGAATACCGGGCGGGCGATCAGGTGTGGCTGCGGCAGGTCGATCCGGCGGATTATTCGCGTGCGCTCAACCGCGACGTGCTTGCGCCACGCCCTGCCGGCCGCTTCGCCTTCGGGCGGATGATCGACCATCTCGACGGGCGCATCGCGCTGCTGCCCCCTGGTATCGGGCAGCGGCAGGTGGTGATCGACCACCCGGCGTGGATCGGCGTGGCGGAAATGCTGGTCCGAAAACTGTGAACCCTGCAACCGGGCGCCGCCTGCTCTCGATTTCGACGCTTTACCCCTCGTCCCAACGCCCCGGTTTCGGGCGCTTCGTCGCGCGGCAGATGGAAGCGCTGGCCGCGCGCGGCGATTGGGAGGTGACGGTGGTGAACCCCATCGGCCTGCCCCCCGTCAAGCTGGCCCGCTATGCCGACATTGCCGAAACGCCGCTGATCGAAACCGGCGGTCCCGTCACGGTGCATCATCCGCGCTTCACGCTGATCCCCGGCCTTTCCGGCCACATCAATCCCCTGCTGATCGCGCGCGCCATCCTGCCGCTGGTGCAGCGTCTCCACGCCGAACAACCGTTCGACATGGTCGATGCGCAGTTCTTCTATCCCGATGGTCCGGCCGCCATGCGCGTGGCCGAGGCGCTGGGCCTGCCGTTCGCGATCAAGGCGCGCGGGTCCGACATCCACTACTGGGGCACAAAACCCTTCGCGCTGCGGCAGATGCGCGCGGCCGCCGAAAAGGCATCGGTCGTGCTGTCGGTCTCGCAGGCACTCGCCAACGACATGGCCGCCTTGGGCCTGCCAGCCGGCAAGATGCACGTCCATTATACTGGCCTCGATCACGCGCGCTTTTCGCCCCTGCCGCGCGCCGCCGCGCGGCAGCTGGTCTCGGCCATTCCCGATCTCGGCATCTGGTCGGTCGGTAGGCTAGTCGTCAGCGTCGGCGCGCTGATCCCGATCAAGGGGCAGGCGCTGGCGATCCGCGCCCTGGCCCATCTGCCCGAGGACGTCCGCTTGGTCATCGCCGGCACCGGGGCAAACGAGACCGCGCTCAAGGCGCTGGCGAGCGAACTCGAGCTGGCCGAGCGGGTCCAGTTCGTCGGCGCGGTCGATCACGAGACCCTGCCCACGCTGCTTTGCGCGGCGGACGCCATGGTCCTGCCTTCGGAACGCGAAGGCCTTGCCAATGCCTGGATCGAAGCGCTCGCCTGCGGCACGCCGGTCGTCATCCCCGACATCGGCGGCGCGCGCGAGGTGGTGGACTGCCCCGCCGCTGGCCGCATCGCCGCACGCGATCCGGTGGCCATCGCCACCGCACTCGGCGATCTGCTGGCCGATCCCCCCGCGCAGGAAGACGTCGCAGCCTGCGCCGCCCGCTTCAGCTGGGACGGCAATGCGGCCGCGATGGCGGAGATTTACGAGGGCGTGGTCCGGGAGCAGACCACAGCCTGACGGCGCGCACAAACACCGCCCCCGTCATCCCAGCCCAAGCTGGGACCTCAGGCCGCTGCGGGAAACCTTTCAGGGGTCCGTCCCCGGCTGCCCGAGATCCCAGCTTACGCTGGGATGACGCGTTTTCTCACCCCCGCTCGCGCGCCAGGCGTTCCTGCTTTTCCAGCGCGCTTTCGGTGGGGATGAAGCTCTTGGGATTGACCTTCAGCCAGATCAGAATCGGCGCGGCCATGTAGATCGAGCTGTAGGTACCCACGAAGATACCGAGCGTGATCGCCGCGGTGAAGCCGAAGATCACGTCCGGCCCGAACAGCAGCAACGCGACCAGCGTGATCAGCATCGACAGCGAGGTCACAATCGTACGCGCCAGAGTCTCGTTGACCGAAAGGTCGAGCAGCTCCGGCATCGGCATCTTGCGGTATTTCTTCATGTTCTCGCGGATACGGTCGTAGACCACGATCGTATCATTGAGCGAATAGCCGATCAGTGTCAGCAGTGCGGCCACGATGTTGAGGTCGAACTCCATCTGCGTGATCGCGAACATGCCGAGCGTCAGCACCACGTCATGCACCAGCGCGAACAGCGCGCCGATGCCGAACTGCCATTCGAACCGTATCCAGATGTAGGCCGCCACCGCCAGCGCGGCGAAGCCCAGCGCCTTGAACGCGTCCCAGCCAAGCTCCTTGGAAACCTTGCCCGAAACCGAATCGACGCCGTCGATCCGCGCATCGGCATGGGCCGTCTTGATCGCGGCGGTGATCGTGCGGGCCATCTTGTCCGACAGCGCGGGATCGTGGTCCGATCCTTCGGGCAGCTTCATCCGGATCGAGATTTCGTTGGGCTTGCCGTAGCGCTGGATGATCGGCTCGCCGTAACCCAGTTTATCCACCTCGCCCCGCAGCTGCGCCACGGGCGCCTCGGCGCTGCGCTCGAAGGTCACGCGGATCATCTGGCCGCCGACGAAATCGACGCCCAGGTTGAGGCCGCGCGTCGCCACCAGCGTCAGCGATCCCGCCATCAGCAGCAGGCTGATGATGTAGAACGGCAGCCGCCACTTCAGGAAGTGGATGTTGGTATTGTCGGGAATGAGCTTGAGGAGCTTCATGTCCTTCGTCTCCTCTTACAGGCTCAGTTCGGACGGCCGCGCGCGGCGGAGCCACTGCGCCACCCACATGCGGGTCATGGTCACGGCGGTGAACACCGAAGTGACGATGCCGATCATGAGCACCACGGCGAAGCCGCGCACCGGGCCGGTGCCGAACGCGAACATCAGCACCGCGGCGATGACATTGGTGATATTGGCGTCGAAGATCGCGCGGCTCGCTTCCTTGTAGCCCATCTCCACCGCCTGCACCACGCGCCGGCCACGATGACGTTCCTCGCGGATGCGTTCGTTGATCAGCACGTTGGCGTCCACCGCCGCGCCGATGGTCAGCACGAAGCCGGCGATGCCGGGCAGCGTCAGCGTGGTGCCGGCGATGCCCATGATGCCCAGGATCATCAGCACGTTCACGACCAGCGCGAGGTTCGCGTAAACCCCGAAACGGCCGTAGGTGATGAGAATGAAGGCCATCAGCGCGCCGGTGCCGACGAGCATGGCGATCATGCCCTTGCGGATCGAATCCGCGCCAAGGTCAGGCCCCACGGTCCGCTCTTCCACCACCTTGAGGTCCACCGGCAGCGCGCCCGAGCGCAGCGCGATGGCGAGCTGGTTGGCGCTTTCCGTGGTGAACCGGCCAGAAATGACGGCACTGCCGCCCAGGATCGGCTCGTTGATGTTGGGCGCCGACAGGACCTTGCCGTCCAGGATGATGGCGAAGGGCTTGTTGACGTTCTGCGTCGTCAGCTTGGCGAACTTTTCGCCGCCGTCCGAATTGAACGTGATGTTGACGACCGGTTCGTTGGTCTGCTGGCTGTTGGTCTGCTGCGCGTTGGTCAGCTGATCGCCGCGAATGCCGCCCAGCCGCTTGACCGCGATCGCGCCCAGCTTGGGGTCCTGATAGGGTACGATCTCGCTGCCCGGAGGGGCGATGCCGCGCGCCACGTCCGAAGGCAGCGCGCTGGTATCCACCAGCTTGAATTCGAGCTTGGCGGTCTGGCCCAGCAGGTTCTTGAGCGCCTGCGGGTCCTGCAGCCCCGGCACCTGCACCACGATGCGGTTGGCGCCCTGGCGGATGATCGTCGGCTCCTTGGTGCCGAGCGCGTCGATACGCTTGCGCACCACTTCCACCGCCGTATCCATCGCCTGCGTCACCGCCTGGTCGATGCCTTCTTGCGAAGGCGTCAGCACGAAGCGGTTTCCGTCGACGACATCGATCTTCCAGTCGCGCTGACCGGTAAGCCCCGCGCCGCTGGTCAGCGGCAGCACCGCCTCGCGCACCGCGTCCACCTTGGTCTGGTCGGCCACCACGAACGTCAGCGCGCCATCGCGGTTGGAAATGTCGCTGATACGGATATCACCGGACTGGCGCAGCTTGTTGCGGACGCTTTCCTCCATCCCCTCGATGCGCTGCTGGCGCACCTGAGAGGGATCGGCTTCGAGCAGGATGTGGCTGCCGCCGGCCAGGTCGAGACCGAGGTTGATCTTCGGCTCCGGCAGTACGGACGGCCAGTTGAGGCCCGCCGTGGCGGTCAGCGAAGGCACGGCGGCCAGCATGCCGACGATCGTCAGCGCCCAGAGCCACAGTACCTTCCAGCGCGGGAAATCGAGCATGAGAGCAGGTTCTTTTCGTCTAGCCGGTGGGATCAGTCGTTGGCCGGAGCCGTCCCGCCGGGCGGAACGATGTCACCGATCGTCGAACGCACCGCCTTGACGCGCACGTTGGGGCCAAGTTCCAGTTCGGCATAGTGATCGTCCAGCTTGATGACCTTGCCGACCAGCCCCCCGGCGGTGACGACCATGTCCCCCTTCTTCATGGCAGCGATCTTTTCCTTGTGCGCCTTCTGCTGGCGCATCTGCGGCCGCAGGATCAGGAACCAGAAAATGAACGCCATGCCGACCAGCGGCAGGAACGAAAGCCACTGCGGCGGCTCCTGGGTGGCGGCGGGTGCGGCGGCGGAAAGGAATGTCAGCATCATGGAACCGTTCTTGGGATCGGTGGAAAGGCATTGCAACCCGCCCGGACGGAAAGCGGTGTGCCCGCCCGGAAAGATTGCGCAAAAATATGGCCCGGCCGCCTAGCAGCTTGGGCCACGCAAGGCAAACGGCACCCCTTCCGGCGGCACTTTCGGAGACGAAAAATCGTCTCCGCCCAAAGCGCACCATGCCGCTTGCCATCCGCAAGTGACCTGCCTATAGGGCGCGCTCCGGTCGGGACGTAGCGCAGCCTGGTAGCGCATCACACTGGGGGTGTGGGGGTCGGAGGTTCGAATCCTCTCGTCCCGACCAATTTTCAATTTGAGGCTGTTTGGTACCACCACCGCCTTTTGGCGGCTCTGGCTGCCCAACCGTTTCCACTAGTAAATCAAATGGTTGTCGGTATTCAGCAGTAAGCTCGCCATGCTTCCAAACGCAGTTCGATAGTAGGAAATTCAGCAGTCTTCGTTTTTCGAGGGCTGGCTTAGAATCGAAGATCGTCGGCGCTCTTTGCGCCAGAGTCAGAAGCGCGACTCCCTCATCCATGTAGGCCGCGCTTGCGCCCAGGTGTCGGGCCATATCGCGTTGACAGCGGTCAAGTTCGTCGCGCCACTGCACAGACATGCGTCGATAGAAGTCATCTGTGACGGTGCCATCGAGTTTGTCGACATAGACTGCCTCCAGACGTTTGCGCAGCCTGTCGGTTTCCGTGCGCAGGTGTGAGAGGGCTTCTTCGTGATCGCGCCTTTCAACAGCGTAGCTCTCACGTAATGCGCGAACGATTAGATTGTAGGTTCGTTCGCCAAATTGCATGCGCGACAACATTGCCGCGAATTTCTCTTCCAGAACCTCTTCACGGACGAAGCGCTCAGGACATTTTCCGCGGAAGCCAGTGCAATGGTAGTAGATGTATTTCGCCTTCTTGATCTCGGCGGTCAGCGCGCAGCCGCAGTGTCCGCAGGAGATCAGCCCCGTGAATGCAAAATCGCGGAGGCCGCCGCCTGTTTTTGGCCTGCGGGCATTGTTTCGACCGTCGAGCACATCCTGCACGGCTTGCCAAAGTTCGAGCGAAACGAGCGGTTGGTGGGTGCCGTCGTAGATCTTTCCGAGCCATTCGAATTGACCAGTGTACAGACGGTTTCGCAGGATTTTGTGGATCGTGCTGACCGGAACAGAATGCCTGCTCTTGCGGTATGTGAGACCGGCATCGCGCGCCGAGGCAGCGGCCTCTTTGAGTGAGAAGCTCCCTGTCGCATACCATTCGAATAGGCGAGTGATGATCGGCCCCTGCTCGGGATCGACAATAATGATCTTTTTGCCGTCTGGTTCACCAACATTGAGATACCCGAATGGCGCGGCGCTGGGCCAAAGCCCCTGCTCGGCTTTTTCCAACATGCCCTTGCGCACTTCTTCGGACAGATTGTCGATGTAATTCTTCGCCATCAAGACCTTGATGCCGTGCATGAACTTTTCCGACGAGCGTGACTCGCGGGATAGGACGACGCCTTCCTTGACCAGATGAACCTCGGCTTCCAGCTCATCGACGGTCACCCAGTCTTTCAGGTTGCGATAGAGGCGGTCCGTCTTCTCGACCAGGATTGTCTGAACAGTTCTGTGCTTGCGCAGGAAACCGATCATCTCGCCGAAACTGGTTCGACCGCTTTGCTTAGCGGTCTCGACATCGACATATTCGCCGGCAACGACGAAGCCGCTCATTTCGGCGTGTTCGCGCAGCAGCTTGAGCTGTGCCGGGATGGAGAAGCCCTCGCGCTCCTGTTCGCGTGAGGAGACGCGTGCGTAAATGACGGCCCGTGGCACATGGACAATTTCCTGTTTTGGACGGGAACGTGTCTTTGTCTGTCGTGCCATTATGGCTCCTCCATTTCGATGCGCGGCCTAGAGCACACAGCTGCATGCGCTCGCCCATGAATCCGGCGCCAGATCCTGCCTTGTTCAGCCGGCATATTTTGGATTCTTGTCCGATATCGCCGCGCTGTCCATCATTGCTACCTGACGCGCTACGCGGTCGAACCAAAATGTCAGCGCAATGCCAGATCGTCATTCCTGACTTGCCGCGTGAATTGTTGTGTCGCCGTTAGACTCAGTGGACATCAGCGCCTCGTCCCGATTCCACTCGATCAGCACCGAGAAGAAGCCAACAAGATTTTCCAGCATCTGCCTGGCATCCTCGGACGTCAACGTCCGATCGGTGCGTTCTTGAAACAGTGCGCGGGCATCCTCGACGAGTTCATCGGAGAGGCGGCGACTGTGGCGCGGGCGCTTGTTTCCTTGACCGGTACCTGCTGGAAGCGGCCCGGTCATGTCCTCGGACCTGTTCGGGATTTGCCGCAGGCAGGTAAATATCCAATATGCGCCCCCTCCCCATCTCCTCTCCTTCGTCGAACCGACGATGAATTGACGACTGGGAAGAGATACCAAACATCGCGCCAGTTCCTGAGGACTTGCTGGACGGCGGGCTTGAGGAAGTGGGATAGCAAACAGTCGGCGAGCATCGGGGCGATTCCACGAAAACCGACAGGCAGGTAATCACAAAGCGTTCCATTGATAGCGCTGTGATGCAGCAACGGAAGTCAGATGCAGCTCCGAAGCCGCGAACATGAGCGGATTACCACCTGCGCACCGGACAGCGCCGTTAAAGGGCAAAATCGCTAGAACAGCGGCGCATTAGATGTCTGCTCGACCGCTATGCGCGACCGGACCGTTGCCGCGAAAATGCCTGCCGGGCGCGGGCCAAGCCGCACCCGGCAGGCATCAAACTCAGCCGTTGAGCCGATCCTTGACCGCCTTGGCGGCGGAGAACGTAAGCTTCTTCGATGCCGCGATCTTGATCGTTTCGCCGGTCGCGGGGTTGCGGCCTTCGCGCGCCGGCGTGTGCTTGACCTTGAACTTGCCAAAGGCGCTCAAGGAAATCTCGTCACCGCGGGCTGCCGCGTCGGTAATGGCGGCGATCACGGCATCGACAGCCTTCTTGGCGTCGGCCTTGGTAAGTTCGAGGCTGGTGGCAACCTGATCGGCGAGTTCGGAATTGTTCATGGTAGATGTGTCCAATCGAGAAGAAAAAATTCAGATGGCAAAGGCACTTGTCGCGCTAATGCCGATGCTTGCGTAAAGGCGCGCAGATCGAATGAAAAGCTTGCAGCCCGCAGGGCCGAAGTCATTCCACAGTCGGGTGATTGTTCTGTGCCGCCAAGCGATCACGGCGGCTTCGCGAGCACCGGCGCTGGAACCTGGCCCTGCGCGCAGAGCTTGCCGAAGAACTCGGCCAGGACTTCACGGGCGAGCGGACTCAATCGCACATGGACGCGCCGGGCATCATGCGGGTCCTTTTCGCGAAGGATGAGGCCTTTGGAGGTCATGATCCGCGCCCAGCGGATCGCCGTGCTATGGGGAACGCGCGCGGCAAAGGCGAGGCTCGATATCTGGACGCTCTCGCCGCGCGCCTCCGAGGCATAGAGATCGAGCAGGATATCCCAGGCGGGGTCGGCAAACAGACCCGGCGCGAAGAGCGTATCGCGCAGGCGCCGCGCACGCAGCCACCAGTTGGCGATCTCGAGGCTTGGGAGTGGCGGAATATCCGGTTTAGCCTCATCGTCATCGAAGCGGAATACCGGACCGGATCCGTCGTCCCATCCAGGATCGCCTGGCTTTCGCCCCGCCACCGGCAACGTCAGTTCGGCTGGCCAGGGGTGCGAGCATGCGTCAATCGTATTACCCCGGATTTAGTTGAGACAGGCCCGCCCGCGCCCGTGACAAGGCGAAGTGAAGACACATGATTTTGGATGGCTAGTGCGGTGTCAGGCCCGATAGCGGATCGCTAACCGATTGATACCAAGTAATCTTGGTCCGTTATGGCGACTTATCGGGAACCGATCTGCGGAAACGCGCTGCCGCTCCGATCACCGGGCGAGCTGTCTTCGGCAAGTCCAAGCAGGCGGCGCATTCCCGAGATATGATTGTTGACGATGAATTCGAGCCATTGCCGTTCGACATCGTGAAGATTGCCGGCGAGCAGCTGCGGCGAGAACGCGAGGCCATGGGTGTGGAACAGCATCGGCAGGAAGATGATGCTTGGCGAAATTCCGAGCGCCAGGGCGCAACGCAGGTGATCGTCGATGCGGGTCCTCGGATTGCCCGATTCGATTTCGCGGATCCAGCTGACGCCAAGTCCGACCCGCTCGCCGAGCTTCGACTGGGTGAGCCCTTCGCGCCTGCGTTCATCTTCGATCCTCCGGCCAGACATCTGCTTGATTTCGGCAAGAGATGACGCGTCGGGACCGGATGCGTTGCAATCATGCAGCATCCCCAACTCCTGACAGCAGCAACCAGCCCGCCACGGCAAGTGATAGCCGAAAAGTTGGTGTTTCATACACAATTGGTCAATGCCAATTGTGGCCATTATTGCCTGATTGGTCAAAGCGATGCGCGTCGCGCCCGTAGAGCCTTGCCGATCTTCAGACTGTCACCAGCCAGACTAAGCATTTCATCGTAAGCCGACATGATGGCTTCGGGAGAGGCGAGACGAAATTGATTGAGGGCAATAATGAACAGACGCGAGTTCAAAGCCGCAGGCCCGCGTCGGCGCGCGCCGGAATCGAGCCGATAGGCGATGGCCTGCGTGACCGTAGCCATGGCCAGCGGCGCACCGACAAAACACACCCGGTCGCCGTCGAGACCCGATTCCTTCAAGGTTTTCAGATCGTCGGCGATGAACTGGCTATCGGTGCGGGCAAGGTGGACGAGCGCGCAATAGAGCGTGTTGCCGTAGGGCAGCAGTTCCTTGACGAGGTGGCCGAGGCGGCAATGGCAGTCGAGAAAAAGCTCCACGCCGGCAGGCGAGAGTTTGAGCTTGAAGGTTCTCGACACCCTTCCCACCGTCCGATTCGTCCTCTGCTACTCTCCCCGGCCGATGTCCGAACTCCATGAGCTGACCCTGGGGCCATGCCCGACTACAACGAATTGGTAACCAAAAGCGTAATTCGCTGGCGCTTGCCACGATGACTTAGCCGCTTGCCCAAGGCAATGGCCTGCGCCTTGCGGTTTCGAAGTCAAAAACACCATTCCTGCCATCACAGAACGCAGCCGGTCCGGGACAGGTTCCCGAAGCCAGCTTGCGGGATCTTGTTCCAGGCAGGAGGCGGCAAGTGCCCCGAATTCGACAACCCTTGAGCCACGCCTTGTGGCTCCCTGCTTTGGCAGGCTCGCTAGCCGGTTGTGCGCTCGCCCCTCACCGGGCGCCGTTGCCTCCGCAAAGCCCGATGCACCTGGTGGTCAGCGAGGGCGATACGGGCTTCGTGATCCACGCCGCCGCGCCTGTTCCAGCCTCGGTCGAGGCGACCACACCACCGCAAGCACCTGTCTCGATCGGCGACAGCGTTCGGATCGACCGGCGCGCATTCATTCCCCCAAGCACGAAGGATATCCCAAATGGCGAAGATCGCTAACCTCACGGCGCTGCGCGCACTGCCCTGCGCCTTGGCGCTGATCGCCGGTTCGGCAGCCCTCGCCGCGCCCGACGAAAGCACCAAGTCCGATGACAAGGTGCTCGCCGAAGCGGCGGCCGCCGCCGAGGCCCAGCTCCACCAGAGCTTCACCAACTTGAAGTTCGAGGAATTCGGCCCTGCACCGGTCAAGGGCGCGCTTTACCAGGCGGTCGCGGGCGGACGGGTGATCTACTATGCTCCGGCGAGCGAGCACGTGCTGTTTGCCACGGTCTATGACAAGAACGGCGTCAATGTCACCGCGCTGGCGCAGGAAGCGGGTACCGCCCGGCGCCTCAAGCAGATCGATCCTGCCAAGGCGCTCGCCATCGGTCCGGCGGGCGCGCCCACGGTGATCGAGTTTACCGATCCCGACTGCCCCTATTGCCGCGCGCTGGACAAGTTCTGGGCAGCAAAGGCCGCCGAAGGCAAGCCGGTTCGCCGCCTCGTCTATTTCGTCAGCGGCATCCATGCCCAGGCCGCCGCCAAGGCCGAACACATCCTGTGCTCGCCCGACCAGGAAGCTGCGTTCCGCGCGATCTATGCAGGCGCTGCTCCCAAGGCGCTCGAAAAGTGCGCCGCGGGCGCCGCGCGGGTCGCTGAGGATGCGGAGATCGTTGCCAAGCTCGGCATCGGCGGCACGCCGACACTGATTGTCGATGGCAAGCTCGTCTCGGGTTTCCAGCAGGCCGAACTCGAAGAGTTCCTCGCGAAGACACCGGGCGCTGGGCCCGCGAAGTGACCGAGAATTCCCGATCTGGCGGCCGCCTGCCGCCCGGCCATTTCGGCTGGCGCGAGGCGGACCGGAATGCCGGCGCACGCGGCCGCTTTGGAGCCGCCCACCGCGCGCGTCGGCCGACAGCGATCATCCATCGATGCCGGCAGGCTGTTTCCAGGGAGGCTCCGCTCAAGTGGAGTAAAAGATCATGATCAAGAAGTTCGGCAATCTGGGTGCCCGGATGAGTGGAGGTAGCAGCGGCTCGCTCGCCAGCACCGCCCTCAATCTCGGCGTCCCTTTGGCCCTCATGGCGCTGGCGAGCAGCGCGGCCCACGCCTTCACCGCGCCAGCGGCGGGCGACCTCGGCTACGACATCTACGACATCGTCGTGAACAAGGGGGTCAAGGGACCGCTCGGCTTCGTCGCCGGCGTCGCGGCCTTCCTGTTCGGTGTCAGCCGCCTGTTTTCCAACATCATGGTCGGCATCCCGACCATCGTTGCCGCGGTCGCCCTGATCAAATCGGACACCATCCTCCAGACTTTCGGGATGGTGATCTGAACCGCCTGGGGATCCGCTGACCGCGCGTGTGGACCCGCGAGCGGCGATATCCCCGACATGCTGGAGGCCGATGGTCGGCCTTCGGAAAATGACCCTGACGACAGGTGTCATGAAGCAGGAGGAGAAGGGCTTTGGACGAGCGTCTGCCCCAGTATCTGCACGGCCCGGTCCAGATCCTATGGTTCGGTTCGGACGAGTTCGTACTGGTCATGTCGACCATATTCGTCGCCGCGATCGTCGGCGGACTGGTCGGCTGGGTGCTCATCTGTGCCCTTCTCCTTTTCATTCCCTGGAAGCGCAGCAAACCGCGCGGGTTCCTGCCCCATCTCGCCTGGCGCTGGGGGCTGGTCTCCTTCCGTCATTACCCGGGTCCGACCCAGACCCGCTTTTTCGAGTGAGGATAGCCATGCCGCTGTTTCGATCCCGCAAGGCCGCGCCCGACGATCCGCTCGCCGGCAAGCCTGCAAGCTTTGCGATCCACCGCTACCTGCAGGGCTCGGCGAACCTGTTCGAGGAGAACCGGCTCCTGAAATTCGCAATCGCCGGCATGTTCGGGGTCTCCGCCGTGCTCGGCACTCTGATCTACACGACCAACCAGAACCAGCGCACGGTGATTGTGCCGTTCGGAGCGTCGGGCGATCTCTATGTCACCGGCAATGCCCCCTCGGCTTCGTACCTGAGGACCATGACGCGCAATATCGTCAGTCTTGCTGGGACCTATTCGGCCTATAGCGCCGACAAGCAGTTCCAGGAACTCCTCAGCCTCGCCCATCCCAGCGCCTACAATGGCCTGCGCGACAGCCTGAACGCCATTCTCGACGAACTGGCGAACAATCCGACACTGTCGATCGCCACCTACATCAGGCCCGACCAGCCCGTAACCTGGACCAACACCGACATCGTCGTGCCGGTCGAGAAGGTGCGCGTCATCGGCGGGGTAATCCGCAAGTTCCGCGGCAATCTCCACATCGGTTACGCGATCGACAACGGCCGCTTCTGGCTCACTCAGCTCACCGAGGAAAACTTCGATGCCGAACTCCGGTAAAGGGCCCGCCGCGCCTGCCTCCTATCGCAACGTGCGGCACCTCGCCGCAGTTCTGACCCCGCTGCTGGCATCGATCATGCCAACCGAGGCCCAGGCCCAAGGGATGCGGGGCGCGATCATCGCCTATCCCGACCAGACCAGCACCGTCCGCCTGTCGAACCGCGACATCAACCATGTCGTCTGCGAGGGCGGCGAGATCGAGGACGTCAAGTTCTCGGCCGAAAAGGCGATCGCTGTCGAAAAAGCGGGCGCCGACGCCTGGATCAAGTTCCTGGTCAAGGAAGTCGAGGATCAGGGCCAGACGACACGCAGCTATGTCACTACCCCGTCCGAATTCTTCATCTCGTGCGGCGGCGCCATCTACCCGCTCTACACCGAGCCGTCGGACATTCCCGCACAGACCGTGACACTGGCGCCGGGTGCGGCGCAGCGTGCCAAGGCCAACAGCGACCTCATGGGGCCGCTGGTTGAGGAAGAGCGCGCGGTATCGATCACACTCGCCCTGCTGCAGGAACGGGTTCCGGCGAGCTTCGCCGAAGTCGCCCCCTACCCCGGCAAGATCGTGCTCGCCGGTCTCCCCTCGGCAGTGCTCCGCGAACGGCGGCGGCTCGCGATCGAGGGGGCAGGACTGTCGGCGTCCGAATACCTCGTCAGCGCAAGCAGCGATGCATCGCTCGATGAACGCACGTTCCTCGATGCGGCGCTGGGCGCCAACGTCTTCGCGGTCTCGCTCGACCGGCTCACGCTCAAAGGCGGTGAGACCGCGCGCCTCATCGTCATCCGCCGGGGAGAAGGCCAATGAGCGGCAGCGACAAGCCTATTCCAAACGGCGGCGAGCCTCTGACCGGCACCGGCGCAAACGGAGCGCCGAGCCCCTACAGCGCGCACCTTGCTGCCCAGGCCGCGGCCGAAGAGGCGAATGGGCCTGAGCTCGGCATTGCTGCGACGTCGCTGCGCGATCTCTGGAAGGCGCGCTGGGACGCGCTCGGCTCGGGAACCCGGCTGCGGCTCAAGCAGGCAGCGCTGGCCAGCGCGGTCGGCGTGCTCGGTTACGGGCTCTATTCGGCGAGCAGCGGCAGCCAGAAGGAAAAGGCCCCGCCGCCCGCAGCCTCCAAGCTCGACATGGGTGCAGGCCTGCGCGGCGATAGCCTCGAAGAAAAGCTGCGCGGCGACTTCAAGGCGGTGATCGATGGCCAGCAGTTGCTTGGCGACCGCATCACCGCGATCGAGGAAGGCAAGGTGCTGCCCCATGGCGGTGCCCCCGGCAGCGCCGGTGCCAGCGGCGAGAGCGGCGATCTGCCGCCTGCGCTGCCGGGCAGCGCGCCCACCTTCCCGCCCTCGCCCGCCGGTGTGCCCGGCGCAGATGCCAGTCTTCCCGCACCGCCAGTTCCCCCGGCGCCTCCGCAAGCGCCGCCCGCACCGCCGGTCCAAAAGCAAGTCGGCGCGATCGGGGCTGCGACCAGCCCGATGCTGCCCAAGGAGGCTGGCGGCGCGGCCTCGGACTCGAAAAAAAAGAATCGGACAATCTATTTACCGCCTGGTTTCATGAAGGCGCGGCTCCTGACCGGGGTGGACGCGCTGGCGAGCCGGGACGCGACGTCGAACCCGGAACCGATCATCGCCCGCGTCCAGGCGCCCGCCGTGCTCCCCAATGACGTCAAAGCCAACCTTGCGGGCTGCTTCGTCGTCGGCAACGCGACCGGCAGCCTCGCCAAGGAACGCGTCGAGATCCAGCTGGTCTCATTGTCCTGTGTCGATTTCGACGAGCACTCGGTGGTCGATCAGCCGGTCAAGGGCTTCTTCGTCGATGCCGATGGCAAGAAAGGCCTGTCGGGCAAGGTCGTCACCCGCGCCGGTGCGGCGCTTGCCCGAAGCTTCATCGCCGGGACCATCAGCGGGATCAGCCAGTCGGTTGAGAACACCTTTGGGTCCACTTCGACCTCGGCGCTGGGCTCGGTGCGCACCCTCGATGCGGGCGATGCCGCCAAGACCGGCATCGCCGGCGGGCTGTCGAAGTCCTCGGACAAATTGACTGACTTTTACCTCGACCTTGCCCGCCAGGCCGGCCCGATCGTCGAGGTCGGAGCGGCCAAGGAAGTTGTCGTCGTCATCCAGGAGGGCGTGACCCTCGAGATCAAGCCCAGCGCCGGGACCAAGTTCTGATGCCCCGGCCGCGCCCCCTTCCCGGAGATCACATTATGGCCAGTCTTTGTCTTGCCCGCACATCCTGCAGCTCCCCGAAGCGTGGCCGCGTTCTGCCGGTCCTGCTGATAGCGGCATGCCTACCGCTCGGCGGCTGCGCAACGGTCGGCTCGCTGATGTCACCCTATTCGGAGAAGTTCAGTTGCAAGAACTCCGACCACGGCCAGTGCGTCCATCCCGAGAAGGCCTACGAGGATGCAGTTTCAGGCCGAGCGCCGCGTTCCGATCCTGCGGTCACCCGCGACAAGAAGCTGCTGCGGAGCGGTGATGCTGGTGATGCAGCCGCGATGAAGCCCGGCGAACCAGGCCATGCTCAAGCAGCAACAGGCGCCTATGGGTCCTACCGCGACAGCCTCTACCGTGAACTTCAAGGACTGATCGACCGCCCCGAAACCCCGATGCTCAAACCGGCCCAGGCGGTGCGAACGCTGATCCTGCCCTATGCCGACCGGCAGCGTCCCGACCGGCTCTACATGCCGCGCTATGTCTATTCGATCCTCGAACGCCCGTCCTGGGTGGTCGGCGGCTATCTCGTCGCGCCGGTTTCGCCTGCATCACAAGTGCCGGTACTGGGGCAGTTGCGTGAGCGTAGCGGCGAGGCTGCAGATACTGCACCGGCCGCATCAGATCCCACCCCAGCGAAGGAGCGCCGCAAGTGAGCGCGCGGGGTCACGAGGCCAGCGGCGGGCTTTCGTTCGCTGCGCTCCGCCGCCAAGTCGCGCGCGATTCCTATTCGGATCACCTGCCGCTCGTCGCCTGGGTCGAGGACGAACAAGCCTTCCTCACCATCGACGATGGCTGGGGCTATGCCTGGGAACTAGTGCCATCGGCCTACATGTTCCCCCATGTTCACAGCGCCTTGCTGGGGCTGCTTAACATTCACTTTGAACCCGGCACCGTGGTGCAGGTGATGAGTTTTGCCGATCCGCTGATCGATCCCGCGCTCGATGCCTTTCTCGATCTCAAGACCCGCGACGATCCGCTGATCCAGGCTTCGGCGCGGCGGACCTACGATTACCTCAAGGCAGGGCGGCATGGCCTTAAAGCACTTCACGGCACCCCGATCCGCAATTTCCGCACTATTCTTGCCGTCAAGTCGCGCAAACCGCTGGGACCAGACACAAGGCGCCAGATCGAGGAGCAGCTCGCCAAGCTCGGCATTGCGCCGATGCCGCCCGAAAGCATGATCGCCTTCTACCGCCGCATTTTCAATGGGGTCTTCGAAAGCGCTCCGGGCAATTTCGCGAGCGGATCGAGCGATGGCGCCGAGCCACGGCCCCTGCGCAAGCAGATCATCGATGCTGGACCCGATCTCGTGTTCGAGGGCCCCGAGGTTTTCCTCGGCAATCAAGTCGCGCGCTGCCTCACGCCCAAGGCCCCGGCGCGGCGGATCAGCGCCGAGCGCGCCAATCGCCTGACCGGCGGCATGCGCGGCTCGTCGGAAGACAGCGACCAGATCGGCGGGCCGTTCCTCTATTGCCTCAATATCCTGTTCGATCATTCGGCCTTCGAGATCCACAAGCGCGCGCAGATCTTGTCGGCGCAGAAGGCAGCAGGGTCTTTCGCGGTCGAGGTCGGCAAGCAGATCGAGGAGATCGGCTGGGTGCTCGACGAGGCTGGCAACAGCCGTTTCGTCCGCGTGATCCCCAGTGTCTGGGTGTTCGGCCAGACCCGCGCCCAGGCCCGTGAAATGGCGGCGCGCGCCAAGCGGCTGTGGGAAGCAGAACCCCTGCCCTTCATGATGCAGGAGGAAAGCTACCTCAATCCCGTCCTGCTGTCGATGAGCCTGCCGTTCGGGCTCTATCCCGACGGCAAGACGCTGCGCATGCTCGAGCGAGATTTTCGCATGCCGGCCAAGGCCGCAGTGCTGATGGCGCCGATCCAGACCGACTTTCGCGGTGGCGGGCGCCCAGCCCTGCTCTATACCGGCCGCAAGGGCCAGCTCATCACGCTCGACCTGTTCGATCCGCGGATCAACAATTACAATTTCATCGTCTCGGCCGAGTCCGGCGCGGGCAAAAGCTTCCTCCTCAACAACCTCTGCCAACAATATTACGCCAGCGGCGCGCTCATCCGCATCATCGATATCGGCGGCTCGTATCGCAAGCTCTGCACGCTGTGCTCGGGCCGCTACATCGACATCGGCGAAGAACGCCTTGTTCTCAACCCGTTCGACATGGGTTTTGCGCTCGACGGCGAGGACAAGCAGTCGGCGATTGCCATGGCGGTCGCGATCGTCGCCGAAATGGCCAATGCCGCCACCCGCAAGGGCGTTTCGACCTCGGAATGGAACCTCCTGAAGTCGGCCGTGCAGTGGACGATCGATACGGGCCGGTCCGAGGACGGGATCGACGCCGTGCGCGAATGGCTGGGCGCCTATCCCGCCGAAACGCTGAGCGATCTCGACCGGGTCGAACATCTCGTGCCGGTGGCGCGCGAGCTCGCGTTCAACCTGCGCGATTTTGGTTCGGACGGGGCCTACGGGCACTATTTCAACGGGGCATCGACTTTCGACATCTCGAGCGACGAATTCGTCGTGCTCGAACTCGAGCGCCTCAAGAACATGCCCGACCTGTTCAACGTCGTGGTCATGGTGGTGGTGAACGCCGTCACCCAGGAGCTCTACCTTTCGGGCCGCGACCGTCCGCGCTTCGTGCTGTGCGATGAAGCCGCGCAGTTCATGAGCCGCAGCGAAGGTCAGGACCTGTCGCGGCTCGCCGAGGCGTTCGGCCAGGGTTACCGCCGCGCGCGCAAGTACCAGGGCAGTTTCGGCATCGTCATGCAGTCGATGAACGATCTGCTGCTGTTCGGCGGCACCGGCCAGGTCATCCTCGAAAATGCCGCGACGCGCTTCCTGCTGCAGGGTTCGACCTACGACAAGGCGGTCGAGAACCGGATCCTCGACTATTCGGGTTTCGTCCTCGAGCTGCTGAAATCGGTCCGCAACAACAAACCCAACTATTCCGAGGTGTTCATCGACTCGCCGCTGGGACTCGGCATCGCCCGCCTCGTGGTCGATCCCTTCAGCTACTGGATCAATACCTCCGCGCCCACGGAAGTAGCCGCCTTCGAGGCGCTGATCCGGCAGGGCCGCTCGCCGCTCGAAGCAGTCTGCGAGCTCGCAGGCGTCGATCCGGCGGACATTCTCGGCGATCTGCGCCCGCGCCTTCCGGCGCCATCCACGCGAGAGAGCGTGTGATGCGGTTATCCCGATCTCCGATCCGTTCGAAGTGCCGTTCAAATGGCACCCAGCTTCCGTTCGACTGGAGCAAGGATGCCGAGATGGAGCGCATCATCGAGGCGCGCGTGGCGATCCGCGCCGAAGCGGCAGCGCTGCGCTGGCGTTTCCGCCTGATCCTGATCGAAAGCGCCGGAATGGCGGCGCTCGTGCTCGGCGCCGGTGCGGCGCTGCATCAGCCGATCGGACTGCTGCTGCGCGCGGGCGCAATGGTCGGCGGCGCCTGCTTGCTGAGCGGCCTGCTGCTCATCGCCCTTTCCGGCCTCACCGGCCATTTCGCCGCCCGTTATCGCCGCTGGAGGAATTCATGAGCGTGCATGCCTTGCTGAACGAAGCCGATCTTCCCCGGCCCTGCCCCTTTGCCGGGCGGCGAACCGAAGAGAGTCTCCATGATTTCCTGCTGCGCCGCCACGGCGAAATAGAAGGCGAACTCGCCCTGCTGCGCGAGCAGTCCTCGTTGCAGGAGCACGCCCTGCACGCGGCCAACGTCTGCGCGCATCGCCGCGCCCAGTGGCTGATCGCTGCGGCTGCGCTCGATGCGTGCCTCTGCCTCGCAATATTCCTCGGTTTCGCGCTCGGAGCGCTGCCGTCCTGGCTTGCCCTGCTCGCAGTCGCAGGGCTTGGCGCAGGCAACCTCCTGGGTCTCGCCATGCCGGCCGCCGAGCGTGTGCTTGCCGTCAGTCTGCGGCGGCCACAGCCATGAGGGGCATCCTTTCGCCCGTCCCCGGACCTTCTGCGATCCGCATTCTCGTCGGTACACACCTGTTGCTGCTGATCCAGGCGGCGCTGGTGGCCTGGTCGGCAACGCAGATCGAATGGCCCTTGCGCGTGCTGGTCGGGCTCGTTGCCGTTCTGGCGCTCGCCGGGCTGGTCACTGCGATTCGCGGCCTTGCTGGCGACGATCGCCAGTTCTGGTGGAGGCGCCGCCGTGACCGCTGAACCAAAGGGCCACCGGAAGGTGCAGCGCTGGCACGTGGCCGCTTTCCAGAACGGGGTCGTCGCCGCGCTGATTGCCGCCTCGGCGCTGATGGCTGGACATGCCCGCGCCGCCAGTTCGACCATCGGGCGGACCTGGCCAATCGCCGAACCCGACGCGCTCGCCGAAATCGAGGCACGCACCTCCAAGCTTCCGGCCGATATGCGTGAGCGTTTCGGACCGCGCTCGTCGTGGTCGGCGATGAAATCAGCAAGCCTTGCACCCGCGACGAAGAGCCAGACCCGCTCTGTCGTGCCGTTTTACACGCTCGACGCCGAAATCCGTCTGCCCGATGGCTCGCTCCTTTACCCCAAGGGCTACAGCTTCAATCCGCTCGCCTATGTGACGCTGCCGCAGCGGCTCGTTGTTGTGGCCCCGCGCGATCTCGCCTGGGCGCTCAAGGTGGCCCGCCTCACCGACTTCATCCTGCTCGCGGCCGGGACTGCGCATGACGATGACGCAATAACGGTGTCGGAGCGCACCGGTCGGCCGATCTTCATCCTCGAGAAACGCGTCAAGGAGCGCCTGGGCCTGACCGTAGCACCCGTGGTGGTGAGCCAGGTCGGCCAGCGGCTCGAACTCAGCGAAGTCCGCCTCGATCGCAGCGAAAGCCACCGCGCTCCGCAACAAGGTGAGAAAGGCAAGCGCCATGACCCGCAATAGCAGGACAGAAAATCGCAACCGTCGGCATCGCGTTCGGCGCTGGCTCGCTGCGACGACGCTGATGCTGGGGCTCGGACTGGGCACAGCCGCACCGGCGCAGGCATCGTCGTGTCCCGCAGGCACCGTGTTCAACCCGATCACCAAGGTGCGCTGGAGTTGCATTTTCCCGATCACCATCGGCGGCGTGCGCATCGGCACGTTCGACAAGCCGTCGAAGGAACTCGACGCCCAGTCTTCGTCAAAGCCTTTGTGCGCCTGCCGCAAGGGCGCGACGTTCTGGTTCGGGGTCAAGGTGTCGTTCTGGTCGCCAAACCGCATGGTTGATGTTGTGACCGAGCCCGGCTGCATGATGGCACTGGGCGCCGATCTCTTGCCCACGCACGGCCGCCTCCAGGGCTCGCAGAGTTCAATCTCTGACGGAACAAACACCCGCAAGATGTTCGCACAGATGCATTATTACATCTCACCGGTGTGGAAGATGCTCGACATGTTCACCGACCTGCCGTGTCTCGAAGACGACGGCTTCGACGTCGCGATGATCACCGAGGTGCTGCCAACCTGGCAGTCGGGAACCCTGGGTGCGATCATCCAGCCCGAAGGCGTCCTGTTCGGCAATCCCGCCGCCGGGCTCGCCTGCATGGCCGACAGCGCTGCGGCCGCCGCAGGCAAGGTCATCGATCCCTTGTTCTGGTGCATGGGCTCGTGGGGCGCGACCTATCCGGTTGCCGGCGACATCCATTTCGACGATTCGGTCGAGGCCTGGGCCGGGCTCGCCGCGCGCGGCACCTTCATGATGGGCCGCCTCGGGCTCCTCACCATCAGTTCGAGCGACGGCTGCTCGTTCAAGCCGCAGCCGATCTGGACCAAGTCGCGCTACAAGCTCCAGCTGATGGAGCCGGTCAAGGGCGGCAAATGCGTCAATATCGGCCGCCCCGGCGCGCTGTGGTCTTCGGCCAAGCATGCGCCCGGCAAGGACAATGCCCAGTTCATGCTTTTCGAGAAGGTGATCTGCTGCGCCGGGATTCCGGTGCAATGAGCCAGGTCTTCTCGCCCATTCCGATTTCGAAACGTCCCGCGAGGGCCCTGGGTAAGCCATGGTCTGCCCGCCACAGCCAGTGCGGCTGCCAGGGTGCGCGCGAGGCGGGAGCGGTGCCCCAAGCCCCTGAGGGCACCGCTCCACTTATGGCCAGCACGGCCGCGCTTGCCCATTCCGGCGCGGTCCCCCTCTCAGCTGCCCAGGCACGGGTAGCGGCCGTGCTGGTCACCCTTTGGCAATCGCATCGTGTCTGGCCGCTGCTACTCGCTGGGTCCGCACTTGTCTTGCCCTTGCTGGCACAGGCACAAAGCGTCGAGGACCGCGCCCGCGCCGCCGCTACCGCCTCGCGGGCGAAAACGAGCGAAAGCGACACGCTGCAGAAGAACTATGTGACGCCCGGCATGAGCGGACAGCCTGTCGCAACCGTCGATGGCTCGAAGACATTCACCCCCACCATCGCCTGCCAAAAGAGTGCCAACCTGCTCGAGGTGCTGATCCAGCCCAGCGCAACGGGCGATATCGGCCTGGTGCGGATTTCGCGCGACAAGAACCTCGACGGCCGCTTCGACAGCAGCGTCACCTTGCCGGTTCCGGTCTCGGGAATCTGCGCCAACGGTTTCATCTCCTGCAATCCCGGCACCTGGGACCAGTGCCGCTCGTTTCGCTGGGACCTCGATAGTGCGGGCGAATTGAAGCTCACCCAGGTCGACATGCCCGAACTCGCCGGCTGCACCTGCGTCAACAACAGTTGCGGCAGCAATCTCGTATTCGGCAATCTGGAAACGGTGCTCAAAGACCTCGGCGGCGGCATGGTCGGCGCGCTGACCACGGCCGATCCCCGGATTGGCATTGCAGAAGCACGGATCAATGGCCCGGTGATCGACTATGTCGGCGCGCAGACGACTGCCTGCAGTTCAAATCCCGCGCTGGCTGAGACAGGTTATCGCAGCAATCCCACAGCGATCCAGGGCGATGCCTTCGCGCAGTCGGCGACCAGCCGGGTATTTCAGGCCCTGGCATCATCGCCAGCCGGTTCGGGCAAGGCCGAGCAAAAACGCGCCTGCACCGTGACCCGTGAGGTCAGCGTGCACGAAGTGCGCGTCGATGACGTCATCGCGCGCACTTCGGGCGGCTATGCAACGGTGAGCGACGGGGTCAGCAACGTCGATTTTCTGATGGGCTCGCCCGCCGACAACAGCCTGCGCGGAGGCGGCTGTGGTCTGATCGATTTTCGTATGACGCTCCATGTTGGAGACGCGACGCGGATCACGGCAGCGACACTGCCGACTTTCTCCGCCGATGATTGGGCGCAGGTGCGCATCGACGGCAATGTCATCGCCTTTGGCCCTGGCGCCTGGACGGGACTCGGCTTTCCGCCTGGCAACTGCGAGATGAACCACACTACCTCTTACTCGCCGGGGATCGACATCAAGCCCTGGCTTACCAATGGCGATCACGAGGTCTGGCTGCGCGTCGCGGTTGCCGATCGTGGCGACGCTTTCGCTCAGATCCATGTAGCGGTCGATACCAGCTGCTCGGTCACCGAACGGATTGTCGATCTGTGCTCGGGCTACGCCGCCGATCCGCAATGCCACCTTGCGGATGAGGATGTCGATGGCGTGACGACGTTCCACAATGGCGTCGCGACCGGCCTGAGGCCGCTGGCGCAGACGCGGCTGTTCGGCAGCGCTGCCTGCACCATGCAGATGACCCGGCCATTTTTCGAACGCGACCGGACCTACGCCTGCGTCATCGACTCGGCCGCTTTGCCGGCGCCCGATCTCTCGCGCGGCGCCTACATCATCGACCATTCGACCGAAACGCTGCTCGCCGACCGGCAGACCGCGAAAGACGGGAGCGTCACGACGACGACGCGCGGCTTCGGCATGCCGACTGAGGCTTCTGTCGCGGCCTGCGAGCCGATCTGCAAGACCCGCGCGCCCAAGGCGAACACCGCCGCCGCGCCGGACGGCGTTGTCGGGAGCCGCCAGAACGTGCCGACCGGTTACGACACTTTCTACCACGCCTGCGATGCCGCCAATCAGTGCCTCGCAGGCCCCGGTGAGGAAGTGGTCTCGGCCTGCGGCTGCCTTGACGATTTTCCCGAAGCCGTGGTGATGATGCAGACCGTCCGCCTTGCGGGCGCCGACATGGTCTGCACGAGCGCAGTGCCATGAGCTGCCTGTCGCTCCAACTCGGTTTGCTGCTCGCGGCCAGCGCGTTGTCGCCGATTGCTGCGCAGGCCCAGGAGATCTGCGCCGCGGATCTCAACGGCAACGGCGATGCTGCCGATCCAGGCGAGACCGCGAGCTGCTTGGCGACGCAGAGCGGCACCTGGCAATGCCCGCTGCAGCAGGCCCTCTGCACGGTCACGGTCACCGGGACTTATGCCTGCCCACTCGGGGATCAGTTCGCTTGCGAGGTGCCTGCCTCTGGCGGCGAACCGACCTGCTCGCCCAATCCGTGTCAGGATGCAGCCGCTACGCCGATCGTCGAAGAGCCGCCGATCTCCGATCCCGGCGTGCCTGCTGACGGGGCCGTTGATGCGAATGGCAACTGCACCGCCAACATCGAGATTTTTTCAGGGCGCGCCATGCGCTGCCGTCCGCCCGGGCTCCTCGACACCTTCCAGAACTGCTGCAAGGACAAGGGCAAGATCGTCAAGGACGGGATGGGCTCGTCGATCGGCTCGATCGGCACCAAGATCGCCGTGGCCAAGGCCGTGTTCACCGGGATGAAGGCGGCCTTCACGGCATTCAAGGCCGGTGCGACTGCGGGCGAAGCGGCGGGCGCCGGCGCGCATGCGATGATCGCCGGGATCGATCCGACTTCGATCGCCATCAGCCTCGCAGTCAATTTCATCTTCGAGGTACTGCTCGCCGGCTGCGACCAGGAAGACATGGAAACCGGCATGCTGCGGGGTTCGGGCATGTGCCACGAGGTCGGCACCTACTGCACCGCCAGTGTGCTCGGCATCTGTATCCAGAAGGCCAGGGGCCACTGCTGCTTCAATACCAAGCTCGGGCGTATCATCCAAGAACAAGGCCGCCCGCAACTCAAGGTGTTCAACACTGTCGGCTGGGGCACCCCCAAGGCCCCCTATTGCCGCGGCTTCACCCCCGAAGAGTTCCAGGCGCTTGATTTCTCGAAGATGGATCTCTCCGAATACTACGCCGACATCGAAGCCCGCACCCAGGGCCAGCTCCAGATCGACATGAAGGATAGGATCGATGCCTACATGCAGGCCATCGGCAAGTAACGCCGTGCGCGCAACATTCGTGACACTCGGCACGGCGCTCGGCTGTGCCATGCTTCCCCCTTCGCATGCCGCTGCGCAGGCGAGAACACCGACAGAGCAGCCTTCCCCGCAGGAAATTAAATCGAAGAGCGAAGGCGATGCCGCGATGGAACGCCTGAAGGAGGTGGTTGCCCAGCGCAAGTCTGATGCTGCCTCCGGCCCTACGACCTTGCCCGACCTGCCCGAGGCCGAACGTCGCCGCGCCTTCGAGGGGCTGCACAAACGGGCACCCGATCCCACCATGGAAGCGCGCGCCCACGCTGCGCTTGATAAGGGGAAGGATGCACTCGCCGCGCAGCGTGAGACGATGGCGAAACGTCTGCGCGCAGCGCTTGGCCTCGAAGCGCCCGACATGACTGCCGTCGCCGAGGCTGCTTCGCCCAACCGAGCCCAGAACTGGGTGCCGATGCTGTTCGTCTCCTCCTCGATGCCGGTGGCGACACTGCGCACCTATGCGGCCCAGCTCGAAAAGGCAGGCGGGGTCATGGCCTTTCGGGGCATGCCGGGCGGGATGCGGCAGGTTGGCCCGATGGCTAAACTCTCGGCCGAAGTTCTGCGGCTCGATCCCGGCTGCGAAGGACCGGCCTGCGCGATGCGAGCCACGCAGATCATCGTCGATCCGCTCGTGTTCCGCGAACACGGCGTCAGCGTGGTGCCCGCGCTCGCCATGGTCCCGGGCGATCCCGCCCAGCCCTATTGCGAGCGCGACGAGTTAGCGGCGGCGATTGCCCCGCCTGGCGGCGCCCAGGTGATCTACGGCGACGCGGCCCTTTCAGGGTTGCTCGAAGAATATGCCCGTCTGGGCGGGAGCAAGGAGGTCGAAAGTGTTCAAGCTCGCCTGGAAGGCCGCTAGGGCGGCTTGGCCCGCAGTCAAGCTCCTCCCCTTGCGCGCTGCCGTCGCGCTCGGGAGCTCGGGGCTCGGGCAGCCGGTCCGCCCGGCGCAGCTGTGGAAGGCCTATGCCATCGTGCTGCCTGTCGGCCTCATCACGCTCTGGGCGATCCCGCAAGTGACCTGGGTGATGAGCCCGTCGATTTCGGCGATCGCAGTGCGGGTGAGCCCAGGCCCGATCCGCAAGGCCGACTATGTCATGTTCATGCTGTCGCATCCGCTTGCGGGACCTAAGCCAGTCAATGTCACCAAGCAGGCGCTGTGCATGCCAGGCGAGCGGATCGACCTCATCGAAAAGCCTTCGAGGACTCCCGGCGCGCCATATGGCACTTTCGATGGGTGGTACTACTGCAACGAGCACCTTCTCAGCGTCTCCAAGCCCTACGGCCGCAATCGCATGAAACTCGATCACTGGCAGCCGACCGAAGCGACGATCCCGCCAGGGTTCATCTTCGTCGGCTCGTCGCATCCCGACGGGTTCGACAGCCGCTACTATGGCCCGGTCGCGCTCGATCGCCTTACCCGCATGGAGAAAGTGCTGTGAACCGCACGCGAATCTTGTTGAGGCTCGGCTTGGCCCTGCCGCTGCTGCTCGCATCGGTGTCACCAGTCATGGCACAGGCCAGCGCGCCCAATGCTGTCGGCTCGATCAAGCAGGGCTATTGGTGGTATGCGCCGCCGCCGAGCCCGGCCAAACCCGAAGCGCCCGAGAGCGATGCGTTGGTGCGGCCGGTGATCCCGCCGATGGCCGAACTTGCGAGCTGGACCCCCCCGAAGATCCGTAAACTGATCGAAGCGCAGCGCGACTATGCCGCAACCGTGCTCACCGTCGATGCCGTGGCGGACTTCTGGCGGCTCGAGGATTTTGCCCGGCGCAAGGCCCGAGCCTTTGCGGGGCTCACCCAGATCGCCATGCTCCAGCACCCCGAACTCAATTCCAAATCGGCCAATCCGATGGTCGGCGATGCCCGCTCCGAGCTCACCGCCTACAAGGACGATGTACGGCGGCGTTACTTGCGCGCCCATGCCGGCGAGTTCGCGCTGGTCATGTTCTCGAGGGTCTCCTGCGGCTATTGCCGGGTGCAATGGCCGATCGTCCAGCGCTTCCAGGACGAGATGGGCTGGCAGGTGACCCTGATGGATATCGACCGGCGGCCGGAGCTTGGCCAACGCTTCGGGGTCGAAGTGACACCCACCACCATGATTATCCGGCGCGGCAGTCAGCAGCGCATGGTGATCGCGGCAGGCATCGAAGCCTACCCCAACCTCACGCAGATGGCCTATCAGGCGGTCAAACTCCTCACCGGCGACATTCGCCCCGAACAGTTCATGACTGGGGCTGGCGAAGAAGACGGGTTCTTCGACGCGCTCGCCAATGGCCCGGTGTCTGCGAGCGACCCGCGTGCCCGCGCAGCCGAAATGCTTGGCGGGGATCTTGTGGGTCCAGCAGGAGGAGCAAAGCCATGATCGGCCTCAATCGCCCCGGCAGGATCGCCGTCGCGTTTGGTCTGCTGCTTGCCGCATCGGCACTATCGGCAAGGCCGGTAACCCGCGCCGACGCCATGCAGGCCGCGATCCATCCCGTGGCGAACGAAGCCGATATGCGCGCCTGGCTCGCGCGCGTGCCGGTAACCCGCGACTTTCCGCCCGACTTTGCAGGTTCTCTGCGCGGTCAGGCGCCCGCCTTCGTCATCGAGATGAGCACCGCGCCGGGATGCGTGCCCTGCGCCGACCTCTGGGCAAGGCTCGGCGAGGTCCATCGCCGCTATGGCTGGCAGGTCCGCACCATATCGGGCGCCGAAGCGCTGCTGCGTTCGGGGAGGCTCGGCCTGCTCTGGGTCGGCCATCCCGTTGCCTGGGTGCGTCCGGTGGACGATGCGGGCCGCACCGTGCCGATCGCGATCGGCACCGATCATGCGGCCAACCTCGCGCGCAACGCCTGGCTCGCCGCGCGCATGCTGACCGGCGTGCGCGCCGAAGTCGGCGTGCGTGCGCTCTCCAAGTTCACCGGGATCGTCGGCGTAAGCCGATACTCCCCATCTAGTCGCTGAGGAGACCGTTCATGGCGGGCCGGTTCTCTCCCACTCCTGTTGTTTTCGAAGGACGCCCGCCATGGCCAGATTGCTTGCCCTCACCTCGCCTCGCCGCCTGAGCCTTTTGGCAGTGGCACTGCTCGCCTCTTGCAGTGCTGCTGCGCCAGCTCATGCGCAAAGCTGGGCAGAGTCCTGGTTCGACAATGTCACCTATACCTCGCCCGGCAGTTTCGAGGACCAGACCCGGGGCTATGTGACCGCAGGCGGCATGTCGGGACGCATCGACGTCCACAACGACTACCTGATGTCGCTCACGCTCCCCAAGGTGAAGGCGGGCTGCGGCGGCATCGACATGTTTTTGGGAGGCATGTCGTTTCTCGACCCCGACTATCTGGTGCAGAAACTGGAGAGCATCCTCCAGGCTGCTCCCGCCGTCGCGTTCCAGTACCTCCTTGAAACCCTCGACGAGAAGATGGGCAACATCATCTCGAAGATGGAGGCGGCGACCAATTTCCTGAACTCGATCCAGGTCAACGACTGCCGCCTTGCCAACCGCATGGTCCAGATTGCCAAGGGCGACGATAACATGTCGGGGATCATCGAGGAGATGACCGGCTACAAGTCGGTGAAGGAAGGCTTCGCCAAGAGCTACCAGCAGAGCCGCGAGAAGATCCAGGCCAACCGCAACAGCCCAACTGAGGATCTCAAGGACGCACTCGCCAACTGCCCGGCCGAGGTTACCGACATTTTCCGTACCGGCTCGCTGCTCGGCCACGCTGCGGCCCGCGTTGGCGCAGGCGACTGGGCAAGCGTGATGCGCGCGCGGGTTGGTGACGTCTACATGCGCTGGGATCCGGCGGACAAGGTGCCGCTGTTCTCGGCGATCCCCGCCTGTCCGCGCCAGGACACCGAAAGCCCGGACGATTTTCTCACCGGCAAGGTCCAGCGCCGCGCGCTCAACGTTCCTGCAACCGCGGCTGACTGCAGCACCGATACCGGCAAGGGCGCGCTCGAACTGGCGCGCATCCGCATGCAGGCGATCACCACCAAGATCCGCACCCGCTCGGCGTTAACGGCCGAAGAGCGCCAGTTCGTCGCCAATGTCCGCACGCTCCCGGTCTACCGCATGCTCGAATGGGGTGTGCGTCAAGGCGTGCCGGACTCAGTGATCGCCGATACCGATGAACTGGTGGCGCTGACGCTTGCCTACCAGATGCTCAACGATCTCACGCGGAGCATCGATTTTGCCATCGGCAACGCTGAACGCGGCGCCAGCGCGGCGGGCGCTGCCGACGATGCCAATGCCAACGTCTGCCAGACCCGCATCCTCGTCAAAGGCATCGAACAATTGCGCGAGCTGCGTGAGGAGGTGCTGCGCCAGCGCGCGCAGATGCGCCAGAGCTATATGGCAGCGCTCAATGCCGCCAACCTCTCGGCGAACTACGCCGGGCTGCTGAGGACACGCGACAAGGATGCGCGCGATGCCAGCGGCACCACCGCTGCCCCCAACCGCTGATACCGCTCCCAAAAGGAACAGCCATGCGCCTCGCTCTTCGCGCCCTTTCCGCTCTGGCACTCGGCCTTGTCGCCACCCCTGCACTCGCGGTCGATTCCAGCTTCTACACCTACGACGGGTTTGCCGAGACGGTCGATGCCTTCCGCCTCGTCTCGATGATCTTTGCCGATCCGCGCTACGAGACACTGGTGATGATCATCGCCGTGGTCGGCATCGCGCTCGGTGCGGTGATCGCCAGCGTGCGCGGCCACGGCATGGGGCTCGTTGCCTTCGGGTTCCAGATCCTCGTCGGGGTGGGTCTGTTCGTCGGTCTCGTGGGGACCACAGGTACGGTCCATGTCTATGACCGGGTGCGGAACGCCTATCAGCCGGTGGGCAGTGTTCCCAACCTGCTGGTCATCGTCGCCGGGGTCACCAACCTCATGGAGCGATCGCTCGCCGAGATCATCGACGACAACACCCTCGATCCCAATGCCAAGCTCGAGTTCGGTGCAGGCGGGCACAGCTTCGACCTGTTCCTCAATGCGGTGTCTCCACGCGGACCGATGACCGACAGTTTTCTGGATAGCACGATCAAGGACTATGTCCGGCAGTGCTACCCGGTGGCGCGGGTCTCGCCTGCCTACGGCGTCGATGACGACCAGCTCTTCCGCACCACCACCGACCTTCCCGCATCTTTCGCAGCCATGGCGGGGCCTGCGACGTTCAGCACGGTCTTTACCGCTGCCGACAAGGGCGGGACGACGATGAGCTGCCAGGATGCCTGGGACAACATCCAGGCGCGGCTCGCCGACCCGACGCTTTTCGAGGGCTATACTGCGCAGGTCTGCCAGCGCACCGGCTACAATATCGGCGATGCTGGCCAGCTTGCGCGCTGCCGCGCGCACCTTGGCGAGATGGGCCAGATGATGATGGGGACGCCGCTGTCGCTGCAGGCGTTCATGACCGATGTTCTGCTCGGCAACACAGTTGGCGACGTGCTGTTCGAGGACAGTCCCGCCTCGGCCGCGCGGGTCATGGCCAATCGGGCGATCGTCTCGAACGGCCTTGCGACCATGTCGGTCGCCAACGAATGGATGCCGACCATCCGCGCGACTGTGTTCGGGATCATGCTGTTTATGGTGCCGATTGCGCTGCTGTTCATTCTCACCCCGATCAACCTGCGCGTTGCGAGCTTCGCGCTCGGACTCTTCGTATTTGTCGCACTGTGGGGTGTGATCGATGCCGGGATCTACCAGCTGACCCTTGGCCGGGCATCGGATGTCCTTGCCGAAATGCGCTCGAATGCTGTCGCCGCCAATGCCTGGATGCTCGCGCCTTCCTCGGCGATGAAGGCGCTGGCGATCTTCGGGACGTTTCGCACGGCCGCTGCCGGACTTGCCGGTGCCTTCGTATTCACCGTGTTCCGCTTCTCGGGCAACGTGTTCACCAGCTTTACCGGCGGCGCGCTTCAGGCTCAGGGCCTCGGTGCCGCAGCAGCTGCGCCGCTCGCAACCCGCGAAGGTTATGCCTCGGCGCTCGAGGCCCAGGCATCGGCTGCAGGAACCATGGCAAGGCGGGGCGCGGCTTCGAGCTTCGGCGATTTTGGCGAGCGATCCACCTTCGGCGCCAACCGCGCATTCGGTGCAGCTGGCGCCCTGCTTGGTGAACAGGGCGGCGGCGTGCCGGGTGTCCCCGCGTTTGGCATGGGCGGGATCGATGCCTCGCGCGAACTCGGCGGTCTCTCCCCTGCCCTTGCCGGCCGCGATATCAACGATCCTGCGGTGGCGCGCGCGGTGCGGGCCAATGCGACCACATCGGCGATCCACAATTTTGCCGAGCAGGATGCGCTCAGGAGCCTCGGCACCGGCTATTTTGGTGCGGGGCAAGCTGGCGAGAAGGCCTTTGCGGCTTTCGCGCAGAACATGGTGCAGTGGAAGGCGTTCGGAGACGAGCGGGCTTATGCCATGATGTTCCAGGGGGCAGCGCGGCATTTTGAGCGCAGCGGCTATTCCAAAGGAGATGCAGAACTCAAAGCCTCGGGTGTGATCGGCGAAGCCAGCGCTGACCCGACCTTCGCCAAGCTCATCGCCAATAGCTACGACCAGGAAGCGATGCTCAAGAACGACCTTACAGGCGCTGAGGTACAGGTCGGCGCGATGGAGGGCCGCCGAGATTTTGCCGGTGACAATGTCGCCTGGGTCGAACAGCGCAATGTCGCGACCGAACAGGCTTGGCGGAGCGGCGCCAACTCCGGCCAGCGCATGGCCGCCCAGATGCTTGGGATACCGCCCGAAGAAGCCAGTCGGCGCATTGCCTTCATCAATGCCTTGTCGGGCGAAGCCCGCTCGTCTGCGATCAGCCAACTCGGGCGCGCGACCGGACGCAATGAAGCCCAGGTGCTGCATGCCCTCGAAACCTATAACGCTGCGACGCAGCTCGGCACCGCTGATGGCGCAAATGCAGAGGCCGCGCGCGAAGGCACCAGTGTCTATGGCCGCACCCGCGACGCAGCAGGCTACGACTTTGCCGAACGCACGGGCAAGCTCGATGCCCAGCGCGAGGTCGGCACCGGCGGCACGCGCAGCGCAGCACGGATCGGCGAAGAGCGGCGCCAGTCGGACAATTTTGGTTATGCGGAAGGCGCAGCGGCTGCGGGCACTTCGGTGCGTCAAGCCGCCCGGCTCGACAGCTTCATCCAGGCTTTGAGCCGCACTTCCGGAAATCAGACCGAAATGGCCGAAGGCGGGGCTGGCGGCATCGCAGACCGTGCGCGCAACGATCGGCTTTCCCGGATTGTCGACAACGAGCGGCTGACCCGCATGCAGCGGCTGCTGCGCGATCATGGCATTGACCTCACCCGCCGCCAGATCGCCATGGACCAGAATGGCGACTTGAGCCTCAATCTGACGCCGGAGACAGCCGCCGCCCTGTGGCGCGGCGGCCTGATCAATGAAGGCCAGTTGGGCGCGGTCGCCAATGGCGGATCAGCGCGGTTCAGTTTCGCCGATAACGACGTGCTGGTTTCGAGCAGCGCCGGGTTCAGCCAGTCGGCACGCAATGATACCAGCACGCGGTTCGAAGCTGGCAAGCAGGCGGGACCTGATACGGTCGAACATTTTCTGGGCGGCGGCGCGGAAGGCCATGCCGCCATGGCCAACTGGTTGCGCGGTGGGTTCGAGATGGACCGTCATGGCAACTGGCGCCTCAAACCGCAGGTGGCCGATACGCTCCAGCGCGATGTTCAGGCGGTCATGGCCCAGACTGGTTGGACGCGAAATATCGCTCGCCGGGCTGAAGACAGCACCTCAATGGGCACTGATGTCGGCATCGGCGTGTCTGCATCTGCGAGCCGAGCGGGTTCGGGCAAGACTGGTGGTGCTGAGAACAGGCAATCTGGTGGTTCAGTAGCTGGCGCTGCAGCAGGAAACCTCGGATTCCAAAGTTCGGATCGCGGCACCACTTCTGAAACGGCGAACGCAAATATCGACATCGTCAACTATGACGTGCGCGGTGCCATTGCAGCCGCTGAGCGCGCCGCCGCCAAGTCCGACAACCCTGCGGATGCCTTTTCGCAGGAACTCGGCCGGCAGGTGCTCGGCCCAACAGGATTGCGCAATCGATACCTAGAGCAAGCAGACTCAGGTCGAGGAACCACCGATGTTACTGGTCCACTCACCTCAATCGAACAATCGTCGATATTGAAGAGCGGCACTTTTTCGACGGATCTAAAAAATAGCCCTCAGGATGGCGATCCGACCTTCAAGGAACGCCGCGACAAATAGCATTTATTGGCTGCCGTCAACGCGCCGCCAGTGGAGCGCGCCGGAGCGCGGATCGAGAGGATCTGAAGCGGGATCGCGCATGCCGCCCACCGAGCGCTTGGGGAACATCTGCTCGTGGGTCGGCTCCACGAATTCCCAATCGCTCCATGCGAACCAGGCGCGCGCAAAACCGAGGCCCAGGATCATCAATGTCAAGGGCGGAAAAAAGAGGATGTTGAGCAGGCCTGCGAACGTGCTGGCATAGAAGGCGTCGAGTGCAGGTAAAGCGAAGGTCGCTGCCATCCCAGTCCAATAGAGGGCAATTCCGGCCCACCAACTCTTGGCGTACCAAGGGTGCCATAGCCATGTTGCTGCTTTGAGCCGGGCAGCACTATTGGGCACGTCTGCCTCGCATTTTTCGTTTGATGCGCTGTCCGGATTGATGATCGGTGCCATGACGAACATGCTTTTAGCATGATTCAGGTCAAGCGGGAATCGGCGATCACTGATTGAGGCAGGAAATTCGAGTCCCATAGCGATAGCCTCAGTTGTTTGCTTTCTCCGATTCCCCCTCTTCCCTCACACGCTCGTCCGCGCTTGGCAGATCAGTGTCAAGATCTGGCCTTGCCCGAGGATGCCAATCGAACCGCGCCCTGTGCTAACTTTTGCAAAATTTCCGCGCCATCTTTGTTCTCGTGCCACTCACCCTCCACGAAAACCGAGAGTTGCTTTGCGAGGCCCGTGATATCCCGAGTCGTCCATAGCAACACCGCCCGCTCTGCCTCTGTTTCTGCATCGACGTACAGAGTCATTTCAACCTCGTCGGGTGGTTCTACAATTTCGAGGGCCGCAACATCTGCGTGGGCAATTTGCAATCGTTCGATAATTCCATCCCAATCATCCATGAACTTTACTCTTACTTCGCAATGTGCATCAGGTGATCCTCGGGATCATCACCAGAATGTAATAGAAAACGATGCAATCCGCGACCAAAACCAGAACTGCACCTCTTTGCCTATCGTAGACGCGCCCGATCAAGAGGTAGCGCGCGGTCCGGTCGACGTAGAACAGCTGCGATCCGGCGGTGACTTCGCAAACCCTGTCGACGAGCTGGCAATTGACCCGGGAGACCTGGGTGCGCGGCAGACGCTGCTTGAGGAGCGCCGTGACGGCCTGGTCGGCTTCGCTCGGCGAGTGGGCGGCATTTGCCGCAGTACCCTCGGCGCCGGCAGCGCTGGCATTTGCCCATACCAGCGAGCCGCCGCTGCCTAGCACGATCGCGGCCAGCGGCATCAGCACCTGGCCAAAGCGGGGCCTGCCAAAGTTCAGGGATTTCAGCTTCATTCCACCCTCCTCATCCGTTGATGAACACGCCTTCGAGAAACACGATTTCGACATCGATCCCGGTCGGCATCTCGATCACGAGCTGGTACTGCTCGGCCCGCTCGATCAGGTATTTGCTGACCATGTCGCCCAAGGTGGCGACGCCTTCGCCGAGACCGCCTTCGAGGATGTCGCCGGTGCCAAGCTTCTGGCGCTGGCCATTGACGTTGACGTTGGTCCCGGTGAGTGTCGTATCGGTGTTGGTGGAAAAGCCGCGCCCGAAGCCGCCGGCGAGCCCGGCAAGGAAAGCCTAGCCGATGAGCGAGCCTTCACGGCTCACCACCCTGCCCCTGACCCCGGTCTTGCCGCCGAATGTGATGAAGCCCTTCACATCCGAGACCGCGTAGCGGCCATTTGGCTGCGGGCAGGTCATCCGCTGCAGCTTGACGTAAACCTTCTCGCTCGAGAGATCGCCGCGCGCCGCACCGTTGACGAGGCAGCCGGCGATATTGGTCGTGAGCAGCCGCCCGTTATCATAGACCGAGCGCGCAGGGCCGGTGATGCGCAGCACGACCGGCAAGGGATCGGTCTGGCTCTGGACGCCGGCAGCGGCATCGACCCCGAAGATGACCTTGGCGACCGCGATCGAATTGGGCGGCAGGTAATTGGCGCTGTCGGTGAAGACGGTGTTACCCTTGGGCACCGGGCTGCCGGTGCCAGTAGTGCCTTCGCCAAACGAGACGAGACTGACCTCGCTGCCGCGGCCGCCTGGCAAACCGGCTGCCGCCATCGCTGCCTGTCCGGCCGGAGTTCCGGGCGCCTGGTAGCTGGGGGGACTGGTTCGCCCATAGAGCGCGTTGGGTCCGGCGGAGGTCGCGCCGGGGCCAACAACGGGCTGGCCCATAATCGGCGACTGGCGCGCGGCGGCAAGCGCGACCTTCAACTGCTCGTTCTCGTTCTGGTAGGCTGAGAGCACCCGTTCGGTGTCGGGCGAAATGCCCCCTCCCCCGGTGCTTCCTTGCGCCTGACTTTGCGCGAGCTGCGCTTCCAATTGGTCGGCGCGCTGTGCGCGGTCGGCGAGCGCGCGCATGTTGTTGTCCATCGACATCATCTGGGCCTCGGACTGGGCACGCCATTCCTTCTCGGCCATGTTCTTGTTGACCATCTCGTCGACCGAGACGTCGGCGACCTGACGTTTGACGTTGCCGTCGCTGCTCTTGTTCTCGCCGGCGAAGATCCACGACGAGCCGATGATCAGCGCGGCGAGCCCGCCAGCGCCGAGCAGCAGTATCTGCTTCTTCTTGACCGCTTCGTTGGCGACAATCGCATCGCCAAGCGGGGAGGCATCGCTGCCCCCAGCCTCACTCGCGGGGCCTCCGAGGTGTCCGACCGGATCGCATGAGCACTTGTCCGGGCGGAGCGAGGTAAAGGTCAGATCGTCGCGGTGACCGCAGCGGTGACGATCGGCACGCCCGTCCCGGCACCGACGCCGACCCCGACGGGAATGGCGATCTGGCCGAGGCTGAAGCGCCCCGAGGCGAGGCCGACGATGCCGCCCGCCAGGCTCAGCACGGTGATGATCTTGCCGCCCGAGCCTTCGAGGAAGCCGGTGAACGAAGTGAGCGCGCTGTTGAAGGTCGTGTCGGCGCCCGCCATTGCGACTTCGCTGCCGAACAGGCCAGCGACCGCGACCACTGCCGCCCCCTGCATGAGGCTTGCGCCCTTCCCTTTCATCGTGAGTTTCATGTTGCCTTGTCCTTTTCCAAACGCCGTGATCGTCACGGCATTCAGAATGAACAGATCAGCGCTGGCGGGAGCAATTCAGGGACGGTTTAGGCGAGCAAACGAATCGGATCGTTTCCGAAATGCGGACTCGGTCAGGCCTGTTATTTCCTCACGAGGGAAACAGGTATGCCAATTCGGGAACTGTGTTTGCCGTTTGGGGTGAAGGTGGTTTCCGCTCCGGGAAACACGGTTATCCACGAGGCCGCACGGCGCGCTTATGACCTACTGCTTTCCCATCAGGAGCGCGTGATTCAGAATGACCAGACCCTTCAGGCCTGATTTGGTAACCTTCTCCTGACATGAGGCCCGAGACAATCGTCGCCTGGACTCGGCTTTATGCCGCTGTCGGACTGCTTGTGGCGATCTGCTCGGGCTGCGCATTGCTCAAGACCATCCATGACATTCGGACTGGGGCCATGGTTCCGCCCGCGGGTCTCGGCCTGCGTCGGCTGCTGTGGTTTCCAAAGGTGTGGCTGCACTTCCAGCTTAGCTATCTGTGATGCTCCGAATGCATCATGCAGCTCAGGGAAGCGAGCGACTCGACTTCCTTCAGGAAGAATTTGCCGGGATGCTTGGGATATCAACAGTAACGCTTGCCAAGGCGCTACGGCAACTGTCGCGATATGGATTCATCGTAACGGGTTACCGCCGCATTCGCATCGGCGATCCGGTAAAACTGGCCACGTCGCTTCAGGAACATGAAATTGCTTGAATCATCAAACCGCAACTACCTGCCAAACCGCCAACATTGTGGTCGCTGGGCTGGTTAACTTGGCCCATGAAAGCTATCGCCCGTTCACCGAGTCCTAACCGGTGCTGAACACCAGATCTCGCCAAGAATCGACACTCAGTTTTGTCTGATCGACCACGAACAACCGCCGCAACTGGGCTGCTTCCGGACCAATACCTGCGCTTTTATTGCCCGGACACATGCTTGAGCAATCTTTCGCGTCGCTTTCCCAAAGATGTTTCCTGCAATCTACGGCACGACAACGTAATCGGGATTGGCTACGGCGAAGGCGCCGTCGCGGTCGGCCTTGGGCGGATAGATCCACACGCGGTTGATGTCCCGCTTGAGTGCCTTGGCATCGCCCCGGATCAAGCGGACCTGACGATCCCAGCCCTCGGTATAGAGCGCGCCCCATTCGCCCAGATCTACGCAGGTCACGTACTTCGGCTGGCTGTAGGGATGGAGCGGCAGGCCCACCAGTTCGGCAGCCGCATTGTGCCCACCCACGCGCCCTAGGCTGAGGGCATGCTGGCATGACATCGCAGCGACGTTGCCGAGATCGTCTGTGGCTACATGTGCGGTGTCGCCCGTGACGAAAATGCCGTTGGCGGAAGGCGCTCGCAGCCATGCGTCGACGATGACCCGGCCAAGCGCGTCGTGCTCGCCCGGGATCTGCGCCGCGAGCGGGCTCGCGCGCAAGCCTGCCGCCCATACGAGCGTATCGGTCTCGATCTTCTCGCCTGATGACAAGGTCACCGCATGTTCGGCTACCGCCTCGACTCGCGCGTTGTTGCGCACCTCGACACCGGCAAAGGCCAACGCTTCAGCGAAATACGGCGCCGGGTCAGCCCCGAGCGAGCCGCCCGGGCGGTCAGCCGTGTCGATCAGGATGACCCGGAAGTCGGCGCCCCGGCCCAATGCCGCCCGCAAGCGGATCGGCATGTCCATTGCGGTTTCAAGACCTGTCGATCCACCACCAGCGACGACGACCGTGTTGCGCGCTGCGCTCGCCGTGCGAGTGTCTAGCGAGCGTAGGTGCGCATCGAGTGCGGTGGCACCATTGAGTTGGTCGGTGTCAAAGGCATGGTCTGCGAGGCCGGGAATCGCCGGGCGATGAAGCTGGCTTCCCGTCGCACACACCAGACGGTCATAGCCGATCATCTGGCGCGTACCGTCAAGAGTGGCGAGAGTGATCGTCCGCCCGGCGTCGTCGATCGCTTCGACCACGCCGGGAACATGGCGGGCGCCGACCGCAGCGAGCAATTCGCTGACATCGGGGTTCATGCCACCGAGTTCCGCTTCGTAAAGCCGGGGCCGGATCACGAGAGCAGGAGCGGGCGAGACGACCACCACGTCGACGTCACCCTGACGGCCGGCAAGCGCCACGGCACGCGACGCCGACAATGCCGCCCAAAGTCCGGCGAAACCGCAGCCTCCGATCACAATCCTCTGGGCCATCATCCTGTTCCCTTCATACTTTGGGCGTCCGCTTGCGGCCTTTGCCACCCCGGCCGCTGATGCGTTCGCCAAGCCAACCGGCGACTTCCCCGAGAAAGCTCTCCGGCGCCTTGCGAACGAACCGTTGGCTCACGCTGCCGAGCGATTGCGATGCGAGTGTTTCGCGCATCGCCTGTTCGGCCTGGAGCATGACGGCATGGATCGCGCAGGTTCCTGCGGATGCCCAAGCGGGCGGTTGGCCATCGAACAACGCGCATCGGCTGCGAATTTCCTGGCAATCGAAGAGGGGCTTCTTTCCCTCGATCGCGTCAACGATGTCGAGAAAGCTGATCTCGTCGGCCGGCCACGCCAGCAGATAGCCACCGCGCACGCCTTCGCTCGCGCGGACGATCCCCGCCTTTTCCAGCTTAGGGAAAATCTTGGCGACGAAGCTTGTCGAAACGCCCTGGAGCTCGGCGAGATCGCGGCTGCTGGCCGGTTGGCCATCGTTGCGGACAAGCCAGAGCAGGCAATGGATGCCGTATTCGACGCTGGATGTCAGGTGAGCCATAACATGGACATATTTAGTCCGTGTTTCACCGTCAACCAAGAATCAAAGCAGGAATAGGCAGCGTTCGGCGTTTGCCCGCGAGGCGCGCTAGCTTGGGGGAAAGCCGGCGACCGACTTGACGCGCGCTCGGGTTCCTCCCTACCGGCGCTACGATGAGCATTATCGCCACCATCATGAATTCCGCCACCGGCCAGCCGATCCAGAAGATGACCTTCGAGCGCATGCCCAAGCCGTGGGTCACCTTGCATCTGGCCAACGGCGAGATGGTCTCGGCAGATCGCGTCGCGGTGGGCAAGCCAGCGCCTGGCAAGTTCGTGTCACCAGTCGAAATCTGGGTCACGCCCAAGTGGTAGGCTACCTTTTCCTGCACCTTCCGATCAGGCTATACGTCGGCCGCATGGCGCGCCGGCTAAAGCTCTTTTCCGATGGTGGTTGTCGCCCCTATCCAGGGCGGCTAGAAGCGGCGGTCGTGATCCGCGGCAGGCCGCAATTCTTCGATGAACTGGGGACGGGGTCGAATGCCGATGCCGAATGGCGGGCGCCGCTTTGCGCAGTCGCGATCGCGCGGGATTTCGGGCTGGAAGACGTGGAGTTTGTCGGAGACTCGCTGGAGATGGTCCGGCAAGCCAATCGCGCCATGGCCACCGGTTATGCCGACTCGGGCCATGCCGCCGCATGGCTCTTGCACTGCTACCCAACGTCGGACCACTCAGTGGGGGCCGGTCATTCATTCCGTCATAGGTGACCAATGACACCTCACGGTAGCCAGATGCCCTGACGGCTGTGCTGGCGGCCGCCGCTCGCGCTAGTGCGACGGAATCTGGACGCTTGAGCTGGGAAAGGCGGAGCCAGTTGGTCGTGATGGTTCGCACGTAATTGCGGGTTTCGCGGATCGCAGGAATGTATCCCATCGCCAAGGACCGGCGCTCTGGTCCGGCATTGTAGGCGGCCAAGGCCAGATCGACGCACCCGAAGCGATCTAGTTGCTGCCGGAGATACCGCGCGCCCGCGCGCATGTTGGCAAACGCGTCCCATGGGCTCCATATCTCCAGATGCCTGGCAGTTCCGGGCATGACCTGCATCATGCCCATAGCCCCGGCCCCGCTAATTGCCCAAGCCTTTTATCCAGACTCTTTGGCAACTACTGCATCCAGCAAGCTGACGGGTAGCTTATTTTCGCAAGCGATTTCCGACATTGCTTCAAAGTACGTTGCTCGGCGCTTCTCTACCTCGGTCGGCAACCACCAAGTCTGGAGGTAACCACTCCCTAGACACGACGGCGCGTTCTGGCCGAAAGCGATTGATTCATCAGTGTTGTCAAACGCGTTGGTAGATTGTCCAAATCTCTGCAGATGGGCGCGTAGCGCGACCTCAAAGGAGGTCTTCTCGTCTCTTGCCGCAACAGCGGAAGAGGGGAAGCGAGACAAATCCACATCTATTGCCTTCGCGGATGAGACGCAAATCATCGAAGCGGCTGCTACAAACTTATTTTGGTTGAAATCACGTCACGCCTTTCCGAGTGGCGTGCGGTCACATGGGGTTTGCGCTGGACTAAAAAACCAAAAGCACCACCTGTTGTCAACTCTTGAAAACCGGGTGACGGTATCCGGTTCCGTGAAAACCTGTTCATGCGCGGCATCCTACCGATCATCCCGCCCCGTTCGAACCGCAAAAACCCAGCCCACCCGGACTATCGGCGCTACAAAGATCGCGATCGCATTGTGATCATGTTCGGCAAGTTCCAACAGCAACGCCGCATCGCCACCCGCTGCGAAAAGACTGTTCTGTAATTCGAAAGCTTCCTCAACCTTGCTGCCGCAAGGCTATGGCTGAAGTCCTTTGTCAACGCGGCCTAGACGCGTTAAGCGCCGACGAGTTTTTACCACGACAACCGCCAACAACAAGAGGGATACCGGCACGGAAGAGGATTCTAAAATACCAACGATTCTGTGTCCCCAAAAAAACTCAAGTCCGCTCATAAAATGCCCGAGCAGTCCCACTGTATAATACGAAATTGCTATAATGGAAAATCCCTCAACGAAATGTTGCGTCCGCAATTGGGCCATCGATATTGACCGCATCGATTTTAGCAATAAGGCGTTCTGGTTTTCAATCCGCGTTTCTATCCTCGTTCGCAGAAGCGCGGCAAATCGATCCGCACTGAAAGTTAGCTCAGAAAGGCGATGAACGAAAGAATCGCATGTGCGGACTGCTGGTCGAAGACGCCGCTCTGTGAAATCGAGCAACGACGAGTGGCCGGGAACCGCTACGTTCCCGATCTCGTGTAAGCGGTCCCATGCGATCCGTGAATAGGCTTGGGTTGCGCCCATTCGGAAACGGGTCGCTGCGCCAGTATGAATCAGCTCCAGCGATACGGCCGTAACCTTGCGCAGCAGGACGTCGTCAATCGATTCCGGCAACGCAACCTCGACAGCCAACGCCGAGAGTTCTAGTTCTGCACGGTCCAAGTTACCCCAGTGCTGCTGAGCAACGGGCAATCCCAGCAAAGCCAAATTACGGTAGTTGCCCAATTCCTGCAGCCGCTGAACCAAGCGCGTGAGATCGCTGGTTTCTGCACCGTTGGCAGATATTAGCAAACGCCCCCAACCGTCTTCACCGATGCGAAAATCCGACCATAATCTCACCTTCCCTTCCGCTCCGACATGGCAACTGACCAAGTCACTGGCCTTGAACTTAAGACGAGGCAGGTGCTGCTCGGCTTCTTCAACTGTGGCACAGATTAGGATTCTGGTGGCTCGGATCACCCTACCTGGAAGGTTCTCAGCCCAGAGAACCGCAGAATCGATTGATCCCGTTTCACAAATCTTTTCGAACGGAAGAATTAACGTAGTGGCACTGGCTTCGCTGTAACATTCATGCACAAACTGTACGCCGCCGCACAACATTCCCGCAGTTTGTCGAGGATTGTCGCGCGGCTCCAGTGCCGCGGCAGGAAGCGCTTCAAGAGCATCGGACTGAGAAGTCCTTTCATCATCATCCACCATGCGGAGAATCTGGATCAGTTCACACGGCACCGGCAGTTCTGGCCACCGGCGTAAATGCATTTCATTTACGATCTGCCTGCGTTGCGGATGCTCAACCCAGCCCAAGGTAGCCTCTTCAAAACACTGAGGCGGCGGCAGCATCGATTGCTGCTTTAGCCGTGTTTGCCAGCAAACATGCAATTGTCATCGGCCCCACCCCGCCCGGTACGGGAGTGAAAGCACGCGCATGGGTCAATTCGTCCGACGCGCAGTCTCCCTGGATTTCCGAAGTGCCATCAGGCAACAATACACGGGTAATTCCAACGTCAACAACCACAGCGCCCGGCTTCACCCAATAGCCACGAACCAGACGCGGTGCGCCAGCAGCAGCAACGATGATGTCTGCCTTTCGCGTGATGTCATGCAGCTCGCACGTTTCGATATGCGTCACCGTCACGGTCGCCTCGCGCTCCAGCAAAAGCATGGAAATCGGCTTCCCGACGATATTCGATTTACCGATAACCACCGCATTCAACCCGCGGTAATCGTCGATCACGGTATCGAGGATCATCATCACCCCCAGCGGCGTGCAGGGCACCAATCCCCCAGTGCCGGTGGACAGGCGGCCCACATTGACCGGGTGAAACCCGTCCACGTCCTTCAGCGGATCGATGCGATCGAGAACGACGGAATCCTTGATGTGCCGTGGCAGTGGCAGTTGAACGAGGATGCCATGGACATCATCGCGGGCGTTCAGCGTATCGATGAGAGCAACAATCTCGTCTTGTGTGGAGTCCGCCGAAAGCCGGTGTTCGAAAGAAACGATGCCAGCTTTCGCGCACTGCGCGATCTTGCGCCTGACATAAATGTCGCTTGCCGGGTCATTGCCCACCAGAACCACGGCGAGTCCGGCTTGGATACCAGTCCGCTCACGCAACGAAGCGACATCCTGGGCCGTGTCCTGCACAACTTTGGCCGCCAGTTTGCGACCGTCAATAATTTCTGCCACGGGCGCCTCACTTTACGAGTTACAGTTTGCCGATGAGTTCCGGCACCTCGTCGAACAAGTCGCCGACCAGGCCGATGTCGGCGACCTGGAAAATCGGGGCGTCTTCGTCCCTGTTGATGGCGATGATGGTCTTCGAATCCTTCATCCCCGCGAGGTGCTGGATCGCGCCCGAGATACCGACCGCAATGTACACTTCCGGGGCAACGATTTTGCCGGTCTGGCCGACCTGGAAATCGTTGGGGACATAGCCCGCGTCAACCGCAGCGCGGCTGGCGCCGACGCCCGCGTTCAGCTTGTCGGCAAGCGGGAAGATCGTGGCCTTGAACGTATCGGCGTCCTTCAGCGCGCGGCCACCCGAAACGATGATCTTGGCGCTGGTCAGTTCCGGACGTTCGCTCTTGGCGATTTCCGACCCGACGAAGGTCGACAGGCCCGAATCCGCACCGGCGGCGACGGCTTCGATCGTGCCCGAACCGCCGGTGGCGTCGGCCTTGGCAAAGGCGGTGCCGCGCACGGTGATCACCAGCTTGGCATCGCTCGATTCAACCGTGGCAATGGCGTTGCCGGCATAGATCGGACGGGTGAAGGTCTTGGGGCCTTCGATCGAGAGGATGTCCGAGATCTGCATCACGTCGAGCAGCGCAGCAACGCGCGGGGCAACGTTCTTGCCGGTGGTGGTGGCAGGCGCGACGAACGCGTCGTGGCTGGCCATCAGCCCGGCCACCAGCGGCGCGACGTTTTCCGCCAGCGCGTTGGCATAGGCGGCATCGTCGGCGACGTGGACCGTGCCCACCCCGGCGATCTGCGCGGCGGCAGCAGCGGCAGCGCCGCAGTTGTGGCCAGCGACCAGCAGGTGCATTTCACCCAGCTTGCTGGCGGCGGTCACGACCGACAGGGTAGCATCCTTGACGGTGGCGTTGTCGTGTTCGACCCAAACGAGCGTCTTCATCAGGCGACTCCCATTTCCTTGAGCTTGGCGACGAGGGCATCCACGTCGGCCACCTTGATCCCGGCGCTGCGCACCGGCGGTTCGCTGACCTTGAGGGTCTTGAGGCGCGGCGCGATATCGACGCCGTAATCAGCCGGTGCCTTTGTGGCGAGCGGCTTGCTCTTGGCCTTCATGATGTTCGGCAGCGAGGCATAGCGCGGTTCGTTGAGGCGCAGGTCGGTGGTGATCACCGCCGGCAGCGCCAACTTGACCGTTTCCAGACCGCCGTCGATTTCGCGCTTCACCACCACGGCGTCGCCTTCAACGGCGAGTTCGTTGGCGAAGGTGCCCTGCGGACGGCCGAGCAGCGCGGCGACCATCTGGCCGACCTGGTTGCTGTCATCGTCGATCGCCTGCTTGCCGGTGATGATCAGGCACGGGGCCTCTTCATCGGCCACGCCTTTGACGATCTTGGCGACCGCGAGCGGTTCCACTTCCACGCCATCGTCGACCTGGACCAGCACGGCGCGATCGGCACCCATGGCGAGCGCGGTGCGCAGCGTTTCCTGGGCCTTGGCCGGGCCTACCGAAACCGCGACGATTTCGGTGACCACGCCCTTTTCCTTGAGGCGGATCGCTTCTTCGACGGCGATTTCGTCGAAGGGGTTCATGCTCATCTTGACATTGGCGAGATCGACCCCGGAGCCATCAGACTTGACCCGCGGCTTTACATTGTAGTCGATCACGCGCTTCACGCAGACCAGGGTTTTCATGATATAATACAATCCTATACATCAATGCTCAGTACGAGGGCGGAGTCATCGCCCATACCACCACGGCCGGAGCATCCCCCGGATTACGGTAAGAATGCGGCTTGTCACTCGGGAACGAGAAGCCATCGCCCTCTGCCAGGACGAACGATTCGCCATCGATTTCAATTTCGAACGTCCCAGACACCACCAAACCGCATTCTTCCCCTTCGTGACTATACGCTTCATCAACTGCAGCACCGGGTTCAAAAGTACTGCAGAGGACCTGCAGGTTGCTCACTGCAGATGTGTTGACCTGCGTTTCTTTAAATCCAGACGAAAAATTTAAGAATTTTCTGTCCTTCAATCTAGTAATGTATCGGTTCTCATTTACACTATCTTGAAGGTCTGAAAAGAAATAACTGATGTTAACCACCAATACACTGGCAATCATCTGCAAGACATTCAAAGTAGGCGACGTGATATCTCGCTCTATCTGGCTGATATGTCCGATCGACAAGCCGGTTTTAAGAGAGATGTCTTCAATGGTCATTCCGAGCGATTTGCGCTTGGCCCTGATCTTGCCGCCCACATTTATTGGCGAGACGCCCTCAGTTCCGGTTGAATTGCGCTTATGCGCAAACAGCGTCCGCTTATTCATGCCTTCCGGTTTGCTCTTCTCAATCGTCTGTTTTTTGGCCATCTGTCCCAGAACCCTGCCTGGCGAGAGATCATGCACCGACGTCACCACGTCGAAAGATGATCCCATCGCACTGCCCTGTTGCACTCCGAAGTGCCGTAGACCGGGGTTCAAGCCGCAGCAAGACGGTATGAATTTCTCGTTTGCATCCGCGCTATCAAACAAATCCAGACGATCAGCAAAAGTGGTGTGCGTCTGGTATGATCACGGAAATACAATTGTCCTCCCGCCATTGCGCAAAACGCGGTGCTCGCAATGCCAGCGAACCGCACGGGTCAGCACGCTCGATTCAATATCCCGACCCGTCTCAATAAGCTGGTTGGGAAGCAAGGCGTGGGTCACGCGCTCGACCGCCTGCTCGATAATCGGCCCCTCATCGAGGTCGGAAGTGACGTAGTGAGCGGTTGCACCGATCAATTTCACCCCCCGTTCGTAAGCGCGCTCATAGGGTTTGGCGCCTTTGAATCCGGGCAGAAACGAATGATGGATATTGATTGCGCGGCCCGACAGCTCCTCGCACATCTCTGTCGACAGGACTTGCATATAGCGCGCTAGCACAAGCAACTTTGCCCCACTTTCCTCCATCAGCTCGATAATTTGGGTTTCTTGCTCGCGCTTCGTTTCAGGTGTTACCGGCAGATAGTGATATGGCAGACCATACCACGCCACCTGCCCCGCCATATCCTGGTGGTTGGAAACCACCCCGACGATGTCGCAATTTAATGCGCCCCGCTTCCACGCAGCGAGCACATGAGTAAGGCAGTGACCCCACTTTGACACGGCTAGCATGATTTTCATCGGGCGATCCGCGTCCGTAATCGCGCAGTTCAAATCGGAAGCTGGCACAATGGCGCGCAATTCACCTGTCAGCGCAACTGGGTCTGAAACGGCCGGACCACAGAAAACCGTGCGCAGAAAAAAGCGATCAGAAAACGGATCGCGAAACTGCGCCGATTCCTCAATATTATATCCGCGCTCAAAGAAAAAGCTGGAAACATGACTTACAATGCCCGGTACGTCAGTGCCGTCGAGGGTGAGAATATAACGATGATCCAATTATCCAACTCCCGCCAATGTTGCGGTTGATCAGACCCGTACGCGGCGCGATGCCGCGTCATACAGGGGCTTGAGCGAAGCTGTCGCTGGCACGAGCTGACCGGCGACGTTGATCCTAATATCTGCGCGATCCAACCAATCCTGGGTCACGCCTTGGTCATTGTAAACATAGCCCATCGCGACGGCGCCGCCGAGCGTGTGCCCATACATCGCAGAGGTGGTAAATCCGTTCGGCGCGCCATCGATCACGATTGGTTCGGCGTGATAAAGCAGGGGCTCCGGATCCTTGAGCAGGAACTGCACAAGCCGTTTCGTAGGAACACCTTCAGCCTTCTGCTTCAGCAAGGCGTCCCGACCGATGAAGCCACCAGCCTTGTCATAATCGCACGCGAAACCAAGGCCTGCTTCGATCGGTGTGTCATCGGCACCAATATCGTGCGCCCATTCTCTATACGCCTTCTCGATGCGCAAGGAATTGAGCGTATGATATCCGCAGTGCCGTAAATCGACGCTGCGTCCTGCTTCGATCAGTTGGTCATAAACCGGAAGCAAGAATTCGGTAGGAATATAGAGTTCCCAGCCCAGTTCGCCAACGTACGTTATGCGCAACGCTTTGATACGCTGGTACCCGACGTCGAGGTCCTGCATGGTTCCGAATGGGAACGCTTCAAGCGACAAGTCGCTGTCGGTTAGTTGTGCCAAAAGCTCACGTGAGCGCGGCCCTTGCAGATTCAGCATACCGTAAGCGCCGGTTACATCGGCGATGCAGCAGCGCAATCCATGAGGAATGTGTTCCCGCAGCCACGCAAGGACGTGTCCGTGCGTGAAAGCAGCGGTCACGACAAGGAATTCCTCAAGACCGAGCCGAGTGATCGTCAAGTCCGCTTCGATCCCACCGCGTTCGTTGAGGAACTGGGTATATACTGCCTTGCCTACGGGGACGGCAACGTTATTGGCGCTAATGAGATTGAGCGCCTTTTCGGCGTCTCGGCCCTGCACAAGGAATTTCGAGAACGAACTCTGCTCAAACACGCCTACGTTTTCGCGGACGGAGCGATGTTCCTGCGCGTTGAATTCGAACCAGTTCTGCCGTTTATATGTATACTCGTACAGAGCAGGAACTCCGGCGGGTGCATACCAGTTAGGTCTCTCCCACCCGGCGGACTCGCCAAAGCACGCACCGGCGGCCGCTACGCGATCATGCAGCACCAGTTTCTTGACGTTGCGAGCACTTTCCCATTGCCGGAAAGGCCAATGATGCTGGTAGCCTATGCCGAGAGATTCAACCGTACGATCTCGCAGATATTTGGGGTTACCCTGAAAATCATGCACGCGTCGGATATCGGAATCGAACACATCCATCGGGGGGTGTCCATTAACGATCCAGTTCGCCACAACCATCCCCGCGCCGCCACCCGAGAGGATGCCAAGCGAGTTAAAGCCGGCCGCGACGTAATAGTTCTCCAGCCCCGGCGCGCGGCCCATCAGATAGTTGTGATCGGGCGTGAAGCTTTCTGGACCATTGAAAAGGATCCGCACGCCAACGTTCGCCATTGAAGGAATGCGTTTCATCGCCTTTTCGAGATAAGGCGTGACCCGTTCCCAATCAGGTGGCAGTTCATCGAAGCAGAATTGTTCCGGGATCCCTTTTTCACCCCAGGTTGCGGCCGCCGGTTCGAACAGGCCCAGCATGAGCTTGCCGGTCTCTTCGCGAAAATATGCAACGTTGCCTGGATCACGCAAGATCGGCAGGTTTGCGTGCATGCCCTCCAGACTTTCAGTGATAAGGTAATAGTGCTCGGCCGCCTGCAGGGGGACATTCACTCCGGCGAGCTTGCCAAACTCACGGGCCCACATGCCCGTGCAGTTGACGACGATTTCCGTCTCTATGTCGCCGGCATCGGTCGCGACCGCGACAACCTTGTTGGCACGCTTTATGACGTCGATGACCTTGACGCCTTCGATTACGGTGGCCCCGCCCATCCTCGCCCCCTTGGCAAGGGACATGGTCGTATCGGTCGGGTTTGTACGACCGTCAGTCGGGAAGTGAAAGCCCGCCAAAATATCCGACACGTCCGCGAGCGGCCAAAGCTCGCGAACCTGCTCCGGTGTTACCTCATGGCTTTGAACGCCAAAGATGCCTGCCATCGCGCAACCGCGACGCATTTCCTCAAGTCGTTCAGGGTCGCTCGCGATCTGGAGCGAACCAACTCTCATGATGCCGGTGGACAAGCCCGTTTCATCCTCAAGCCGGGCGTAGAGGTCCTGCGTATATTTTGCCAACTTCGTTGCGTTTTCGGTCGAACGCAGGGTAGTTAGCAGGCCTGCAGCATGCCATGTTGTACCGCAGGTCAGTTGCTTGCGTTCCAGAAGTACGACGTCATTCCAACCAAGTTTGGTTAGATGATACGCAATGCTACATCCGATTACGCCTCCGCCGACTATTGCGACTTTCGCCTTGCTAGGTATCCTGATGGCCATGTTATCTACTTCTGGAAGAAGGGCTATTCCAACAGCGGACGAGGCAGGATGCGCAAGGGCGCGGCCTGCCGCTGCCTTGCCCGTTTGCGCGGGCAAGGCAGCGGATGATGCTCCTCAGAAGCTGCGGCGTACGGAAACGCTGAACCAGCGCGGTTTGCCTTGCGCCTGCAAATTGCACCCACAGACCTGCGACAGATCGAACCCGATATTGTCGTAGACGTTGTTGGTGAGGTTCTTGACGCTGAACGCCACAAGCCAGTTCTTGTCGGCGCTAGTCCAATCGATGCGCGCATTGACGAGACCGTACGGTGCCAGGCTGTTCGCATCGAAATTGTTCAGGTTATGCCACACCCGCGACTGGTAGTTCGCACTCGCTTGGATTCCGACCTCACCGCCCGCGATCAGAGTGGGCACGGTGTAGCGGATCGTGCCGGACAATGTGAGCTTGGGCGTGAACGTCGTTTCGACATTGCGACGAACTCCTCCAACGAGCACGTCCTTCACAGTATTGTGCTGCGCGCCGATGTTGAACGAAGCTTCAAGGTTATGGGTTAGCGACGCAGCGAGTTCCGCCTCACCGCCGTAGATGGTCGCATCGGCATTGGTGATCAAGCTAGAGAAGCCCAGCCACCGCGCAGCCTGATAGTTGTGGTAGTCATAGTAGTAGCCGGCTGCATTGAAGCGCGCCTTGCCACCGAACAGCGTGCTCTTGAGACCGACTTCGTAGGAAATAAGCCGCTCAGGCTTATATGGGATTTCAGAAGCGGCAAGCGGCGGCCCGCCAGCGTTGTAGCTACCAGCCTTTGCGCCTTGGGTCACGCTCGCATACACCAGCACATCCCGGTTCGGCTGCCAGTTGATCCCGCCCTTCCACGACCACAGGGTTTCGCTCCGCGAGTTCGCGTAAAGACCTTGCGAGAAGCCAGGGAAATCAATCGCTGGGGAATAGTCCCAGCCATATGGGTCGCCGTTATCGTTTGGATAAACGAACAGAACTTCGAAGTCATAGCGCTTCTTCTCGCGCGTCCAGCGCAGCCCGCCGATGACATTGACGGTATCGGTTAGCTGGTAATCGAGCTGGCCGAACGCTGAATAGGATTCAGTCTTGAGATTGGCGATGCGGGGCTGATCCCATGATGGGATGGGATAAGCGCTGTCCGGCAGGGCAGCGATGCCGTGCACGGCATGCGTCTTGATATTAAGGTAATAGAGCCCGGTGACCCACTTCAGAGGGCCGCTCGTGCCATCGACGCGCAATTCCTGCGTGAAGGCCTTCGTATTGGCGATGCCATGCCAAGCGAATTGGTTCTCCGGCCCTGCCTCGAGGTCGAGGTTGAAGTTCTTCTTGAATTCCTTGTAGTCGCTGATCAAGTTGACATTAACAGAACCAACGCTGGACGTCAGCTTGGCGCTGCCGCCATACGTGGTCATCGTGTTGGCATTGTCGAAAGTATAGTCGCTGGAAGTGATCGGCCCACTACCGTCAGGGTCAATGTACCCGAACCAATCGCCACCGGGGCGGGGGCGCAGCGCACCTGGATAGGATGAAAACCCGCCGTGCACGCAAGCGCCGACCTGGATTACCTGGCAGACTTCGGTGGGCGACGCATGCAATGTGTTTACGTGGTTGCCAGCAGCATCAAGGACCGCAACCGTTGGCACTTGTTGGTACGGACCCGTGGATGCGACCGAATGGCTTCCAAAACCAGCCATCCACAACTGTGTATCCGGTCCGAGATCGAATTCCAGCTGGCCGCGCAAGGCCCAGTTGGACTTCATGCCGCCAAGATCAGCGCCGGCGCCGGGCAGCTTGGAACTGTGGAGAGCGGGCTGAAGCGCAATCGGAACGAAGGTTTCCTCAGGATAGTGGTTCTTGATGTACCCATCGAAACGCTCGAACATCCCGGAGAGACGCCCACGAACGCCTTGGGCGATCCTGCCGCCAAGCGCGCCCTCCAGCCGAACGTCGTTGTACGAGCCGTAGCTAACATCGGCGTAGCCGTTGAAGTCGTCCGTCGGCCGACGCGTAATGTAGTGGACAAGTCCGCCGGTAGCATTGCGCCCGAAAAGGGTGCCCTGAGGGCCCTTGAGCGCTTCCACTCGGTCAATGTCGAACAGGCCAAACGTCTGCCCCTGCTGCGATGCAACATATGTATCATCAATATAGACCGCGATCACCGACTCAACGTGGTCGTTAAAGTCATTCTGTGTGATGCCGCGAATTGTGAACTGCGACATCTGCCCGGCGTAGCTTCCGGACACCGAAACATTGGAGGACAGCCGGGCAATATCGACGCTGTCGGCAACGCCCATCGTCTTGATTTGCTCACCACTCACAGCGGTGATCGCGATGCCCACCTTCTGGGAACTTTCCCGCCGCTTTTGCGCGGTAACGATGATTTCGCTCATGAGGCCCCCCGACGAAGCCTCGGAAGGCTGGTCACCCTCAGGCGTATCGGCTTGTCCTGTCCCTCCAGTTGTTTGGGCAGAAGCCGGCATGGCAATCGCGAGTGCCAGTCCGCTGACAAATGTTGAGATCACAAGCCGCTTCGAAATCCTGCTTCTCATGTTTTTCCCTTTCCCTTGGTAGTTATTTGACGCGGTCCCACGCCTCCGGAAGCGCCGCTCCCGCAGTCGTCAAATCAGCACGACCATTTGCAATTACTGGTTGCGAAGCGCTCGGGTGCCCGCCTGTTCAACAGTCATCGTCGCTGGATCGACCACAACACCGTAGAGATCGCGCGCCTGATCGAGCGTGATGTAGTCATCAAACACGTCTTCAAGCACATCCTCCGCCGGGCGGTCGAATGGGCTGCCCCAACCACCGCCTCCGGTGCTTTCGAACTTGAACATTTCGCCAGGTCCAAACTTGTGAGCAGCGAGCAGCGGGTTATGCCAGACACCGCCTTGATCGTAGCCGCCGATTACTTCCTCGCGGCCGTCATTATGAATGTGGCTTGCCCGCTGAACGACGCTACGTCCGCCTCCATTTACGCCCGGGCTACCTTCAAGCGTTCGCGCCGTCTCCATACCCAGTTCACCACCATGCAGGTACCGCACCTTAAATGTCGAGCCGAGGCCCCCGCGATAGCGCCCGGCGCCACCAGACCCGTCGCGAATCTCGAAGGCCTCGTACACGATCGGGAAAAACAGTTCCGCAGTCTCAGCGGTCATGTTCATGCAGTTCCCCAACGGATCCATGGTGACATTCATGCCATCGCGATAGGGCGTGCCACCCCAGCCACCTGCAGGAAGGTCGGAGAACACGTCGGCCTTACCAGCCGCATCAAGACAACTCGAAACGAACCAGTTGCATTCGGCATAAGTCGATCCGGTCACGTCATTAGGGATCGCTTTTGCGAGCGCCTGCCAGATTGCACTGGTAATCTTGGACGACGACAAGGTTGTACAGCCAATGGTTGGCGCCGGCCATTCAGCGTGCAGCCAGCTGCCCTTCGGGATATGCACCTCAATCGGGTTGAACATTCCCTGGTTCTGCGGCGCGTCCTTCGCTAGGAAAAACTGGAGCGAATACAGCGCAGCCGACATCGTATTTGCATACGGCGAGTTGATCGCCCCTTCGGTCGCTGGATCGCTGCCAGTAAAGTCGACCTTGATGGTGTCGCCGCGAACCTCGAGCTTGACCTTAATCTTGACTTTGCGATCGCTGATGCCATCGGTATCCGCGTAATCTTCCCCTTCGTAGTCGCCATCGGGGATCTTGCGGATCGCAGCGCGGACCATGCGCTCCGTATATTTCTGCACCTCGGCCATTGCTTTGACCGTGGTTTCCACGCCGTACCGCGCGCAGGCACGTTGCAGTTCCTGCTCGGCGCCGCGCAAGCAGCCAAAGTGTGCCTGCAGATCGCCCTGAACAAAGTGCGGTGTGCGCGTGTTGTTCAGGATAATGTCGAGCAAATCCTGGTTGATCTTGTATTCGCTGTAGATCTTCAAGGGAGGCAGGCGCAGGCCTTCCGCCGCGATATGCGTACCAAACGCCTGCCCGCCTGCCGCGCCGCCGCCCAGATCCATCCAGTGACCGCGGCTCACGGCAAACCCGATCAACTCCTTGCCGAAATAGATCGGCATGATGAACGAAATGTCGTTGATGTGGGTGCCACCCTGGTAGGGATCGTTGACGACCAACACGTCGCCGGGAGACAGCGTTTCGACGGGGTACTTGCGCACCGCAGCTTCTGCGCTGAATTTCATCGCCGCAAGATGGACAGGGCAATTAGCTGCCTGGGCCAGCAGCTGAAGATCGCGGTCATAGATCGCGTTTGAAAAGTCCAGCATGTCAGACAGAATTGGAGAAAACGAAGATCGCTGTAACGTCGTTGCCATTCGATCGCATGTATAATCGAATACGCTGCGAAGCACCTCGAAAGTAATGGGGTCGATTTGCGATTCGGTGGATGCCAGATTCATTTGGTTTCCCCTTAGATATCTAGAGTGATGACCAACGCGCCTTGATGGTTTACCTGCCCGGAAGACCACGTCGGCAAGACCGCGCAGGCGTGCTCGTAATCGACGATCGCCGGCCCATCGATCTCGGCCCCGATCGCAAGTGCTTCGCCATTATAGACCTTGCAGGTCACCCATTCGCCATCGATGAATACGTCGCGAATTCCGGTCTGTGCTTTTGCGTCCTCGGGCAGGATCGGCTTAATCTCCGGCAGTGCGTCGAGCTTGCCGATAGCCGCCACGCTGAGCGATACGAACGCTGGCTCGAAATCGTCGGAACTCACGCCGAATTCGGATTCATGCACCTTGTGGAAAGCGTTGGCGATCGTTGTCAAATCGTCCGTTCCCAGCACATCAGACGGTATAGGCGTCTCGACTTCGTACGACTGACCGACGTAACGCATCTGGGCCGTACGGATCAGTTCGATCTGACTGTCATCCTCGACGCCTTGTTCGCGCAGGAGATTCTTTCCCCTGAGCTCTAGCGCCTCGTAGATTTCGTTCACCTTGTGGAGATCTGCAGTCGAAATTGGCGCGTAATAGAACGTCTCAATATCCTGACGGAAATCCATGACCGTCGCACCGCAGGCAGATGCGACGCCCGCATTGGGGGGAAGCAGGACCTTCGGAATGTTCATGGACTTAGCGACAAAGCAAGCATGCAGCGCGCCAGCGCCGCCAAAGGCGACATAGATGAAGTCACGTGGATCGCGACCGCGCGAAATCAGAACCTTCTTAACGGCCTGTGCCATGTATTCGCAACCGATGCGAATCATGCCCTCAGCCGTTTCCAGCAAAGGCAGATTGATTTGCTCTGCTACCGAAGACACAGCCTTTTCGGCTGCCCCCAGGTCCAGTTGCATCTTGCCGCTCAGAGTCGGTTCAAGACGCCCGAGTACGAGATTGGCGTCGGTGATCGTGGGCTGGGCGCCGCCCCTTCCGTAACAGGCCGGACCAGGCAGCGATCCCGCGCTTTTGGGACCTACGCGAAGGGCACCACCGGGATCAACCCAGCCGATTGATCCGCCACCGGCACCCACGCTGTGAATATCCAGCATCGGAACGATGATCGGCACTTCCCACTGCAGTTCGTGAGAACGGGTGACGAGCCCTTTGCCTTCCTCGACGATCGACACGTCAAAGCTGGTTCCACCGACATCGGTGTGCAGGATGCGGTCGAACCCGCTCGACTTCGCCAGATAGGCAGCATAGGCAACGCCGCCGGCAGGGCCAGACTCGAGCTGCTCTTCCGGATGCTTGCGCGCAAGCGCCATCGTCATGATGCCGCCACTGCTCTTGAGAATTTGCGTGGTCCCGTGAAACTTGTGCTGGGCAAGCCGTGCTTCAAGGTTGTCGAAGTATTCCGACATCACCGGCATCAGCGCAGTGCGGATCGCTGTGGTCATGAAACGACCGTGTTCGCGGAAAACGGGACGCGTCTCTGACGACAGGATGATGTGCGCATCAGGGCAATATTCCCTGAGGATATCCGCCATCCGTTCCTCGTGCAGGCCACTGGCATATGAATTGATGAACCCGATGCCGATCGAATTGATCTTCTTGGCCTTCAGTTCGGCAGCTATTTCACGTGCCCGTGATTCATCCAGCTGGCGCTCAACCACCCCTTCGCGATTGATCCGTTCATTGATCGGATAGCGATACCTGCGGCGAATGACAGGTGCTGGCTTGTGTTGATAAGGGTCATAGAGATGTTCACGGTGCTGGCGGCCGATTTCAATCGTATCGCGGAAGCCCTCGGTCGTAATGAACGCCGCATCCGGGAAGCTGCGCTCAATCAACGCATTAGTGGCAGTAGTCGTACCATGAATCAGGTGACTGATTTCAGAGATGTCGATTCCGGCATCTTCAATTGCATCGATAACGCCGATTGAACGGTCTGGCCGGGTCGTCAGCACTTTCCCGGTCCTTTGCTGGCCGCTCTCATCATCCCATGCAAACAGGTCGGTGAAGGTACCGCCTACATCAACTCCCACTCGCCACATAACGCAACAAACCCCTCATTCGATTCTAGCGGCCAGGCCAGGCAGTTCGCGTGCGCGAATCACCTTCGCCTCAACGGAATTCATCACAATGATGAAACCTTGTCCAGTCTTTATCACTCACATGAAATATGATTTGCCCTGGATTTCACACGCCTCCCATCTGCAAGGCGGCCTGTCCGAAGCATACACAACTCGAAACTGACCGATTTTCAGACTGAATGAGCGCATCCCATTGATTCACTCGCGAATCTAGTCGCACTTCCAAGATCGTCAACATAAGCCGTTATACGTCGCCGCCACCTGTGGTTGCGACCGCTTTTTCATCTCCATGAACTTGGATAGATGGTTGCACCCTGTAGCAACCAAAAAAGAGCCCTGCCGGTCATCCCGGCAGGGCTAGTGGGTGGCTGGCTAAAGAGAGTTGGCCGATCCGCTATTCTGCGCTGGCCAAATGGATCAGGTTGATAGCACTGCGACTCACGTGGCAAATTCCGGCCACACTCAAATAGCGGTCCTGTCGAGCCTGCTCGACCAAGGCGCAATACTGCGCAAACGCACGATGTTGGTCGTGGAGTCGACTCTCGATCGAGTGGCCGCTTGCCGATCCAGCGTGACGCCTTACAAACTCCAGTAGCGCGCTCTTGATGTCCCGGCCGAGAGCCTTGAGCACTACGCGCTCCCAATAATCGCGCGGAGCGAGTGTCGCCGCGGCTTTCTGCAACCAGGAAAGACTAAGGACATCAGCAAGCCCCGAAAACGCGGCGGCTAGTCTACGCACATCCCCACCATCCGCGCAGGCAATCTCCGCAAGTCCAATTACGCCATCCAACTGCGCCAGACGCGAAATCTTCACTTCGGCGGTCGCACCACCGCTGCGCAAAGATTGATGACCGCCCTCAAACCCTTCGAGATCTCGTACATATTTGATCAACGCTTCCGAACGGCCTAGTGGGCCTGACCCGGTCAGCGCCGTGCCCAGCAAGTCTGCGACGTGCGGTCTGAGAGAGCGTGCGGCGGCCGCCAGCAGCTTGATACGCCCAGCCTCTGGCATCGAGGCCGCTTCGATTTCCTTCCAGACCTCGTTCATCCGAAAAAGCCGTTCTGCCCCGAAATAGGCGATTGCTACTTCGGCTAGACCGACACCTTCCTCGGCCGCGATCTCGAAGGGGTGGATGAACCCGAGACGGTTAATCAGCCGATTGGCGAGACGGGTCGCAAGGATTTCGCGCCGCAGACTGTGCCCTTGGATCTCGGCCCTGAATGCGTCCCGCATGGCTGCAGGAAAAGCTGCGTCCAGCTCGTCCGCCAACGCGGCATCATCCAGAAGCGGCGACCTTTCCAGCGCATCCTGGACTGCCAGCTTGGCACTGGAAAAAAGTACGGCCAGTTCGCTTCGTGTGAGGCCTTGCCCCTCTGCCGCACGACGCTTCAGCGCCTCCGGTTCGGGAATACCCTCAGTCACCGGATCGAGATGCCCGGCCGATTCGAGCAAATCGACCAACCACAGGCACGACGCCATGCCGTCCGCCCCCAAAGCGTGTGCCTGCGATATGCCCAATGCCTGCATCCGGTTGTCGTCAAGCACCAGATCGGCCACTTCTTCCGTCATCGCGGCCAGAAGCGCTACGCGCGCCGCTTCATCAAGCCGACCGGTTCGGCACGCTTCGCTCAAGGCAATCTTTATATTGACCTCCTTGTCCGAGCAGTCGACGCCGGCGGAATTATCAATGAAATCGGCGTTGCATGCGATACCCGCCAGCCCCGCTTCAATCCGCCCCGCCTGCGTGCAGCCCAGATTGGCACCTTCAGCGATAACGCCAACCCGCAAGTCTGCAGCGTTAATCCGCACCCCATCGTTCGCCGGATCGCCAACTGCGCTGTTCGGTTCGTCCCTTCCCTTGACGTATGTCCCGATTCCACCAAACCACAGCAGATCGGCGGGTGCAGCCAGAATTGCGCGGATCAGCGCGTCCGGCTCAATTTCTTTCTGGTCAACGCCAAGCAGCGACTGGGCCTCGGGCGAAAGCAAGATTGTCTTCTGAGCGCGGGAAAACACGCCGCCGCCCGGCGAGATGAGCTCAGGATCATAGTCCGCCCAGCTGGAATGGGACAATCCGAACAGCCTCTTCCGCTCGGCCCATGCCGCCGCGTTATCGGGCTGGGGATCAAGAAAGACATGGCGGTGGTCGAATGCCGCAACAAGACGGATGGATCGAGAAAGCAGCATGCCGTTGCCGAACACATCGCCCGACATATCGCCCACGCCCAATACGCTGACCGGATCGCTCTGCACATTGATGCCGCGTTCAGCAAAGTGCCGCTGCACGGATATCCATGCTCCACGAGCGGTGATGCCCATCGCCTTGTGATCGTATCCGTTAGCTCCACCGCTGGCGAACGCATCGCCCAGCCAGTACCCTCGTGACGCAGCAATTTCATTTGCTGAATCCGAAAAGCTTGCCGTGCCCTTGTCCGCCGCGACGACCAAGTAGGGATCGGCCCCATCACGGATGACGATGCTGTTCGGATGCACCGCCTTCCCGCCGCGAATATCGTCGGTGACGCACAGCAATGACATGACGAATTCCTGGTAGGCCGCATGGCCTTCGGCAGCCCACCCCTCGCGATCCACCACCCGATCGGGCAGCCTCTTGGGGTAGAAGCCACCCTTCGCGCCGGTGGGAACGATAATGGCATTCTTCACTCGCTGCGCCTTCATTAGGCTAAGCACTTCGGTACGAAAATCGTCCCTTCGATCAGACCAGCGTAAACCGCCCCGGGCGATCGGCCCTGAGCGAAGATGGATTCCCTCCACCCGGTCCGAATATACGAAGATCTCGCGCCAGGGGATCGGTTTGACCAAGCCTGGAACCAATGCTGAGTCGAACTTGAAGGCAAGCGCCTCGCCTCCACGCCTCGCAAAGGCGTTGGTGCGCACGATCGCAAGGATGGTGTCACGCATCGCACGTAGCAAGCGATCGTGATTGATCGACTCTACTGCGGCAAGGCCAGCCGTAATCACCTCGGCCGCGTGGGCTTCATCTGTCCCGGCCTTGTCCCTGTCGGGCTCGTGCCGCGTCCGGAACAAGGCAACCAACCCCAGCGTCACTCGAGGCGCGCCGACAAATGCAGCAACTGCGGTGGGCACGGAATAGGCAATTCCGGTCTGGCGCAGGTAACGATAAAGCGCTCGAAGCCAGTTCGTTTCCTCTGCATCGAGCCCGACGCGTGATATCAAGAGGTTGAACGGGTCGTTTTCGCACGTCCCGCGAAAGACTGCATCGAGCGATGCATTGAGTGTTGCCGCGTTTTCCAGCAGACCGTCCATAATTGCTGCATTGTCCGGTGCGTCAAAACCGAGCAGAAAATCGTGAATGTGACCAAGATTTTCCCCGTCGTGGTCCAATCCATGTGGGTAGCAATCTGCCACCTTGAAGCCGAAGTTTTCGAGGATGGAAACGGCGTCCGACAAGATCAGCGTATCCACAATTTGGTACAGTTTCAGGCGCAATCGGTCCGGCCGATCGCCCGCGCGGCGGCGAAGCTGGACGAGCTTCGTGTCGCTCTTCCCACCGCAATCCTGCTTCAATCGAAGTATATGGACAATGTCTGCGGCTGCATCGTCGGGCGTGCTGGCTTGTCGGAAAGACGCCGGAAATCCCGCAGCGTGGCGAGCAGCAAGAATACACGCATCGGCGTCGAAGAGCTGCGCACCGGGATGGTTGCGCATAGCAACCATCACCGCATCACACCAAAGGTCCGCCCCGTTGCTGGACGCGCTGTTTGGCGACACGGCCTGATCGGACAAATTTGCCATTTCCGCCTTCCTGCGTCGTTGCGCGTGTACGGCCCGTCCATCACCCCATAGGTCACTGGATCAGGTATCGTGTCTCTTTTGCCTTGCGTCAGGCTGCGCCGATGGCCTGGCAAACCAGCTTCAGCTGGAGGTAATCGTCCATGCCATGGTGCGAACCTTCGCGTCCCATGCCGGATTCCTTCACACCGCCAAACGGGGCGACCTCAGTACTTATCAGGCCGGTGTTGAGGCCGACCATGCCGTACTGCAGCGCTTCCGGCACCCGCCATGAGCGGTCGATATCCCGGGTAAATACATAGGCCGCGAGGCCTGCATCCGTATCGTTGGCAAGCGTGATCGCCTCATCTTCGCTCTCGAACCGAACCAACCCCGCTACCGGCGCAAAGGTTTCTTCATGGCAAAGCAGGGCATCGGCGGGCACGTCTGCAATCACCGTCGGGGCGAAAAACGTGCCTACCTCACCGACTGGCGCACCGCCCGCCAGCACCCGCCCTCCACGGGTGGTGGCATCCGCAACATGGCTTAGAGCCTTCGCCACCGCGCGTTCATCGATCAGCGGCCCTTGTTCTGTCGGCCCATCCAGCCCTGGGCCCACGACCAAGCCCCTGACTCTCTCTGCCAGCTTCGCGGCAAAGGAATCGTAGATCCCGGATTGTACCAGCAGGCGGTTGGCGCAGACGCACGTTTGTCCGGCATTTCGGAATTTCGATGCCATGGCTCCTTCTACCGCCGCATCAATGTCGGCATCGTCGAAAACGATGAAGGGGGCATTTCCGCCGAGTTCAAGGCTGACCCGTTTCACCGTGTCCATGCACCGCGCAGCCAGCAATTTGCCCACCCGGGTAGACCCGGTGAAGGTGAACTTGCGAACGCGTTTATCGGTGGTCAGGACATCCCCGATTGGAACAGCATCGCCGGTCACCACGCTGAATAGCCCAGCCGGCAACCCTGCCTCGTCTGCCAGCAACGCCAATGCGAGTGCGGAAAGTGGGGTAAGTTCCGACGGCTTCAACACCATCGCACAGCCCGCCGCGATCGCGGGGCCTGCCTTGCGTGTGATCATCGCCTGCGGAAAATTCCAAGGGGTAACGGCGGCAACCACACCAACCGGCTCCTTGCGGACGAGCAGGCGGCGATCTGCCGCATGAGGCATCAGCAACTCGCCGTTAATGCGACGCGCCTCGCCTGCAAACCATTCGAGAAAGCTCGCGGCATAGGCTACTTCGCCGCGTGCCTCGTACAGCGGCTTGCCCTGTTCAGCAGTCATCAGCCGTGCAAGATCCTCGGCATGAGCGTGCATCAGCGCCGCCCATCGAGAGAGCGCTGCGCCGCGCACCTTGCCCGCCTCCTTCGCCCAGACAGCTTGCGCCGCTACTGCAGCATCGACGGCGCGAACCGTTTCCGCCGTACCCAAATTCGGCACGTGGGCGATGATTGATCCGTCCGCCGGGTTCCTTACCGCGATGCGCGCTTGGCCGTCGACCCACGCGCCCGCGACAAAGGCTTGTTCGCGCAGCAAATCCGGACGGGAAAGACGAAGCGGCGAGAAGGTCTGCGCATCAAGAGCCATGATCTTCAGCCTACCACCCGTACCAGCGCCTGGGTCAGGACTGACAATCCTTCATCGAGGAGCTGGTCGCTCGCGGTCAGCGGTACCAGGATGCGAATCCCGGCACCGTGGGTGCCGCAAGTGAGGACGACCAGCCCCTTTTCCAGCGCGCGCGCTGTCACTTTCTTCGCCTCCTGCGCGTCGGGATTGCCCGTGTCATCCACCACGTCGAAACCGATCATGGCGCCCGGCCCGCGTAAGTTGGCCACGCCGACCGTGTCATTGCGCGCGGCGGCAGCGGAAATCGCCGCACGAACTTTTTCACCCATTGCATTGGCGCGGGCCAGCAGGCCCTCTTCTTCGATCACCTCAAGCACCGCAAGCGCCGCCGCGCAAGCCACCGGAGAGCCAGCATAGGTTCCGCCAAGGCCGCCTGGCGCAATCGTGTCCATAAGGTCGGCACGGCCAATCACGCCTGACAGCGGGAAGCCACCAGCCAGCGACTTTGCCACCGTGACAAGGTCCGGCTTCACTGCCTGGTGTTCGATCCCGAACATCCGCCCCGTGCGGGCAAAGCCAGTCTGCACTTCGTCCGCAATCAAGAGGATGCCGTAGCGTTCACGCAGCTGGGCCAGTGCCAGCAACAATTCGGGATCGACAGTGTGAAAACCGCCTTCACCCTGAACAGGCTCGACGATGAACGCGGCTATACGCTCGGGTTCGACATCAGCGGCAAACAGGAACTCGAGTGCGCGCAGCGATTCAGCGACGCTTATGCCATTAGACGGAGAAGCAAGCGGAACGTGATAGACATCGGCGGGAAATGGCCCGAGGCCAATCTTGTAAGGGTTGACCTTACCGGTCATGGCACCGGAAAGCGCCGTGCGGCCGTGAAAGCCGCCGACGAACGCGATCACGCCAGGCCGCCCAGTGGCTGCGCGTGCAACCTTAACCGCATTCTCCGTTGCTTCTGCACCGGTCGTGAAAAAGATGGTCTTCGCAGGTCCTTCGACAGGTGCCAATGTATTGAGTTTTTCCGCGAGCGCGATGTACGGCTCGTATGCCATGACCTGGAACGCAGTGTGGGTGTAGAGTTCAAGTTGCCTGTTCACCGCAGCCATCACCTTAGGGTGACGGTGACCGACGTTGAGCACAGCAATGCCCCCGGCGAAGTCGATATATCGCTTGCCATCGACATCCCAGATTTCAGCGTTCTCAGCCTTTGCGGCATAGACGTTAGTGGCATTGGCAACGCCACGCGGCACAGCAGCATTCCGGCGCACAAGCAGATCGGCATTTGACATTCAGCAGGCCCCTCTAATCTCTTCCGAGCCAGCAGAGTATGGACGACTTGAATCCGTGAACAGGCAACTTGCGATGCGAGGGCGGTGACTGTAAGTTACCAAAGATGCCTGATCGCCACCCCCCTCCATTCGCCGCTTTGCGCGCATTCGACGTGGTCGGTCGTCACGGCGGCATTCGCCGCGCGGCTGAGGCGATGGGGGTCAGTCACGCTATCGTGAGCCGGCATATTTCCACTCTGGAAGAGCGACTGGGTGTTCAGCTTTTCAACAGGCAAATGGGTATCCTTACAGAAGCCGGTCTTGCATTTCATGGTCGGATCAGTGCGGCGATGGCAGAGATCGTCGCCGCGAGCGATGCGGTAACCGGTAGGAGTTCACGCCCACTTCTAATCTGGAGTTCCGCAGGATTTTCGGCGCAATGGCTGGCGCGACAATTGCCAAAATTCGGACAGGGTCAGAACCGCAGGGTCATCGACCTTTGCGCCTCGGACCACGAACCGGACTTTGCATCAGGTGAAGCTGACGGCGATATCCGTTACCAACACGACTGGTCGCCGCCCCCGTCGATTGAGGTGCGATCGGAGGAAATTGCGCGGCCGCCAATGTTTCCAGTGGCGGCACCGAACTTCCTCAACCAATGCAGATTCTTGGGAGAAATTACTAAACTCCCATTGATTCAGGAGCGTTCTGACAGGGAATGGCAGGCTTGGTTGAAGGGGCAGCGTCAGGAGATGGGCGACGTGCCTGCGCCCATTGCACGCTATGGTCAGGCCCATCTTTGCCTTGCAGCAGCTCGTGCAGGGCAAGGCGTTGCGCTGGCTAATTCCATACTTGCCGCCGAAGATCTTGCAGATGGACGGCTCGTCCGACTAGAATCCTCAGGAGAACCATTCAAGGACGTGCCATTTGGCGCTTATGCGTTCCGGTCTCTACGCTCGCGGTGGCAGGACCCGCTCTTATCCCGATTTCGCAATTGGTTGCGCATTTCCCTCAAGCGCGAGTTTTCTTTTGGGGCCCTCTAAGATCCATTGCCAATGAATTGACCGTTTCTCATTCTAGGCCGCGTGGACAAATTTGAGCCAATATCTGGCGGTGGCGAGATAGACCATTCCGAGGAAGCTGTTGCCAAGCTGGTCGTAGCGAGTGGCGATGGCGCGGTTGACCTTGAGATGGCCGAACATGCGTTCGATACGGTTGCGCTTCTTGTAGAGCGCCCGATCATACTCGATCTTCACGCGACGGTTTGAGCGGCCAGGGATGACGGCCTTGATCTTTCGTTCGGCGAGATCAGCGCGGATGGCATCGGCGTCATAGCCTTTGTCCGCAAGGAAGGCATCGGGTGCCTGCTCAGGCAGGTCGATCAAATCATCATAGGCCTTGCAATCTGCTGCCTCGCCGCCCGTCAGGTGGAAGGCGACTGGCCGTCCAAGGGCATCAGCCAGGCAGTGAAGTTTACTGGTGAACCCGCCCCGCGAGCGGCCAAGAGCGCGTCGATGAGTCCCCCTTTTCCGCCCGCTGCCGATACATGGGCGCGAACGGTCGTGCTGTCGATGCTGTAGTGGCCGCTGTCCGCCATGATCTCGGCCAGCGTCACGGCGACGGCCTCCCAGACCCCGGCCTCGCTCCACCGCCGGAACCGGCGATAGATGGTGTTCCAACTGCCATATTTGGGTGGAACGTCGCGCCACGGAGCGCCGCATCGGAGCCGCCAGAGAATGCCATTGATGATCGAACGATTCTGCTCCGGCGGCCTGCCGCGACCACGGTTCTCGGGCTCGATTGGCAGCAAGCCCTTCAGAACGCGCCATTCTGCCTCGGTGAGATCGCCCCTGCTCAAGCCTGCCTCCAAAAAGCAGCCTTGAATCAACCCTTGGCCGTCTCGTCAATCATTGCGACTTCCCTTTCTGGTCGGCTTCCCGATAAGTTCGCGAAATAGGGGGCATTGGCACATGTATCGCATCACTCTGGAATGCCATGATGTTCCCGCCGAAGCCGGGGACGAGGCAGCGCGTGACATCACCGAAGCGTTTCGGCTTCACTATCCGCACGAACACAACGTCAGTTGCACCTTTGTGGACGGTAAGCTGAGGCTGATCGCCGAGAACGACTACGATCCCGAAGGGCTTAATCTGATGGACGAGTTCTCGGACAACATCTGCGCATACCTCGAGCCCTTCGACGGCGACCTCAAGTTGGTGAGTGTAGAAACGCTTCCCTGAATTTGTCCACGCCGCCTAGGATCCTTTGTGGTGGCTGTAATCAGACCATTCTCTCGTATCTGGAGGAAGCAGGCACCAGCCACAGCAAACCTAGGCGAAAATGAACTATCACAAGAAGATAGCAAATAATCGATCTGTGCCGTGTTTAGCGTTCGTCGAACACTCGATTTACTAACCGCAATTGAATCACTTCTGCCACGAGCAAGCGGTACATAGGCCCTCTCACCGGGAATAAGAAAATTTGATTGCAGGAGCCTCCCATTCCGCCTGAATTCAACCGTGATATCATCATGGAGGGCATTCTCCACGACGCTCGGTCGCGGCGAACAACCGCAAACAACTAAGACGAGAAGCATGCCGATTTTGCGCATGGACCCTCGCTTAGGCAATCGAGAGTTGTCTCGCAACCAAACTTCTCTACCATCCAGTTGCTTATGCACGCCTTGCATCTTTGCTGAATTCTGGAAGAAGCTATCGCCGTCATGCCTGCATCGGTGAAATTTTTTGGTGGTGCTCGTTCAATAGGATCGCGCAGTGCAACGCCGGCCAACGAGAGCCAAAATCAAAGGCGACAACTGACGCCCTTTGCTCCGCCATGTGGGATTTGCAGTTGAGCAACCGAGACATGAACAAACGCACCATATCGTCTCATACCAGCGCGGAGTTAGCTATTGCATCGGTTATCCTTGCGCAAATCTCGATCAACATAGGTGCTAGCCTGGGTAAGTCGATGTTCAGCGACGTAGGCCCGGAAATGGTCGCGGCGATGCGCACGACATTTTCTGCAATTATCTTACTTGCTATCGCGCGGCCCTGGCCGCTCCGACCCACGCCTTGGGCAATTCTCTATGGGTTAGTGCTCGGTTTGATGAACGTCCTAATTTATAAGGCATTCCAGCGCCTTCCCATTGGCATAGCTATCAGCATCGAGATATGCGGTCCTCTATCGGTCGTATTGATGACCTCGCGCACTGGCTTGCATCTCATGTGGTTCATGTTGGCGGCAAGTGGTTTGGCGCTGCTCTTGCCGATCCATTCTGCACTCGTTCCACTAGATCCGATAGGCGTATTTTTTGCAAGCGCTGCAGCGATGTGCTGGGCTTTTTACATACTGATCGGGAAGCGGGCAGCCCAAGCCGGTGCTGCGTCCGCCCTGGTGACCGGGATGTTCACCGCCTGCATCGTGACCGTTCCGGTCGCACTGATCCATCAACCGATAGCGGAGATGTCACCTCGCTATTTCGGACTGGGTTTGTGCGTGGCCGCCCTCTCCAGTGCGCTGCCATATTTTCTTGAGATGCATGCCTTGAATTTGCTTCCAAGTCGGGTGTTCGGTGCGATCTCGAGCGCAAGCCCGGCTACCGCCTCAGTAATCGCCTGGGTGTCAGTCGGAGAGACGCTGACGCCCCGACAATGCTTGGCAGTCCTCCTAATAGTACTTGCCACTTTGGGCGGCACCGTCGGCATGAAGGCAAAAAGGGGTCGGCACCGGACGAAGTTGGGCGAGCGCCATCCCAGTCTTTAGCCCAGGCTGCAACAGCGACAGTTCACCCCCATCTTGTAGCACAAGCATCTTAGTGAAGTGCACATTTCACAAAGACCCCTCACCCGCAGGCTCTTCGAACAGCGCGGCCGAACGCACGTAACCGAGCAAGACCTCAACCTTCTTCTGGCGCGATACCTCCTGCATCTTGGCAAGCGAGGCCTTGTTACGCGCGGCCTCGGTCAGAAACCCGGCGCGCAGCGAATGCCCTCCGACCGTCTCGGGATCGAGCCCGATCTTCTTGGCATAGCGCTGGATCAGTCGGGCAACCGAGCGATCGGACATCGCCTGGCGGGTTAGCCGCCCTTGCGGATCGATCTGCAGGAACAAGGGGCCCGCTTCCCCTCCCCTGAGGTCTAGCCAGGCCTTGAGCCGCGCGACGGGTTTGAGCAGCTTGCCGCCCGGGACCGCGATCACCTGCCCTGCCCCCTCCTGGTCGGTCTTGGAGTGGCGAATCGTCAGCTTGAGCCCTTCCTTGACCAGCTCAAGGTCGGTCAGCTGCAGTTCGACCAGCTCGGAGCGGCGCAGCGCGGCCGCGAGCCCGAGCGCCAGCACGGCGCGGTCGCGGACCGCGCGGGTTCCCTGCCCTTCTGCGGCCGCAATCATCCGCCCGAGATCCTCGGCTGTGATCGCGGCCTTCTTCCGGCTCGGCCGCGCGCGCTGCTCTCGGCGGATCCCGGCGAGCGTGTCGGCAATCACCCCGCGCGGATCGCGGTGCTGCGATGCGACCTCCCCTGCCCTCCGGTGATACCAGGCGATTGCGGCGGCGTGGCGGGTGATCGTGCTGTCCGCCTTGCCAGCCATGGCGAGCGCTGCAAGCCAGGTGGCGACCGCCTCGGGCCGCGCCGGGAGCGACACGAGGCGGCGCTCTGAGCACCGCGCCTCGAACTGCTTCCAGTCACTGGCATAGGCGCGCAGCGTGTTTGCGGACTTCGCCTTGATGCGGTAGCTGTGCGCAGCCGCAATCTCGTCACGCAGCCCTCCGGGTTGGATGATCGCGGCCGGGGATGTCGCCGTCGCTGTGGTTCCAGCGACCCGGCCCATAGTGGCGACGGCATCCTCAGCACGCTCCATCGCAGGCAAACTCCCCATCCCCGCGCCAAACGGGACCGAATTTGCAGTTTGATAGCCGATTTTTTACTGTCCGTGAAGGGCCGTTATCGGACAGTGAGGGCAGAATTTAGCAGGTTTTTCGCGGCATTCGCGCAAATCTAGTCCACCAATGTTCCAAAGCCATATTCGATCGATTTTGCATCGGGCATGCTTTGCGATTTGGCCTCAAACTGAGCGAGAGGCGACGAAACCGATGCGGCATGCCCCGCGAGATTGCGCCGAGCAAAGACGTCTTGTCCAAACCGCCTCTGAAGGTGCCGTCCGACGCTCAAAGCATAGCGCTGCTGACGCCATCCGGTCGGACTATGATAGACCCCCACTGCATTCCAATAGTTGCCGGTTGAGCGCAGCGCTGACAGGAAGATCCACCGCGCGGCCCCCGCATTAAAACACGGATCGGTAGTCAACCAGGCGCGTACCTCGATCTGCGATCGACCGACTAGCGTGGCGATCTTCGGCACCCACCAACTGTTGACCTGCAGCGGCCCCAGATCGTGCGATCCATTCGTGTTGCGTACCTCCGCGCCGATCCAGCCTGCCTCCTGATCGCGCAGGCCCCACAGTGTCTTTTCAAGCCATGGACGTCCGCCAGATACCTGCCGAATGCATTCGGCAATGAGCACCTCACCCTGAACGGTGCCGCGCGCCAATGCGGGCTGCGGAGTCATCATCGTCGCAGCAATGCAAGTCATCGACGTAAGGGCGCGACGAGCTGACAGTGACACAAATGAATTTGCGCTGTTTCTCATGCTGATGTTCCTCATTTGGGTAGGCAGGCAAATCACCGCTCAGGACCATGATCGGTTTTGGGTATGGATTGGTGCTCTGGCGGACTTCGGACCGGAACGGGCACTGCTGGCGACCGAGACGCGCGCGCTGCTTCGGGTTCCGCTCGCCGATCGAGCGCGGATTGCAGGATGCGATCGAGAAAATCGCCAATCCCTCGAGCGCTTTCGGCGATCCGTTCGCCGATACCTTCAGGGGAACGGGTGCGATCAAGCTGCCTTACAAGTTCTCGTTCACGGCGTTCACTGCGCAAGCCGCGCTGATCATCGCGGTCCCGTTCCAACTGGTCGGCATGACGATCAGCATAGGCGCGCACCGTGTCCTTCGTGAGCCGCCCCAGCCCTTCAAGCGCCGAAGTCTTCTCGCCCGAGCGCGCTTCGAGTTTCTCCACGAGGCGCTTTTCGTTCTCGGTCCAGAGCTTCACACCCAGACGAGCACGCGTGATCGCCGTGTAGTAATTCTGGCCATTGACCAGCGAGGAGTTGACCGGCGCCAGGACGTAGACCCGCGCATAGGTCTTCGACTGCGCCGAATAGACCGTCTCGGAATAGCCATGATCCCAGGTCTTGTGCTGGCCGAGATCGATGGTCTGCACCGGCTCACCGCGGTCCCAGCGGATCGTCGCCAGGGTTCCTTCCAGTTTCTCGACCGTCCCGCGCTCGGCATTCTTGAGGTCCAGTTCCTTGGTGACCAGGCGCCACTGGATACGGTCACCGGCCGCGAGTTCGCGCTCCTCGCGGTTGAATACGTTGACGTGACGCGCATGCCCAAGCCTCGGGTCCCAGCGGACAATCCGGCCATGCTCGTCGGCGAGACGCACAATCTGACGGCCATTGGCGTCACGCCCGATGCCGACCACGCGGTATTCGGTCTCACGAGCAAGCCCAGCGCCTGCCACATCGCGTGAAAACGTCACGACCTGCCCGCCCGAATAGAACCGTGCGAACTGCTTTTCCTCGGCACTGAGACCCGCAGGGGTCAGCACGGACAGCCGGGTGTCTTCGGCGGCGATCGCGCTCTCGGCTTTGAGCGTTTCGCGGATTCTCGCATTGACGATGAGCCGCGTGGCGTTCTCCAGCACGAGGATATTGGTGGTCGCCCGCGTCTCAGGCTTCAGCCGGGTCCATTCGGCGACGAGGCCCTTGGCAAGCGTTTCGGCATCGGCGCCGCTCACTACCTTGTCGAGCCTGCCGAGCGATGCGGCATAGTCACCGGAGCGCGCTTCGGTCACCGCCGCCTTCATCGCGCGGGTTTCCTGGCGCATCGATTCCGTCAGCTCAGCGGTAGGGAGGCCAAGCTTCTGCATCAACCAGAACGGCTTGCCTTGCTCGATCGCCCCGGTCTGGCGATTGTCGCCGAGCAGGATCAGCCGTGCGCCGGTCTCGCGGCTGATCGCAAGCAGGCGCTGCGCCTGCCGGTTGCCCAATTGCCCGGCCTCATCGACCAGCAACACATGACGCTCGGTGATCCCGTGTCCGCCGCCCGCAAGCAGGCTGGCGACTGTGCGCGAAGGAACCCCTGCCCCCTCGCCGAGATTGGCGGCAGCAGACGAAGTCGGGGCGAGCGCAACAAAGTCCCTCCCCGAACCGGCAGCCTCCGCCATAACCCGCATCAGCATCGATTTGCCTGCTCCGGCGACGCCATGCAGGCCGGTGACGCGGTCGTGCGAAGTGCCGAGCGCCACCAGCGCGCGCTCCTGCGCGGGGGTAAGGCCCGCGTGTTCTAGAACGGCAAGTAGCCGGTCAGACGATGTGATGGGCCGCGCATCGTCCAAAGACAGTGCCAGCTCGCGCGCCAATCCCTGCTCGAGCCGGGCGCTGCGCCGACTGGTTCGTCCCCTCGTCAAGGTCCGGTCGCCGGTCGGATCGCGCACCTCAAGCAATTTGCGCCGCGCTTCGTGCTCGGCAATTACCGGCCGCACATCGCCGAGCCGCACTTCCCCGACATGGCTCGCGAGCGCGTGACGATAGAGCGTGCCGAGGTTCGACACCGCCTCGCGGGCTTCCCCATGACGCAGGCCGAACAGCGCAGCGCGGGTTGCCGTCATCGGGGCGAGGTCCAGCCCCTGTCCCTCCCGCTCGGCGGCCTTCGCCTGCACCTCAGCAAGGTCCGCCGCATAGGGACTGGCCCGGGTCGTCCATTGGCCTTTGAGTTCGCCCAGCCCCGCCTTCACCTTGGCCCCGCGGGTTTCATAGTACGACGCGCGGCGCGCCGCTTGTCCGGTTAGCCCGTGCTCCTTGGCATGGGCATCGATCTGCTCGGCGCGCTGCGAGGTCTCACGGATAAATTCGCCGGGCAGACCCGCGATCTCGAACAGCCCGCGACGCGGGTCGAAGTCGATGTCGTAACCCTGTTCCTTGAGATCGCGGGCGAGCTCATTACGATAGACCTGGCCCGCGACCATCTGTTCGGCGAACATGGCGCGGGTTTCGAGACTCGCCATGTTCGCGCCCGCCTCGGCATTGGTCATGTTGAGCACGACGACATGGGTGTGGAGATGGGGATCGAGCTCGCGGCTCGCATGCTCGGTGAACCGCGCGAACAGCAATCGCCCGGTGGTTTCATGGACGATCTCGCCATTGTCGCGGCGGCGCAGCGCGGCAAGTTCCTCGAGATAGGAAAGCGCCACGGTGACCGCGCGTTCGTGGGCAGCGACAATCCGCTCGTCACCCATGACGAGCGCCATGATCGACACCGACTTGGGCGCATTGACGGCGAAGTCCCAGCCCGGATGATGCTGGATCTCACCGTCGGCGCGGTGCCGACCGAGCTGCTGGCCAGCAACGCGTCCGGCGAGCAGTTCAGCAAAGACATGGGGATCGACCTTGCCTTCAAGCCCAAGTTCGGGGGCAAGCGCACCGCCCCAATGGCTGGGTTCGTCCCCGCCCTTGGTGTAGTAGTCGCCCACCGTATAGTAGCGGGCGATATTGGCTGATGTGCCCTTGAGTCGGCGCGGGTGGATCATGCCGGCCGCGCTTTCCGGGCTGGCCCATCGGTGCGGTCATAGACATCGACCTCGACCCGCGGATGGCCGCGGCGCGCACCAAGGGTGAAGTCCTGAACCGGCCGCTCGGGTTCCGGTTGGGTGGCCGGAGATTCATCGTCGAGTTCTGGGTCGACCGCTTCAGGTTCATCGCCTGCATGCTCATCATCGCCCTTTGGAGGGTTCACAAACAGGTCCGCCTGCGGCTTGGGCTCGTCCGGCCTCCTGGCTGCACCGCGCTTTGGCTTGGTCCGCCCGGCACCTGCCTTGGGCATCGGTTCAGAGGCGTCGTCATCCTCACTCCCGGCATGGATCGCCGCAATGATCTGCTTGCCCGCACTGTCTCGCAGAGGCGGCGTGTCGCGTTCGATGAACCCATCGGCGATGGTCGCGACGGTGTTGAAGCGGTCTTCGAACCGCACCACGGGAAGGTTGCGCCCGAACCGCAGGTAACCGCAGAGGTTGGGCAAATTGGTGACCTCGGTGTGCATGACCAGCGGACGCGTCACCTGCATGCGGCTAAGGTTTACCCCGTCGCGCATATCGTTGACGCCGTAGGACATGCCCTCGTTGGCTTCGACCTGTTCGACCTGACCCAGGTTCTCCGAGACATGCTTGGCGGTCGGGGTGTCGTTGGCCCTGAGCGCCACCCAAGTCGAGCAATAGCCGGTGATCGCGGCGGCATCCTGGATGCCGTAGGTCGCCTCCAATTGCGGATAGGACTGGAACCCCAGGATACCGCAGCCACCGTACTTGCGCGCACGGGCGAGGAAGTCGGAGAGCGAAGGCAGTTTCTGGAGCGTCGGCAGCTCGTCGATGACGCAGTAGAGCCGCCGCTTGCGATCTGGCGTCAGGCTCATGATCGCCGAAATGGCGATGTCGAGCCAGACCGTTATCAGTGGACGAAGCGAAGGTAGCTGGTCGGCCTTCACCGAAATGAACAGCCAGTTGTCGCCCTCCTCGTTGGTCACCCAGTCGCGGATCGAAAGGCCTTTCCGGGTATCGTCGAGATAGGAAAAGCTCCTCATCACCGAGGCGAGTTCGGCCTGGATGCCCGCCGAGGTGCGCTCGCCCTCAAGGCTGATGAAGGCAGCAGCATCCGTGCCCGCCGCAAAGGCAGCGAGGTCTTTCAGTTTCGAGCGCAGCAGGCGGTCGAGCAGGACTGAGACCAGCATCTCGCCTTCGCGTGCGAGCTTCCGCAGCACCGCCACCAGAGTGCCGCGCGAAGCTTTGGCCCAGAACGGATCGCCGTGCTTTTCGGGGATCGTCGATTCCGCGATCTGGTCGTAGTGGTAGTCGCGCGGCACGTCGCCCCAGGGCGACCACTGCGCGGTGCGTTGATCGAGCGGGTTGAGGATGATGTCCCGGCCCGGTCGGTAGAACTTTTCCACAAAAGTCCCGGCCGTGTCGTAGACGATGGCCCGCTTGCCTTCCTTGCGAATACCTTCGAGCATCTTGACGATGAGGTTGGTCTTGCCGGTGCCCGGCGCTCCGCAGAGGAGTATGTGCTCGGGCTCGAATGCGTCAGGTACGGGGACGTCGCCGATCGCGAAGCTCCCCTTCTGCTGGCGGCGCAGCAAGCGCCGAATCTGCCGAACCGTGCCGAACCGCGCACCGCGCAAGTACTCGTTGGAGCCTAGACCGCGTCCGGTGCGGGTGAAGGTGAACCAGGCCATACCGAGCGCGAGCAAAGCGAACGCCCCCGCCAGCACCGCGCCGTGGATCAGGTAGAGCTCGAAGCTGTGGAGGGTCCGCTTGCCGAGATCGGAGGCGATCAGCCAGTCGGCCGAAGTCCAGTATGGTTTCCCCGCCGGGGTCTTGAACAGCACCGGATCGTTGGTGCCAGCTGCGGCATCGACCTTGAAACTCGCCTCGACCAGCTTGGTGATGACATAGCGCTCGTAGGCGGTCGATTTCTCAAGTGCATACCACAGGGTACCGATCACCCAGAGAACGAGGCATGCAGTGACCGTCTGGAAGAAGACCTGGGTGGTCATGCGAACATTGTGGACGATCGATTGACCGCCGCGCGTCCAGCTGCCGAGGGTGTCGTTGCGGAAGATGCTCATGGCCGTGCCTCCGGCGGAAACGGGCGTGAAGCCCAGGCCCAGTTCCGCCCCGCGTAGAGCAGCGGCAGGAAGCCGGCGGCGGGCGGCAGGAATGGGGGATAGACCGTGGGCGCTGCAGCCACGGCGGGGGATGCCGGGCGGTAATGAAGCTCCCCCCTCACTGGTCCTGCTCCGCGCTCAGAAGGCCCCGCTGCTCAAGCACGGCGCGCGCATCGCGCATGCCGCGTTCGAGGACCTGCGGCGAGCGTTCACCGATCGCGGTGGCGAGCAGGGTAAGGGTCTGGATGCCGGTCGCCAGCAGCTCGTCCTGCGAGGAATAGATATAGCGTCCGCGCGGATCGGCGGCCTCAGCCAGGATCGAGCGGACGAAGTCGGAAAGGGAAAGATTGGCGCCTCCCGCGCGGCGCTGGAGCCGCAGGTAAAGCGCGGGGTCCACACGGACCGATATTCTGTGCATGCCGTTGCTCCCAAGTGGAGCCCGGCGACAGAAGGTCATGAAGCAGCGCCTCAATAGCGCAATGGCGCCCAAAACTCAAGAAAATCAGCTGTCAGTCATGTCACCCGGGTCAAACCTGCGGGAATCCGCGGGTTCGTTCAGCCCCATCACCGTCCGGGGTGACATGGGTGCCAGAATGCCTGTCCGGCGGGTGCCATGGCACCCGTGGCAAGCCGCTGATTTTGCGCGAAGAATGCACCGCAGCACCCGTGCGTACGGTGCATTACAATACGGCCACGGCCGTGCGTCCCTGCCTTCGCAGCGACTTGCTCGCTGCGTCACCTCGACCCGGAAGGGGCGCGGCTCCCGGCAGGGCCCTTCGTTCTTCCGCCGGCGGCACGCCGGCAGGCTGATGCGGGTTGGCAAAGAGGGGAATTGAGACGTCATGACATGCACCTCGATTGGGGGATTGCGAACGTGCAAACCGCATTCGATAATGGGGATGGCGGGCAGACCATCGACAGGACGATGGACATGCCCAAGATGACCGAACGTGAACGCCTCGCCGACCTCGAAGCGCGCCAGCGCAAGATGGCCGAGGAGGTGGAAAAATCCCGCCGCACCCTGCGCGGCAAATATGCCGCTCTCATTCCCGAACTCGCCGTCGAGAACCTCACCGAACGCGAATTCCGCGACGTGCTCAATGCTGCGATCCGATGCGGCGGCGCTGCCGCCGTCACCGCGCTGCGCGCCCTGCCCGAGGCAGCCTTACCCACGCCTGCCGTCACTTCCGACAATCCAAAATCATCCCGCAGGGATGGCCCTGCGACGAGCATGGCGTAGCCACGCGCAGGAGGCCGCTGCCATCGTCGATGGCAGCGCATCGGCCCCGCGACGGGCGCCGAGCCGAAGGCTCGCCGCGTCCCTGAGCGGGGACGACTTCGACGCCAGCAAAAAAGGGAACCGGCCGGGCCTGAACCCGACCGGTCCCGTCACTTCCTCACGCAGCCGCGCGGTCCTTGCGCTGATCCTTCAGGGCGAAGAAGTGCGCGGGCACCCGCTTCGCCCTCACCTCTCGCGCCAGGTGCGACTGGAGCCCCGAACCCTCGCAGACTACCGCTTCGACCGGACGCAGCGCCAGGAGCTGTTCGTTGCGCGCGAACCCCGCCCGTTTGCCCAGGCGCCGGTCAAGCGTGAAGGCAATGAGCATCGTGCCCGTATGCGCCGCCCAGGCCGCCGCGATCGCGTCGCACCCTTTGTCCTGCGCCGTGGTTGCGAGCACCATCGCCGGAATGCGCGCCTTCACCGCATCGAGGGTGTCCGTGATCAGCGCGTGATCCTCCCAGACCTGTCCGCCCGAGAAGACCACCACCGGACCTTGCGGGGCGTGTGCTTCGGCCTTGCGGATCCGGCGCGCGGCGAGGAAATCCTGCGCAGCGATCACCGAGGCGGTGCGCTTGGAGGAGACCAGCGATCCGCGCGGTGCCGACCACGGCCGCCCGGTCTCGGCGAGGTAGGTATCGGCGGCATGGTCACGCATGCAGGCGACCGCTTCGCGGGCTTCGTCGAGCGACTGGCAAAGGAGCTGCGCGTCCTCCAGTTCCCCCATCATCACCTCGCTGCCATCGGCCTCGCGCACCAGTTCCTTGATCTTCATCGCCGCCCGGTCGGCCTCGCCGTCGAGCTGTTCGGCGACCTTGTGGAAGCTGTTGACGATCCCCCACGCAAGCCGCCCGGCGATACTCTCCATCCGCGTATCGCGCAGCACGTCGAACATCGTGCGCACCAGCATCTCGGTCGCGAGCTGGGCTTCGGTCGCATCGGGCATGTCGCAGGTGAGTTCGTCCTCGCCCACACCCATTCGGCTCGCATCTAGCCCCGCCTCGAAGGCGGAGCTGAAGCTGTCCGAAGTCGTCATCGTCTCGGCCGCGATGAGTTCGGCGATTTCGGAAAAGTCGCGGATCGTGCGGGTTACCTTGGTCATGTCTGCCTCCTTGAAATGCAGTTGAAGAGGCATTTTCAAAGGCACGGGCTGTGAGCGCCGGGGTCAAGGATCGCGAAGCGACCGCGTCAGCGGCGGTGGGGGTCACGATTTTCTTTGGCGGCCACTAAGGCCCGAGGAGATACACCTACACCCGCCCCGCCAAAGAAAATGGTGGGGCCCCGCCGTCCTTGAGGCCGGTGCTGTCCCCGTGCCATACTTGGACTTGTTGGAAGAGAATATCTTTCCCCAACCTCGCCCCAAGCACCCGAGGGGCAACGCGGGCTCGATGCCCGTGTTGGCCCTGTTTGCGCGGCGACAGAATGCGGTGTGGCGGTGCGGCAAAGCGCTTCGACCAAACCTCCGCCGGTCGAACCAGCGTGGGTAGCCGCATTCCCCGACCGCACAAAAAAGGCCGGAGCGTATGCGCGCGCCCGGCCCGAATTTGTTATCGCTGGTGTGGTGCGGGGGATATCTGAGACCAATGCTGGCCCAGCAATCTCGTGCGAGGCTTCACCCGACCGGGGGCACATAGGCATTGAAGGGGTTCCCCTCCGACAAATGCCCGAAAGGCGTCATCACGAAATCTTCGCCAACACGGGCCACCGCCGCGATCACATAGCGAGGGACGCCGGTTGCAGCGTCAGTGCATTCCATGAGCGCGAGATTGCCGTCGGCAGCGGCACGCAACAGCGTGCCGAAATTGGTACGATAGGTTTCAGGGATCGCCATCAGGCTTCTCCTCGAATGGGGGGAGCAATATGCCCGGCAGGGGAGAAACGGTTCTCGCCGTCTCCCCCCGCGAGGGAACAATGTCGTGCTGATCGGGGGATCAGGCGCGCATGCGCCGTGACGTACTATCGGCCAGCTGATCGGCCTTACGGAAGGCATGGATTGGCACCTTGGCTTCGCGCAGCACCTGATAGAGATTGGCCTGGAGTCCTGACCCTTCGCAAAGCAAGGCTTCGACGGGCTTAAGCTCGGCGAGCTTGCGATTGCGAGTGAAGGCGGTCTTGCGGCCATTTCCGTAGAGGCCGTAGGCGACGAGTGGGACACTGTTTTCCGCCCGCGCTGCCCAGGCCGCCGCGATCGCATCGGCACCCTTGCGCTGTCCAGTCGTCACCAGCGTCATATGCGGAATGCGGACCTTGATCTCGTCGAGCTTGGCCCAAAGCGTTTCCCAGTCGTGCCACTGTGCCGGTCCCGAAAAAACCACGACCGGCCCTTGCGGCAGGTGCTTTTCACGCGCCGCCAGCTCGCGAGCACGCAGGAAATCGAGCGCGGCGATCTGGCTTGCGCTCGATGCCGAGGATGCCTTGCTGCCGCGCGCCGGCGACCATGGCCAGCCCGACTGCACCCGGTACATCTCGGCGGCATAATCGCGCATACATTCGATGGCTTGCCGCTGCTCCGCGACCGATTGGCAAAGGAGCTGCTTCTCCTCGAGTTCGTTGTTGTAGACCTCGCTCATGTCGGGATGGCGCGCGAGGTCACCAACCTCCATTGCCAGCGAATCCTCGCGCCGCTCGAGCTTGCCGGCGACGAAGTGGAAGCTGTTGACGAAGCCCCAGGCGATCTCGGCAGCGAGCGGCTCAAGCCTTGTTCCGGTGAACAGATCGAAGATGGTGGCGACGATGCCGCCGCACTCGGCTTGCGCAGCGAACGGCTCGGGCATTTCATATTCGCCGGGCAAGTCTCCCGCCTCGATGATCGAAACGCCAAGCGGATCACCAAACGCCGCCTGAAATTCGGGGGTGGCGGTCATTTCGGCATAGAGGGATTTGAGGTCGGCGAAGCGCTCCACTCGCTGTGATTTTGCGGTGATGGACATGGGTCAGCCTTTCGAGAATTCGGTAGATGAAAAAGAAAAAGGCCGGAGACGCTCGTTGCGCCCCCGGCCCTTCCCGGCTTGCCGTTGCGGATTAGAACGGCAGGTCTTCACCGTCTTCCGCGTCCGCGCCCGCCCCCATCAGCGCGCCATCGGTGCCCGCGGTGCTGCCGCCGAAGCCGTCCTGCGTGCGCTCGTCATACGACCGCTGCGACGCACCGAACCCGCCGCCGAACTCGGCACGCACGGTCTCGCGCCGCCAGGCCACGGTGTAACCGCCATCCTCGGTCGGAAAGAACGCCACCGGCAGCGCTTCGGGCAGCCCCGGATCGTCGACCGAGCCCGCGAGGAACGCTTCGCCGGTCTTCTTCGAGAACGCCTCCCACAGCGCGCCGACCTGCACCCAGCGCCGGGCGACGTTGAGCGCGAGGATCTCATAGACCGGCGCGCGATCGCTGTTGCTGTCGACCTTGCGCAGACCGATGCGGGGCAGGTCGATAGTGCGCGTGGCGATCGAGCCAGTGAGGCGGCCGTTGACGTTGCGGATTTCACCAATGTTCATGATCTTCACTCCTAGACGATGTCGCTTTCGAACCATTTCTTCGCGACACCTTCTCCGAACCCCCTCTCCTCTGATGGCCTGCCCGCGCCGCCCGCGCTGCGCGGGGTCCAGGGCACATCCCTCTCCCCGTGCGCAACGCGATGGTGCCCTCGCCCACCACCCGCGCGGACGCCGACTGGCATTCGCGATGCTGCAAGGTTATGCTGCGGTCATGGACTCGACGACACTCCGCACCGTGGCCGATCTGGCGCGCAAGCGCGCAGCGCGCGGCAGCACGGGAAATCAGGGTGACGGTCTCATGCGGCTGGGCGCAGCTCGCGCCCTCAACCAGCTCGCCGCCGATCTCGACGCCAGCGCCGCCGAATTCGAGCGCCGCCCCGCATCACGTCGCCCCCGCGCCTGAACTGGGCCCTCTGGGCAGCATCGCCGCTGCCACCCTCACCTCTCACCCCGCGCGCACCTTGCGGCAGGGATATAAGTCCGCGAGGATCGAGACCCGCGAGAGCGGGGCTCGAGGCGCAGCCCGTTAGCCCGGTGCCCGCGCCAGCGGGCAGCCGCCCCACCCTGCATCGATCCCGCGACACTACACCCACATCATTTGCCACAAAGGGATGGCCATTCCCGCGCAACCCGAACTTCCTGCCGGGTGCTCACAACAAATCTTGAAGTCCGATGGGCCAATCCTTGGTACTGCCATAGAACAATACGCTTGATTTGATCCAGCGTGGCGATCGCGTGGTGGAGTTTGGTCGAGGAAGTCTATGGGGCGTGCGAAGGAATGGATGCTCGAGCAATATGAGCGCGGCTACAGCGAAGCCGATGGCGACATTTGCGCCGATTGCGTCAATGATTCCGCCCTGGCCGAATGGATCGGAAACAATCTGAGCGCGACGCGATGCCGGTTCTGCGGCGAGGAATCCGACGAACCCATTGCGGCGAGTTTTGATGATTTTGTCGGGGTTGTTCTTGGCGGTATCTCGTTCGACTGGAACCACCCAGATACCGAAGGCATCATGTATATCTCCGCCGAAGGCGGTTATCAGGCGCCGATTTCGGACAGTTGGGAAGTCTTCGAGAACTACGACATCAGCGATGACGACGCCGTGATCGAGGCGCTGATCGATTCGATCGATACCGATGGTTGGGTCGAGCGCGAATTCTACCGCGGTGACGACAGCCAGCGGTTGGTCTGGGGGTGGGACTGGTTCAAGCATGTCACCAAGCACCTGACGCGCTATCTGTTTCTGAAGCCGAACGGCGATGATCGGGACGATCTACCGCCCTCCGAGATGCTCGACGTCATCGGTTCGGTCATTGCGAAGGAGCTTCGCGAAACGGGGCTCGTCAAGGCAATTGATCTGGACGTTGCCCTGGTCCGAATCCGGATCGGCGTGGAGCCCTATGGCGATGCTGGGGCGTTAGGAGCGCCGCCGGAGCGGTTTGCGACACAGTCCAACCGGATGAGTCCTGCCGGTATTCCGATGTTCTACGGCGCGTTCGATGTTGCAACGGCAATGGCGGAGACGTTTGACCCTGCTGTCCATACAGGCCAGCTGATGTCGATCGGTACGTTCCGCGCGATAAGGGAATTGAAAGTCCTGGACCTCGCTGATCTCCCCGATATTCCCAGCGTGTTCGACGCGAAGGCACGTAAATTGATACACCCGCTACGCTTCCTCCACGCCTTTGCGCGCGACTTGGTCCAACAGATCGCGCGCGATGGGCGCGAGCACATCGAATATGTTCCCACCCAGATCGTGACCGAATATTTTCGCCGGGTGTTCCGCAATTCGAATGGGGAGCCGGTCGACGGATTGATCTACCGGAGTTCGCGCAACGCGGACGGCCATGCTTTCGTGCTGTTTTGCGAGAACGATCAGTGCATCGACGTAGGCCATGCCGGGCCGGCTCACGACAAGCTGCTGCAACTCCACAGCGTCGTTCATCAGCCCTGCCCCGAGCCGCCAGGCACGTGATGGCGGCGCCACCGGCCACCCCTCGACATTCTCACGTTTAGAACTTATATACGCGACCAAATTATGATTACGGTCGCATATATGAGGCCTTGAAGTGAAATCAACTGTCGCTGAAACCTTGCCCGTGCGTGTCCGGCGCTCCCTTGCCAAGCTGGGGGCGGACATTGCGCTTGCCCGGCGCAAGCGCAGCCTCACGGTCCAGATGATGGCGGAACGCCTGGGTGTTGCCAAGAGCACCTACCTCAAGATTGAAAAGGGCGATCCTTCGGTTGCGCTCGGTACTTATGCCATGGCCTTTTTCGTGCTCGGCTTCGACCAAGTGCTCGGCGACATTCTCGATGCCCGCCATGACGAACAGGGACTGCTGCTCGACCAGCAGCGCATCCCGAAGCGCGTGCGTCCTCCCAAGGCGGCGCGCGCATTGTGAACCGGACCATCCGCATATCCTTGGGCGACGAGGCCCGTCCCGTCGGCGTCCTGCGTTATGACCAGCAGGGTGCCCGCGAAAGCGCCTCATTCGAATATGACGAGGCCTGGCTTGCCAGCCCGGACAGGTTCGCGGTCGAGCCGGGAATTCGCCTCGTCACGGGTCCGCAGTTTCATCGCAAGCAGGGCAACGGTTCGGTCTTCCATCCGGCGATAGCGGACACCGAGCCGGATGGATGGGGGCGGCGCGTCATCCAGCGCGATCATGCCAAGCGCCGTCAGGAAGCCAGACGACGCGGCGAGCCTGTCGCCGGACAGGCGCTCAATTCGCTCGACTATCTACTCGCGGTCGACGACGTCAGTCGTGTGGGAGCGTTACGGCTCCAGGATGAAGACGGGGTCTTTCAGCGAGCGCAGGAGGACGGACGGCGCACGACCCCGCCTCTCATCGAAATCGGACAGTTGCTGGCCGCGAGTCATGCGGTCGAGCGCGGCACAGAGACCGAGGTCGACCTCGCTTATCTGCGCGGGCGCGGAACTTCGCTCGGGGGTCTGCGCCCCAAATGCACGGTCCTCGACGAGGACGGCCGGTTGGCTATCGGCAAGTTTCCCAGCATCAGCGACGAACGTGCGGTGACCAAGGGTGAGATACTGGCCATGCGTCTGGCACGGCGCGCCGGGATCGATGCGGCGGGCGCTCGCCTCATCGACAGTGACGGAACACCCGTTGCGCTGATCCGGCGGTTCGATCGTCCAGCGGGTGGCGGCCGGCTCATGTATATATCAGCGGCGACAATGTTGGGAGCGGAGCCTGGCGATCATGGCGAACATGCCTATACCGAGATCGTCGATGCCCTGCGCCAGAACGGTGCAACGCCGCAGGCTGACATCGAGGAACTGTGGCGCCGGATCGCGTTCTCGATCCTCATCACCAATGTTGACGACCACCTCCTCAACCATGGCTTCCTGCATGTCGAGCGCGGACTGTGGCGGCTGGCACCGGCATTCGACATCAATCCATTCCCGGAGCGCGTACGCGAACTGAAGACCTGGATATCCGAAGATACCGGCCCGGAAGCCACGATCGAAGCCTTGCTCTCGGTGGCGCCCTATTTCCGGATATCGCCGGAAAAGGCCCGGGCCATTCTCGCCGAAGTCGAGGCTGCGGTTGCGGCCTGGCGCGAGGAAGGTCGGCGCATCGGGATGAGCGCGGCCGAACTGGATGATTTTGCCGACGCGTTCGAACACGGGGAGCGCGAAGCGGCGCAAAAAGCCATCGGAAGAGGAAATTGAAATTGATGACCGAGGGTTGTTCTTATTTCGTTCCATTGCTAAGGTGGAGCCCTCATATTGGACTGTTCAATGTCTGACGGAACGGCAATCGAATGGACTGATGCAACGTGGAATCCGGTCACGGGCTGCACGAAGATCACGCGCGGCTGCGACAATTGCTATGCCGCGCGTTTCGCGGAGCGTTGGCGGGGAATAGCCGGGCATCCGTTCGAGAATGGCTTCGACCTGACATTGCGGCCCGAGCGCATTGGGCAGCCTCTGCGCTGGAAGCGGCCGCGCATGATATTCGTGAATTCGATGAGCGACCTCTTTCACAAGAAGGTACCGCGCAGGTTCATCGACAGCGTTTTCGACACCATGGAAGCCGCACACTGGCACACGTTCCAGGTTCTGACCAAGCGCAGCTCGCCGATGCGCAATTACCTGCGCGCGCGGTATGGCGAAGCGCGCGGTCCGGGTCATATCTGGTGCGGCGTGTCGGTCGAGGATGCCAGCGGCGTCCCTCGGATAACCCATCTGCGCGATAGTCCCGCTGGAGTTCGCTTTCTCTCGGTCGAACCGCTGATCGGAGCGGTCGGTGAGATGGATCTGGCCGGCATCGACTGGGTCATCGCCGGCGGCGAATCCGGCCCCGGCGCAAGGCCGATTCATCTCGAATGGGTGCGCGAAGTGCGCGATCAGTGCCTTGCGCAGAATGTCGCCTTCTTCTTCAAGCAATGGGGCGGACTTCGCCCCAAGTCCGGCGGCCGGGAGCTTGACGGTCAGGAATGGAGCCAATTCCCCGAAACGCGGCTGGAAGCCCTGTAATGCCAGACATCGCGGTTGTGGGCCCCTGGGCCCGGGAGAAGCTGGATGCCCTCGCCCGCTATCTCGATTTCTACACGAAGGTCCTCAAGAACCAGCCCTGGCGCACGATCTATGTCGATGCATTCGCGGGCGGCGGTCAGGCACAGGTTCGCAAGGGTGCCGCGCCGGCCAGCGAGGCAATCCCGCTTTTCGAGGTGGAAACCGAGGCTGATGCTGACCAGACCGAGTTGATCGACGGCTCGCCCCGGATCGCAATCAATGTCGCCAATCCTTTTGCGCGCTACGTCTTCATCGAAAACGATCCGAGAAGGTGCGCGGAACTGGAAGAGGTAAAACGGGCGTTCGAAAGCTCCCGTGAAATCGACATTCTTCCGGTAGGGGCAGCCGAAGGCATTGCGTGGGTGGCAGCCAGACCGATCTCAAGATCGACCCACCGCGGCGTCGCCTTTCTCGATCCTTTCGGCGCGCATCTGGAATGGGCCAGCGTCCAGCAACTCGCTGACACCGGCATTTTCGAGGTGGTGGTTAATTTTGCCCTGAGCATGGCGATCCAGCGGATGCTGCCCAATTCGGGCGAAATCCCCGACGCCTGGGCGAAAACGCTGGATGCCTATTTCGGATCGCGCGCGTGGTTTGACGAGGTGTACCGCGAGCGCAGTCGCGGTCTCTTCAACAGCGGGGGCTACGAGAAGCGTGAGGATTATGCCGAGCGCCTGCTGCAACTCTACCGGGCCCGGCTCAAGGCCGCGTTCGGTCACGTTTCCACCCCGCGCCTAATCCGTAATTCAAAGGGGGCGCCGCTCTATTATCTGCTCTGGGCTGGGCCGCATTCGAAGGGGCTCCAGGGCGCTGACTATATCCTGAGCATGGGCGAGAATCTCGGCCCTAAGCGGCGAAAGGCCGCCGCTTCGTGACGAGGAAGCACTATGACTGGCGGGTCGGCGAGCCGCTGCCGGTCCTCGGCGATCACAGTGTCGCAAAGCACGAGATTTTCGAGCAGTATCTTGGCATCTACGTCGAACGTCTGACCCGCACATTCAGCCAGACCATGCTGAACCTGACGATCGTCGACGGGTTTTGCGGCGGCGGCCTTTATCGGCATCGCGGCGGGGAAGCCGAAGGCTCCCCCTTGCGTCTGCTCCGCGCGGTCGAGGAGGCGGACAAGGCCCTCAATGCCGCGCGGATCAAGGGATTTGAGGTCCGCGCCGATTTCTTTTTCGTCGACGAGAACGCCGATCATATTGCTTTCCTGCGCGATCTTTTGATCAAGCGTGGCTATGGCGCTCGCCTCGGCACCGACATCTTCCTGCACTGTTCGACCTTCGAGGATGCCTGCCCGGACATCATCGCCCGAATACGGGCCAAGGGAACCGCGCAGCGCTCGCTGTTCTTCCTCGATCAATATGGCTGGAGCGACGTCCGTTTCGCGACGATCCGATCGATCCTGAGCGAGGTCAAGAACCCGGAAATCCTGCTGACGTTTGCCGTAGACGCCCTGATCGACTTCCTGACCGAAAAGCGCGCGGAATCGGGAGCCCTGCTCGGTCTCGACCTCCAGAGGGAAGATGTCCGTGGCCTCATCGAGCTCAAGAATGGAGATGGCTGGCGATACCTGATCCAGAACGGGCTGTACCGCCATGTCCAGTCCCGCACCGGTGCTCCGTTCTATACGCCCTTCTTCATCCACTCGGTGGAGAGCCATAGGTCGTATTGGTTGCTGCACCTTTCGGGCCACCGCCAGGCCCGGGACGAGATGGGCAAGCTCCATTGGCGGATCAACAACCACTTCCAACATCATGGTGGCGCCGGTTTCCATGCACTCGGCTTCAACCCGGCGAAGGATGTGCGCCAGGATCTGATGCAATTCATGTTCGACGACGATGCGCTCGCGCGATCCGAATCGGCCGTGATCGATCAACTGCCTCGCATGATCCATGCGGCCAACCGGGGCGATCTTGGCGGGCTCGTGGTCGAGCAGCTCTTCGCCGGCAACTGCAACGATACGCCCGTGACCTCCGATATCCTGTCCAGCCAGTTGCGGCTGCTGCGCGACGAGGGCGAGCTCATGATCGTCTCCGATGAAGGCAAGGAAAAGCCGCGCGCAAAAACGATCGCGTGGACGGATCGTCTCATCCTGCCTCGTCAGCGCAGCATGTTTAGCCGGCTGGGATGATGATGTCCGACACTTCTGCGATCGCTGGCAACGGCGTTGAGGAGGACGTCCGGCTGTACCGCGCCTATCGCGAGGCCCGTGCCGCGCTGCCTTTTTCCGGCCGCTACACGCCTTACCGTTGGTATACGCTGCCAGACAAATTGAGCATGGTCTGGATGGCCTACGCGCAGATGCTTGGGGAATTCTCGACAGAGTTGGCAAACACGCTGAACGATCTCACCAATCATGTGCAACGACTGCAGGCTTGGGCTATCGTCATTGAGGGAATGGACGACGACGCAAAGATGGCGGCCACGCATGAATTCATAGACGTTTTGGCGACCAATGCGGTCAACCTGCCCTATGCGATCAAGTCGCGCTTCACCTTTGCTGCAGCCCATCTGTGCCACCAGGCCAATATGACCCGCGATTTTGTGTCATGGCAGGATGACCTACCGCTCGACATCGAGATCGATCTGAACACGAGCGGCATTTATGGCCGGGGCTGGGGCAAGACATACATTCGCTTCAAGCGGACGGTCGAAGCGATCGGAGCCAAAGCGTTTCGGGATGCGACCGGGGATTTTCGCAACGCCTATAATCATCGGTTTTCGCCCCGCTTTGTCATCGGCATGACCGGCATGGTCACGCGGATGCGGAATGAAGAGACCGGCAGGTTCTATTATGGTTTCGGTGGCCGGGAACCACTGGCTCTGCCAGATGTTATCGGCCTGCTCACCGCCGAATGCCAGCTTTGCTACATGGCCTTCGAGGCGCTGCAAGCTCTGGTCGAGGAGCAAATCGGCGCGATCACGGCATTCGATGCGGCAGCAAATTCATCCAGTTAGGCGAACCTTCGAGTCGATGATCGTCGTCGTCGAGTACCGGATCATGCACGTCCCATAATTTCCGGCAGGGCGCCCAACCGCACCGGACGATGCGATCCAAGAACCTCGATCAGGCGATCTTCCGCATTTGCCAAATCATCGACTGTCTCGAAGACTTCCGTGGTATAGGCGCCGCGGGCAAAGTGATCGTCACCGGGCGGCACCATGGCGACATAATTTTGAGGCCAGCGGCACAGCATAATCCAGGGCCAGTCAGGATCGGACGGCCGGTAGCGCGCGAATACGATGTCGCCACCGCGCAAGGCCGATGGCCGCAGGTCGAAGATGTCAGGAGCAATAGGCCGGGGACGTTCCTGAACAAGAAAGGCGTCCATTTCCGCGCATTCGGCCTCGGTCTCGATGATGACCGGGTAATAACGGCCGAGCGGAAGGCTCGGCGACGCATAGGCTGGCGGAACGTCGATCAGGAGGACGTCAGGCATAGTCGGAAGCGGGCGGAAGTACATATTCCGCCGGGCAGCGAGATCATCGGCAAGGCGCATAGGAACATAATGTCGAGGCCCGAACCCTGGCCTGTCAAGCCGAATTGAGGCCAAAGTTGCCCGACCTTGCCGAAGTTGGAATTCCCGGCACCGACTACTCATGCCACGAGCGCAAGAACTGCCTCATCATTGGCGGAAAGCTGTGCGGTGACCCGAAACGGCTGGAGCGGGTTGCTAGTGCTCACGATAAATTGAGGCAAACCGCTCTCTCCCCGCAGACGTAGCGCGATAGCATAGCCATGCTCGAAACTCGCCAACTGTCGGCGGCGCGGAGATAACAGCGATACGCAATCGACATCAAACATGAGGCTTCTCCCGACGGGAAATTCGCGAACGCAGCTGGATCGTCAGACCGGTGCGTTCAGACTGGCCCCGACGATTGGTATTCCGGCAATGGGACGCCGGGATCGTGGGCTATCGCATTAGCGACAAATGTCAGCTCCACCCCATTGCCGCCAGCCAGCATCGAGACCTGCCGACCGAGAGGAATGAGCCAGCGGATCTCCTCCTGGATCACATCGCGGATGCGCGCGAGGATGGCGGCATCCTCGCCCAGCAGCAGCGCATTGGCGATTTGACCTGCCCGCATCTGAAAATTGCGCTGCTGGGTCTCCCAGCTGTCAGCATCGACGTCGTCGCAGGCACAAAAACAGATGTCGATCAGCAGGTCGGCGAGATCGCAGGGATCGATGGCGCATTTCGGCGAGAGCAGGATCACCGTCTCGTCGAGATCGGTCGACCAACCATCCTCGGGGAGGATCAATACGTCGACCGGCAGCGAGTATGTGACTGACTTCGCTGTGCCGTCCTGGGATGAGCTCACCGCGACATCGAGCATGATCGACGCGACCTGCCCCGACACCAGATCGGGTGGCGTAGCTTCAGATTCCTCGTAGCGAACCTCACTGTCTCCGGCGCCGATCACGAAGGACAGTGAGCAAATCCGCGGTAAACTGTCGTACCAACGGTAGCCCGCGAATGCAGATTGCTCGCGGACCAGCGTTCCACCCAGAACCTCACCGCGCAGAGCGCGTCCAGCGCATTGCTCGAAGGCCGGCTCGCTATCGGGGAACAGGATCATCGGTCGGTCAACGACACGCTCGCCGTGATGAATGCCATTATCGTCGGCGGTGCGGGAAAACCAGCCATGTAACCAGGCCTCGGCTTCGGGGAGCTCGATGCCCAATTTTTGGGCACGCAGCCATTGCGCATGCGCCAGGCGATGACCCGGTGCCCTTGCCAGGGCGCGGTAGATGGCCGCCTCGGCCGCTTCGCGCAGGGCTTCGAGCGCTGAATTCTGGACCATCTCCTTGCGCGCGGGCAGGACCAGTTGGAGCGCCGGCGCGTCGCGAATATCGACCCTCACATGCCAGCATTCGCCGCCATCGACCTCAGTCACACTTGGCAGTGGGCAGAGAACGGTCAGTCCGTGGAAATTGATTCGGGGATAGCTTGCCGGGAGATGATTGCGGTCGTGAAACACGCCGATACGGCAACCTTGCCAGTTCTCGATCCGGCAGGCTCCGGCGAGAAAGTCGACCTGCTTGAGCGCCTCCCCACGAAACCGCACCGGCAGGGGATAATGCCGTGCGGCATTGGCGGCGGCAGCGGCAAGATCGCGGCTCCAGGCATCGGGCATGTCGATACGGATTTCGGTGCCAGGCTCGACGTCGCAGGTCTCGATCGCCAGCGGAACCCCGCTTTCCCAAGCATCGGCGGGAATTTCGACGCGCCAGCCCATCTCGGCAAGGGCAGTCCTTGAACGAATTTCGACGTGGCGGCCGGCGAGGCTGAACACGCCCATGCCGGCTGGATCCTCTCGGCGCGCGGTATCGGCGTCCCATCCGGAATCGCCGAGCGTCAGCACTTTGGCAGGATCGGCGATGCCAGTGCCATCGTCGCGGATGACGAGCAGCGAGCGGCCACCTTCTTCGAGCACATCGATATCGACCCGGTTGGCGCCGGCCCGGCGAGCGTTCTGCAGGGTTTCGACGAGAACATCGCCCACGCTGTTGTTGAAGATACGCGTGACGCGCCCGAGCAACGCCGAACTGACGGATGCGTGGATGCTGGCAGGCAAGGACATGGGCTGACTCCGCAATGACGATGCGATCCATTTCGCACCGCCCCGCCCTGCCCCCTTCCGCTCATCTATTCGGACGACCGCGCCCGGGCTGACTTCTGGTCGAGCAATTCGGAGAACCGGCTGCGAACAGCGGCGGCATCAGGGAAATGATTGTCGAGACCGTGGCGGAGCAAGATGACCTCGCGCGCGCTGGCGATGAGCTGGGCCTCATCGAGTGTCGGCAGGCGCGGCGGCCAGCCTTTCACGAAGCGCAGGTCTGCAGGCATCGCCTTTTCGATCGCATGGCGCGCTGCCGCATCGCGTTTCGCCTGGGCAATGTCCCGGGCGAGCGGCGGCGACAATGCGTGCGGAGCAACATCTGCGAGCCAGCGCCCCGGTTGGAACGAGAATGTCGATGCCGCCTCCATGCTGACCAGATGCCGATAGAGGTCGAGATTGCTGGGTTCCCGGGTCGCGGCAGCGAGGTCTGCGCCTGAGGCGAGGACGCAGAAAGCACAGGAAAGGCGCGAGGAGCCGTGGCAGCGATAGGCTTCGTGCAAGGGAAGGTCATGGCGGTCGTGACAGGCGAACACCTCCTCGGCGGACCAGTCGACCAGCGGATGCCAGGTCGACATGCGCGTGCCGGACGGATTGCCGGACCTCGCAAAGCGGGTGTCGAACCGGGCAATTTCAGTATTCCGCCTAGATACGCTTTCGGCCCGGCGCAGGCCGATGACCGAGACCACATTTTCACCGCGAAAATGCCGGGCGAGATAGGGACCGATGACCTGCACCTTCAGTTCCGAAGTGCAGAAACGCAGCGATGCCGAGGACCAGGGACCGATCAGATGATACGTCGACAGCGCCGCATAGCGCGCCTTGCCAGCTTCGAAGCACTGTTCCCAGCGATCGACCATGTCGCCGGCACCCCGGCGGACAACGGTTAGGGGGAGCCCCAGACGCTGCGCGATCGCGGCAACGGTCACAGGCGTTGCCCGCCATTCGGCGCGGCCGAGATCGGCGTGGATGGCGATGCGCCGCTGGCGGTCATGACCGAGGGTATCAAGCAGTTCACTGGCCGCGAACGCCGCAGCGGAGGAATCCTTCCCCCCTGACAGGTTGAACGCGAACCAGGCGTTTCGCGCGACCGCATCGACGATGATGGGATCGAGCGCGACGGCAGGCCCAACGCCCGCGATTGGCGCGACGAATGTCATACAATGGCTCCCATTGCTGAGGGTTTGCCCCCGTCAATCGGTAAGGTTGGTGAGCCGAACCATCACGTGGGGCTCGCCGGCACGGCCGGCCACGAGATGCTCGCGGCACAGCGCGACAATGGTTTCCCAGCATTCCGCCGGCATGTCGGAGTCGCTGCCTTCGCCATTCAGGCCCGGATCGACCAGGACGACGACGTCCGACCATTCGTCGATATGGCCGCCACGGTGCCAGGTGAATTTGGGGCGATCCGCTTCAAGCCAAGTCCGAAACTCGGGGTTCGCGAAGAAATGCGGGACATTGAGGATGAGGCCCCGGCTCAATTGCGCGTCCATATGTGCGGTTCCTTCAAAGTGGGGAAATCGGCAGCTGAAGCGGCGCCCAGCTTCGACGAAGAGGTCCTCAGGCCGGACCGGCACCGGCGCTGTGTTCAGGCCTGGATGCAGTTTCCCCGCAGCGGTGACGATCCAGGCATCATGCACCCAGCAGTCCGCCGGAACGGGTCCGCGATCGGCAAGCAGCGCATGATCATAACCCCGGCCGAACTCGTCATCGAAACGACGCGCGTCCTTGAGCGGGCAAATGTGATTTTGCTGCAACGACATCATGCCGCGAGCCTCGATACACCTGCATTGAACAGTTCGATCCACTCGCGCATGGCGGGGCGCGCATCGACTGGAATGGCGGCTGCCGCCTGTTGGAAATCGACCAGGTCGATGGGCGCCCCGCCGATGATCACCTCGACCTCGCGGCGGTCGAGCAGTCCTTGATCGCGAATATCGGCGGTCATTGAACCCGGGCGGGTAGAAGTCGAACTGCGCCACAGGCCCTCGATGCTGTGAAGGCGCGGAGCGGCGCGCGCCTCGACGAGGACAATCAGACGCAGGCACCAGCGCGGCAGCGAGCTAAGTTCCTCAACCTTTTGCGCCGCGCAGAGCCAGCAGGCTGACTTTATCGGAACTGGCAAACCCGCTGCGCGGATACGTTTCGCGCAGCGGGCACGATCCCAGCCCCATTCGCGCAACGGGTAGCGGTAGTCGAAACGGTCGCAGACGTGTCCCTCGCGATGCGCATAGCGGCGGCTATCGGCAGGCGAAGCATCATAGCCGATGAGCTTCACGACCTTGCCGCCCCGTTTCCAACATGTCTGCGCGGGTTCCCAGTCCGCGACCCAGCGATCCTGCGGCTGGATCTTCCACTTCTGCGAACAGCTATGCCGCCCGAAGCTGATCGAGGGCAGCGTCGCGTTGGTGAGGCAGTTTTCGAGCAGGGTGAAGTAGGGCGGCCAGTGCTTGAAGCGCCGGGGCGTGTAGCGGACCACGTGATGCTCGATGCCGTGAGCATCCATCCATTGCTGGAAGATCGGCAGGAATGCGTAGGTTTCCTCGCGCTCGGTGCCGGTATCGGCGGTGAGGACTATCGAAAGCGGCCGCCCGCGCGCCACCCATTCGATAATCATCGCGGTGCTGTCGATGCCCATGCCCCAGGCAGCAACGACCGGGGCCGATGGTGCTACGTTGCGTTCCATGGCTGGCTACCAGGGGAACAGCGGCAGGCCGGGGATCGTGCCGGCGTCGCAATCAAACAGCAGGTAGTCGCAGCCCTGCTCGCGTCCTAACCGCATGGCGCCAAGCACATCAGCGGGTATCTGCCGGCGATCGGGTTCCTCGACCTCGCGCGTCGAGATGAACCAGCCATAGCGCGTCGAGGCCACGGCAACCGGCGGGTCAGACGGTTCGAGAAGCGCCCACCCTCCGAGCAGATCGGCGGTCTTCACGCAGACATGCGCGGTGCTGAGCACGAGGTAGCGCCCGATTTCCATCAATATCCCCTTCAAGTGGAACGCGCCGCGCTGCCTGCCACCATCGGCGATGCCGGGCGGCAAGCAGCGCGGTTTCGCCCGCGCTCAGTTGACCTTTTCGAGCAGCTTGCGAGCCTTGCCCTCGATCTCGAGGCGAGTGTCCTGGTTGGCCTTGCTGCGGGCGTGCGCAGTAATGCCCTGCACGAAATCGTAGAGGCTCGCGGGCGGGTGGCCCTCCTCGGCGAGCACGGTCGCGATGATCTTGCCGGTCTCGGGCTTGGAGAAGCCGCGCTTGCGCAGGAAATCCTCGCGGTCTTCGTCCTTGCGGGCGACGATGCGTTCGCGCGCCTGCCGGATGCCGTCTACGAAACTGCGCGGTGAGGAATCCGCGAAGTGTTCGAGCGCCGGCGCCGCCTCGTGGGCGAAGCGGTTGGCGGCGAATTTCGAATGGCGGATGTTGATCTCCTCGAAATTTTCGACGCCCCACAGGTTGCGGTTCATGCACACCGCGCGGAGGTAGAACGTCGCGATTCCTAGCGTCTTGGAACCGACCTCGGAGTTCCAGCAGTAGAAGCCGCGAAAGTAGAGATCGGGTTCGCCGTTGGGGAGCTTGCCGGCCTCGATCGGATGCGTGTCATCGACAAGGAACAGGAACACGTCGCGATCGGACGCGTAAAGCGTGGTCGTCTCGGTCGAGACATCGACATAGGGGTTGTATACCATGCTGCCCCAGTCGAGCACGCCAGGGACTTTCCATCGCGTATCGCCGACCCCGTTCCCGGCGATCCGCATGACCGCCGCGACAAGTTCGTGGTCCCAGATGCGCCCATATTCAGGGCCCGTGACCGCGCGCAGTTCGGTACGGCCGTCATCGGTCTGGAGGAGTTTGACCTGCTCGCCGCGGTGGGAAAGCAGGCCGTGCTGCATGTTGATGCCGGCGAGCGCGGCCGGAAGCGTGCGCAAGTAAGAAGCGGGCGCACCCACCAGGCTCGCGAGCTGGCCGAACGACCAGTTCGTCGGTGCGATCGGACGATCTTCGCCGGGAACCAGCAAGGACAATCGCTCCGGGTTTTCGCTACGTGCCTCGACGCGGACCGCGCGGCTTTCGACGACACGTGTCGTTGCCCGCTCGGCGCGGCGGCGGACGCTGTCATGCAGGTCGGTCAGCGACAGGTAGCGCTCGTCGTCGGGACGAGAGAACCATTCGGACGAAACCCGGCTGACATTGTGACCACGCGAGATGTCGACCTTGTAGCCGCCGGAGACAGGCCGATCGGCGGCAGGACGATCGAGTACGGGGGCGAGACTGGCCATGAAACTGCTCCTTGAAGATGGGATGAAGGCGAGCCGGCGCGTCACCGCGTCCCGTGCTCACCCTCGCCCACCCCCTTCCTTTCGCCATTTGGACCGTGACCGCGAGAAACTTGGACCGATCTGGGAACGACTATTCACGCCTGAGTTCAAGGTGTTGCCGGGCTCCACTCATAGAGCAGGTGAGCATCGGGATCGTCCTCACGGCCCATCGCGATCCGCACATGTTTTCCATCACAAGCGAAGCTGGTGGCATTGGGAAAATCACAGAAGCTGCGTCCTTCGAACACGAAGTCCTTCGAACGCACCTCGACAACCTTGCGTGAGATACCGAGCGCCCGGTGGTTGAACGGAGCATGCAGCAAGGTCAGGGCATCGCCGGGCTTCAGGCGGCGTTTGAAGCTCGCCAGCGTGACCAGGCTGTCGACCTTATTGGCACTGCCGCGCCGGCGAGCGAGCGCCGACCAATAAGCCCGTCCGATCATGATTTCGGAATAGAACGAGCAGCTCCAGTAGTCCTGCAACGGATTGGTCCGGCAAAAGCCGAAGCGCTCGACCTGATCGCGCAACCTCATGATCAGGGCTTCCTGCGCCTCCCGGGGCGACAGGTCTTCAGGCGCATCAAGCACCTCTGCCGTGATCTTGCGGCCACCGGCGAAGCGCTGACTGCGGATCGCCAGGCGAATGTTCGGAAACTGGCTGGCGAGATGTTGCCCGATCCGCTGACACAGTATCGGGAGATCATCCGAGGGACGATAAAGGTCGCCCTGGTAGTGAAAATTGCCGCGCTCATCGTGCTGGGTTTCGCTGTAAAGGCGCGAGGGCGCCTCCACCGTCGTGGAAGAAATCATGGATCTGGTCCTTTGATTGCAGTGAGGGTCAGCCGCACGCGGCGGCGGTCAGAGGATTCCACCATCAAGTGCTTGGGAGAGCGCCTCGCGGGTAGACTCGATTTCGATGCGGTCGGCGAAGACCGCGCACCATCCACCGCCGAACTCGCCGATCCGGGGTTTCGAACATGAACAGGCCCATTCAAATCCGATTGGAGCCTTTGTCAGTGTGTCCTGACAGCAATGCTGGATCAGGTGAGCGAGAGCGTCGGGCTGGAAATCAGTCGTGCTGTAGAAGCATATTGTCGAGATATCGGGGTGTTCCAGCGAGTTGCCGCCCTCGAACTCCACCCCGAATTCGGGAAAGTCGGGATCGGAGAAGATCGTGAGGAAACCGCTCCACGGATCCGCGGGATCGCCCGGCGGAAAGGCAACCAGGAACTCCGGCGTCGGATCTGCCGGGGTCCCACCTGCTTCGAGGTCGCAGCTCGCCTGAAACGCCTCCTCGATCAGCGCCATTTCGGCGTTGGTACAGGTGAAGGCGAAACTGCCCTGGACATAGCTGTCAGCCATCTGCCGTCTCGTCGACAGGAGCGACGTTGATTTCGCCACCGGCAGGCTCGTCCTCGATGATCGTGAACGGTGGCGGCGTGAACTCGGCCTGCGTGAACCAGGCCTCGACCATCTCCATGCTGCCGAGTTCGCGGATCATTGTGCGGGCGAGAACGATCTCGTCGCTCTCGGTCATGTCGAATTGCATGGCGGCACCGATGCCGGTGAAGACCACGCGCTCGGGTCCAAATGCCCCGCCGCAACTCCCGGAATCGCGGGCATAAGCGAGACCGTGATCCTCGCAGAACTGCTCGGTCCAGTCGAACGTGCCGCCGGCCAGTTCATGGGCGCAAGCCTTGAGCGCCTCGCCGTCACGAACTGACGCGACGTCGAGCAGCTCGCCTTCCCAGTCGGCGCGGCCGCCGTCGCTGGCGATGGCTTCGACAAGGTCTGAGATTTCGGAGCGGCGAAGGGTGCCGCCGATCACGATCGATGCACTGGCTCGGTCAGCCATAATGGTTCTCCTCGTGGGAATGGTGGTTGGTTGAGGGCCTTGGGGCGGGCTCAACGCTCGGTCGGAGCGACGCCGATCAGGTGGCGAAGCTTGGACCAGGCGAGTTCCTCGCCCGCGCGCAGGCCATGATGGAGACCCTGCGCGTAAAGGCGGTAGGCCGCCGCAGTGATTTCGGGCGTGGCCTCGGCCGGAAACAGCGTGACGAACTGACCTTCGTCATCGAGCAACTCGAACATGTCGGCTGACGACGACAGGTCGGTTTTGGCAATACGGGCCGGACTGCCGAGCGCTTCGAGATCGGCGTTGAAACTCTCGACGAACAGCGGATCGAGGATGGGGTCGTGAGCCATGACGGGGACTTTCGCGTGGATGATCACCGGACCATCCGGCGACACCCTCCGGCACCCCACCCTCCCTCCTTGCCCTGCGCGGTCGCGGTCAGCCGTGCACGATCGCCGCGAGGACCTGCTCTGCGCGATCAATCGGAACAAAGGTTCTGCTCGAATAGGCGATCACCTCGACGAAGCAGCCGCACGCCTTCAGCCATTCGCGGTCGAGCGGATTCTGCCCACGCAGTTCGAGCCGCCGGCTGTTGTTGACGAAGACCGACAGCAGCCGCACGCCGTCGAGGCCGGGCACGGGGACCCCGTCACTACTGCGCGCCGCCGCGATCAGTTCAGCCGGGGTCAGGCGCACCGATGCCGCAAGGCCGAACTCGGATTCGAGCTTTTCGACGGCCGCCGGCATGACGATGCGGCCAAGCAGCGCCTCACCGCTGCCGTCGGCAATCCGCCAGACGCGCACGTCATCGGCCGGCAGCTTGTGCCAGACAGGAAGCAGGAGGCCGGTCGCAAGGCTGATTGTCTCGACGTCGAGCGCAGCGGAAGCGGTAGCGACCTCCTCGTCCCACAGCGCGCGGAAAGCCTCGCGTTCGATCGGCTGCCAATGGGTGTGAAGGAGTGCCGTCGCCGGCATCCGTTCGGCGCCAGCGGGACGCACCAACTGACACATCGGCACGGGCCTGCCTTCATCGTCGGTGATCGACCACGAGGGGACACGCAAGGCCACCCGGCCCGACCTGCCGTTCTTCAGGAACGCGATATCCTCGTTCCCTTGCCACAGCTGCATGAGGTGGCCCCAGGAGGTGGTGCGCGGTTTCATGTGGAGTTCGAGGCGCTGCAGGCGGGTTTCCGCACCGGTCAGCGGGTCGGTGCGCAGCACTTGGTCGGACAGCGAGACAATGCGTTCCGCCCGGATGGTCTCGACGCCAAGATCGAGCGTTCCCGCTTTGCGCGCCGCATCGATCCGGGCCTGGATGAGCCCGGTGTACTCGTCGAAGATCGCGTTCTGCGTCGCGATCCGCAGGGCAAGGATGCGATTGAGCCAGCGCTGGATCGGTGGCAGCCGATCGATAAGCCCCCCGCCCTGTTCTTCGACCAGCTTGAGTCCGGTCATCGCCATGAAGTCAGCCAGTGTGGTGCTAGCGAGCTTGCCGGCATGGAGCAGGTGATACCACTGCGTCAGAGCCTCACGCGCGAGATCGCTCTCCAAGTTATCGGCGGGGTCGAACAGGTTCTGCCCGCCGGTCTGGCGCTGGCCGCGGGTCAATGCGCCGAGGCTGTCGAGCCGGCGCGCGATGGTGCTGATGAAGCGGCGCTCGCCCTTGCAGTCGGTGGTGACCGGACGGAACACCGGCGCGCTCGCCTGATTGGTGCGGTGGCTGCGGCCTAGCCCCTGGATCGCGGTAGCCGCCTTCCAGCCCGGCTCGAGCAGGAAGTGGATACGGCGACGATGCGCACTGCCACAGCTCAAATCGGCATGATAGGATCGCCCGGTTCCGCCCGCGTCCGAAAACGCGAGGATCGCCTTGCGCCCCGCCATGAAATCATCGCTATCGGCCTTGCGCGCGCCGGGGCTGCGGGATTCCAGCTTCTGGTTCTCGTGGCCATCGAGCACGATGCGCTTGGTGCGACCGGTGACCTCGGCGACCTTGTCGCTGCCGAAGTGCGCGATCAGTGCGTCCAGGGCGGCCGGGATCGGCGGCAATCCGCAGATTTGTTCGATGAGCGCGTCGCGCGCGGCCAGCGCCTCCTGGCAAAGGATCGGCTCGCCATCATCGCCGACCATCATCTCCGAACGCATCGAGCCGTCACTCGCCCGGAACGCGCGCATCTGCCGGGTCGGAAAGGCGGTCTTGAGGTAGTCGACAAGCCCGTCGAGCGGCGAGGTATCGACCAGCAGTTGCGCCCGTTCCTGCGGCGACAGATCGGCAAGCCTGCGATCGAGGACCGCGCCGCCGGTGGTCACCAGTTGCACGATCGCGGCATTCCCCGCCGCCACTTCCGCCTCGATCGATCGGATCAGGCTCGGCATCTTCATCGACATCAACACCTGTGAATAGAACCGCAATTTCGAGCTTTCGAACCTCGACAGCGCCGATCCCTTGGCCTGAGCATTGAGCGTCTCGCCCGACATTCGGTCGATGATATTCGCCGACTTGAGTGCTTCATCCAGGTGCCCGTGGATTACCGACCACGCCGAACAATAGGTGTCGTAGATGCCGATCTGGTCGGGGGTCAGCATGTGTTCGAGAGCCTCGTATTCGACGCCGACAAAGCTCAGCGCGCGGGCGGTGTAGAGCCCGAGTGCCTTCAAATCCCGGGCCACGATCTCCATGGCCGCGATACCGCCATCGGTCATTGCCGCCATGAACGCGCCGCGGTCGCGAAAGGCGGTGCCGCTCCCCCAGAGGCCAAGACGCGCGACATAGCACAGGTTGGCGGGATCGGTGGCGCCGGTCGCGGAAACGTAGAGCACTCGTGCGCGCGGGAGCGCATGTTGCAACCGCACGCCCGCGAGCCCCTGTTCCGATCCGCGCGCCGCGCCGAATTCAGTTTCGGTGCCGGCCGCGTTGGCCAATGCATGGGCCTCGTCAAACACCAGCATCCCCTCGAAATCGTCACCAAGCCAGGCGCGTATCTGCTGGAGGCGCGAGGCCTCATCGTGCCTGGATGAACGCAGCGTCGCGTAGGTCAGGAACAGGATGCCGCTGTCCATCGCGATCTTCCGGCCGAGCGGGAACGCATCGAGCGGCTGGATGTCGATGGGAAGTCCGCCGAGCGCCGACCAGTCGCGGCGGGCATCCTCAATCAGGCCAGAACTGACCGAGATCCACACCGCCTTGCGCCGGCTCCGGTTCCACTGGTCGAGGATGCAGGCCGCGACCTCGCGCCCCTTGCCGACGCCGGTGCCGTCGCCAATGAAATAACCCGTGCGACAGACGTGACCGCCCGCCGCTTCGGTGAGTTGGTCGCCCGCGTCGTTGGGGAGATAGGCACCGGGCAAGTCGCGCTCGAAGGCCTCTCCAGCGTGGATCACGGTTTCGAGCTGGGCATCGGACAAGGCCGCAACCGCGCGTCGTTGCAGCATCGGCCGATAGCTCGGCGCGGGCGGCAACACCGATGCCATCGCCACCGACTCAACCAGCTGATCGGGATGCGGCACGGCCTCGCCGATAGCAATTCGGCTCAGCCGCCAGGGCACATAGATGCCGACGGGATCGCCTGCCGGCGCCGGGGTGTCGAAGACACGGTAGCTGAGCAGCTGTGGTTCATCGTCGATGCGGCTCGGGCGCGGCGGCGCGGCGAGGCGCGATCCCGCGACACCGGCAAAGAGCGACGGCGCGGACACCGCACGATTGGCCCGCGGCACCGGCATGGCGATAGTCGGCGCCGGGGGCGGCGATTTCGAGGGATCGAGGCGCGGCGGCAAGTTGAGCACGATCGAAAGCGCGGCCTCGATACCATGGACGGTGTGGCGTGCCGTCGTGCCGGCCCAACCCTTGTCATAGACGATCAGCCGGACGGCGATGCTTGTGCCATGCTTGGCATAAGGGCTGCCGAGGATCGTGATCTCGGCGCGCGGGCATACGACCTCGGCGACCGCGGCGTAACCCGCAGCCGCGCTGCCATCGCTGGCGAAGTTGGGCGGCATGATCGCGACGCAGCGTCCGCCGGGGGCGAGCCGAAGCAGCGCCGATCGCAAATGCCGGGCGCCGGCGTGCCGATCACGGCCACGTCCCTCGCTGCGACTGAAGGGCGGGTTGATCAGGACGACGCTCGGCCGCGATCCTTGCCCCAGCTTCTCGTGGATGAATTCGCCATCGTGGCGGGTGACGTCGTCTCGCAGCGCCGGGGCGAGCAGCGCGGCACGCTGATCATCGCGCTCGTTGAGCAACACGCCGGCGCCGACCTTCATCGCATGGGCGGCGAGCATGCCGGTTCCAGCAGATGGTTCGAGCACGAGGTCCAAACGCGTGATTTGCGCGGCACGTGCCGCCAGCCAGGCGAGTGCGAGCGGAGTGCTGAACTGTTGGAGATCGACTTGACGCTCGGAACGATAGGTCTGCGTCGGCAGTGCATTCTGGAATGCGAGCAATGCCGCGAACAGGCGATCGGCATCGTCGTACCGCGCGACCTGCCAGCCATCGCGGCCGAGCAGCAGCACTTGCGCCGTTTCGAGCGCGTCATAGGCATCGCGCATCGACCAGGCGCCATCGGCATCCGACGCACCGAAAACCTCGGTCATCAGCCTGGTAAGAAATTGGCGGGTGACGGTACCCGAACGGGCAAGCGTATCGGCCAGGTTCGTTGCCACCGAATACAGCTTTTCGGCTTTGCTGGCACCGGGGTCGAACAGCGGGTCGTCCAGTTTCAGAAGCGGCATGTTCATTGCGCGTGATCCTCGGCCAATCGGGCGGCCAATCCGCCCATCGACAAACCACCCTCCCCCTCGCCTCCGATGGGGCGGGCACATGAAAACGGGGCCACGGCTGGTGTCGCCGCGGCCCCGTCAAGAGAGAGCGATTGCGCGTCAGGCAGCGGCTGCGAGGACCTCGTCGCCGTCGTCACCGTGACCATCGATTGCGGGTTCGGCATCGGCCTCGCCCGTCATGTCGATTGCCGCATTGTCGTCATCACCATCGCCCTCGCCGACGCCTTTGCCCGGCGCCTCGGCCGGGTCATCGACAGGGACGAACCGCATCGCGTCGGGCAGCCAGTTCAGCGCCCGTTCCTTGGTCTCGGCCTCGACGAGGATGTCGCCGGCGAACAGCTTCTCGGCAGAAGCAGCGAGATCGTGCTTCTTCGATGCCCCATAGCGGTGCCGCAATTCGCTGCCACCGACCGCCTCGAACAGATCGAGGATCGCAGGCTTGGTGATCCGGTCGAAGTAGTTCTTCGCGCTCGGCCGCCACCAGGCTGCGACATCGACTATCAGCTTGGCACCGAGATGATCGATGAATGCACTGCCGGTCTTGCCGGCGGGCACGGCATCGAATGTACGCGCGACGGCCCAGCCCAGCCACGCGGCCCGCGCGTCGTCGGTGAGCGCACAGAACGCATCGTAACGGTCGCGGACGTCGTCGTGGTCGATCCAGCTACGGTCGAGGCCGCTATCGAGCTTTGCCCATTCCTCGGCTGCCAGCGTTCCGCTCTCGAAATTGGTGACGCGCGGGGACGGCGACCGGGCACGCAATTCGCTGGCGAGATCCATGCTCCCGAATTGCCGGGTCGCGGCATCAGCCATGATGAAAGTGCCGACGTCGAGCGCAAACCGCGGATCGCTTGCGACGTGGACGCTGAGCAATTCGGTCTTCATCATCGCCAGTTCGTCAGCGAGGCGCTGGCTGACCACAGGTCTGGTCGGGCCATCGGTCTCATCGGCATTGTCGAGGTCATCACCGCCGCCCTCACCGTCACCTTCGCCTTCATCACCATCCTCGTTGGTGGTATCCACGGGTGCGACGTAGAGTTGCTCGTGGATGCGGGGCTGACCATCCCGGCCGATCACGACATAGGCGAGCGCCGAAGCCTTCTGCTCGTCGGTGAGCACCGGCGCGCGCGATTGGATCGTATCGTACTCGGCCTCAAGCGCGCGGGCCCGGGCTTCGTCGTCCTCGGTGTAACCCTCGGCATCCTCGCAAGAGGCAGCCCCTTCGATCGCTTCAAGTTCGATCTGGATCGCCTCGCAGCGCGCTTCTTCCTCATCGGTGAGCGGCGGCCGTTCGCCCTGCACCTGCCTGAGGCCATAAGTCTCGGTGTAGGGGATGTGCGACGAGACCACCGTGCGGATTTGGGCATAGCCCTCACGCTGGCGCAACGCTTCAGCGGCGGCCGCGAGATGTTCTTCGGCAAGGTGATCGAGGATATCGCCGTCGATCCACATCTCGGTGGCATCATCAGAGAAGAGATCGGCGTCGATCCGGCCACCCGCAGAGACATAGGCGTCGCGGCCGACCAGCAGCGCCTTGGGGTCGCTGCCGCGATAGCCCCCGCAAGCGAGTTGGCGCCGGATTTCGCCGACATTCGCGCGGTAATAGCCCTGCCCGAGTTGCTCGAACACCGACGCCTGCCGCGCCGTGTCCGACGTACTGGCGTAGGCCATGGCGATATCGAGCGTGATCTCACCCTCGCGCAGCGCCTCGAACACCGGTTCGGCCAAATTGGCCAGCCGCAGGCGGCCGTGCACGAAGCGTTCGGTCAGCCCGAACCGTTTGGCGATATCGGCAGGCGTTTTGCTCTCGGTCTGGATGATGTCCTGGAACGCGCGGCACGCATCCGCCGGATTCATCGCCAGTTTGAAGAAGTTCTCCGACAGGCTGATCTCGACCGCGTCGTTGGCGTCGGCAAGAACCTTGACCGGCAGTTCATAGTCGATCGGGAGATCGCCCTTTTCGATTGCGCGGTGGACGGCATCAAGGCGGCGACCACCAGCGGTGATGCGATACTGGCCCTTCTTGCGCGCAACCGGCAGCCCGATGAGGTTCTGCAGCACGCCGTGCGCAACGATACTGGCTTCGAGTTGAGCGTCGGCTTCGGGGTCGCTGGACTTGCGCACGTTGCTCGGCGACTTCGCGAGCTTGTCCGCCGGTACACTGATTATGGACTGGGACATGGATATTCTCCTGGCGGACGATGCCTGACCATTCAGGCCGCTTGCCGCATCCAGTCTCCGCCCCCCTTCCCTTTTGCCCGCAGCACGTCATTCCAGTCGTTGAAGCCCTGGGGCGGCCAGATTGTCTCAATGGTCCGGCCTGGCATGGCGTAAGCATTCATTGCCTTTGCCGCACCGATCCGTCCGCTTCGGTCGTTGTCGGGCAGCAGGATCAGGCGGGTGACGCTTTCCGGAATCGCAATGTGCGCGAGCCTTTCGCTGCCGAGCGTTGCCCAGACTGGGATGTCGAGGAGCATGATCGCCGAGAGGGCGGTTTCAATGCCTTCGGCGAGGCCCAGCGTATCGGATGCCGGGGCAAGGACGACTGCACCGCCGCCAGGGCGCCCCAGCATTCGGCGGGGATTGGCGAGATCGCGAGCGCGGCGAGGATACCCAGGGTCGAGAAACGTGCGTTGAAGCGCGACCAGATTTCGACTTTCATGGAGTGCGGCGATCATGGCGGAGCGGAAAACCGCTTGCTTACCTCGGCCCAGCGGGGTGCGGGAGTGGAAGCGCAGCGATGGCGGAAACAGGTCGACCGAGCGCCGGACCAGGTATTGTTCCGCGAGGGTTCCTGCGATCGGCCACGCATTGTCCCACAAATCCAGAGCACGTTGCCGGAGCCAGGTCGGGCTAGTCGGCGCGGCAGAGCGCAAAACCACTCGCCCCGCAATCAGCGGAATGCCGCCACCCTTCCGGCGTATCGCGCGGATGACATCGACGGTGTCACACCCGGCAAAGCACTTGAAGAGCAGTGCCTTCTCACCGATGCGAACCGACAGGCTCGGTGTGCGGTCGTCATGTGCGGGGCATCGGCACATCGCCCCATCTGGCGACCAAACCCCGCCAAGGCGTTTGACGAGATCGGCGGCCTCAGCGTCTAGATCAAGGCCTTGGTAGGTGCGGAATTTTGTGGGCATAGGAACTCCCGAATATCGACTTCCCTGCCCCTCTTCGCTTCCACGTCACCCGTTTCACGTAGTCCTCACGCAGCTATCCTAGCTTGAAGTGCCGTCGGCAGATTCCTTAGATTTTCTCTGATCCGCCGGGCGAGCACCAGTGAGTCTATGCCGGTCAATGTGCCCATTTCAGCAAGGCAGTCATAGGCTTGCCATGGCATCAAAGGCTGGTCCCCGTCCCGTGCGAAAGGCGCATCGGTCTCGGTGAGCAGGCGATCCAGTGGCATCAAGGATGCAAGTTCGCGCCCCTTGCGGGACCTCAGCATCGCAGGCCCAATTGAGAACCAACATCCCAAAGCAATCGCACGATCGAGTTCGCGAGCGGTGCCGCTAAACCAGTGCAGGATCGGCACCCCGGCGCGCGGATGAAGTTCCAGCGCGTCGAGGACGAGCGTCGCTGCGCTCCGCGAATGGATCGTCATTATCCGTCCGCCTTGGTCCGAGCATGCGTCTAGGATCTGTCCGAAGACCTCGCGCTGGATCCCCATCGCATCCCGGTGCGCGGGGCTGCCGTCGAGGCCGATCTCACCGACGTATCGCGTTTCAGGCAGAAGCGCGCAAAGAAGCGCGACCTCAGCATGGCGCTGCGCCACCACCTCGGGATGCAGGCCGAGCGCCACTCGCACCCGCGTTCGGTCTCCGACTAGCTTTCTCGTTCCGCGCCACGCCTTGGGCGTCGTCGTAACCGCCAACACATAGGTCTTGTGCGAATCGACCTCCTCTAGAATCTTGGCCGGGTCGGGATACAGGTCGATGTGGCAGTGGAAATCGATCAAGGGATTCTCATGTTCGCGTGCAGGGCGGCGAGTTCAGCAATGCCATTCTGCACCACTTGCCGATAGGGGGCGGGATTGCCAAGCAACTGCCTATTCATGGAGCCGCCGATGAGCGCGTCCAATCCCCGGCGGCGGACGGTCTCGATCGCGATCGCCACGGAGCGTACATCGTCGAAGCGTGCATGGCGCACATCGTTTTGGCCCAGCGGCCCATATTTGTATCCGCGGTGCGTGGTGTCCGGACGTCCCCAAGCGAGATAGGCCCCGCGCCGGACCTGGCATGGCACGCAGCGCCCGCAATGCTGGAAGCCGGTGCGGGAATATCGACCGCAGCTCGTCGAGCGATCGATCAGTTGTGCAAGTAGGGTCTGGTCGGTGCACCCCCGCAGCATCTCACCCTTAGTCTGATGTTCGTAGGGATTGTGGATCCGCACGCGCAGTCCGGCATCGTCGAGCGTCTCCTGAATGAGGCGCAGGAAGAATGGATGCGTCGTACGAGTGCTTAGGGATCCGGTGCGCAGCGGGGTCAGCGGCACATTCTGGCTGATGAAGCCGTTCTCCGGAACTCGCAGTTCGACGACCGCGCCGTCCGCATGTCGTTGAAGACAGCTGACGGCAAGGACGCCGAAGCCGAGGAAGGCGATCGACCTAGCGCGCTGCGACCGTTCGGACGCATGGGGCGGCCGAGCATGATGGTTGAGCTGCAGGTGGCGACTACTGGGCGCAATGTTCTGGGCGAATAGTTTCTGGTCCTGCGTGTCGCCCTTCGCCATCTGACTGACCAGCAGTGGCTTCAGTCCCTCGCCGACCACGTCAATCGCACCGATGAGGCTGTCCATGCCGCCGGAGAGCAGGCAGACCATGTCCTCGAGGCGCGGACGGGCTCCAGTCCGCGGGGCGGGTGCGCCACCGCCACCAATGAAGCGAACCTCCCAAATGTCGCCGGATAGGAAGCGCAGGGCCTGCGTGAGGCGGGCAACCTGCGAGTTCCAGAAGTCGGGCGCCGCGACGGCCACAGTCAGCTCGATCTGACGCGTCCACCCATCGGGGCTCCGATCACGCGAGACCGCCTCGTCGGCAGCTACGACGGCCATCGCGAACGAGGCAAAGTCCCATGCCTGCCCGGACGGGGCGAGGCCGAGCTTTCGCAGGCGGCGGGGGACGAGATCCCCAACGCGACCGCGCCCGTTGATCCGGGAGTTCGCGTAGATGTCGAACCGAGTGTCGGTGCCCGGAATATCCGACAGATCCTGTGGAAGGCAGGCAATGCTCGTCATAGTCCACCCTCCTCCTCAAAGACTTCGAACGCCTGCTGGATGGCGTCGCGGGATATACGATCAATCACCGCTCGACCGATGGCACCGTTGGCCACGCGCTCCGCAGCATACTGGGCAGCAACGACCTCACGGACATAGTCCTTCATCTCCTGCAGGCGCTCCAGGCCCTCGCCCTTGGTCGGGGCCTTGTCGATGATGGACTTGCCGACATCGAGCTCGATGCGATGAGCGACATCATAGCCGAGCGTGGCTGCGGTCACCTGGTCTACTTGGGCGGGCGACAAGTTGGTGAGATCATTGTTCTGGGCAAGGATGTCAGAAAGTGCGCGGGCGGCAGAATCGCGTGTGGCCTCGGCGTCCTGTGTCCCGTCGATCGGCTTTATCGCATCGACTAGGACGTCCGCGATCTCGGCTGGTGTTAGACCCGCCAGAGCCTGCGGATTGATACCAAGTTCCGGTGGAAGCGGCTGTCCGCTCGCCAGCGAGGTCAGTGCGTTGTGGAGCGAGCTGGCCGCGCTGGACGATCCGCCAAGCCTGCGGGCGGCATTGCCACTGCCTCCCATTCCGCTACGCGAATAGTGGGCGAGTCCGCGACGCAAATGCCGCCCGCGGTCTGCACCGCCGCCCGCGAACTTGCCGAGGGAGGTCCGGACGCCGCGCCAACGGCCGGGGGTGGAAGGGGCCGCAGGCTGCTGAGGGGGAACCTGTGGCGGCTGAGGTTGCGATGGCTGGGGTTCCGATGGCTGAGGTTGAGGCTGCCTTGGAGGCGTCGGCTGCGAACCCGGCGACGGGGCAGGCCCTTGAGGAATCTGCGGAGTAGGTTGCTGCGGGCGAGGCGTCGCCGGCGGATTGTCTACCCAAGGGGGGACGATGGGAACGTCCGGCCCCGATCCTGGACCGCGACTCGATGCTGAAGTGCCCATCAGTTCGTCTTTCCGGCGGCCGCGATCGCCTTGCGCGTTTGAGTGGTTAGGTCGCCGCGAGCAAGGAAGCCTGTCAGCACACGCCTGCCCCAATCCGTCTGGCTCAGGCGCGGGACGATGCCCGCCTTGATCTGGTTCGAGGGCACCTCGCTGAGAAAGGCGACCACCGACGCCTCCGCTCCGGGCGACGCGCCGGCCAGTGACTGCATGGCGTTCAGAATCGTCGGCGTCCCCCAAGCCGTTTCCTGTTTCGCCTTGGACAGTATCTTGTCAGTGAGACGGCCGATCTCCGGATTGGTGAGGCGGGCGACCTCTGCATCGACGGTCGAGCTGGACGAGTTCATGCGCATCAGCATTTCGAGCACCTCGAGCGCGTCCGACGACAACTCGTCAGCGCGCGCGATGATGGGATGGCTTTCGCGTCCCACATACAGGGCGCCACGCAGGTCGCGACCAGCGAGGGCGGGATCAAGCGAGAGCCAGTTGGCGTGGAAGGCATCGTTCCACGGCTTCTCAAGAGGCGGCTTCGTCTCGTCGCCGCGGCTCCGCGCCTCCATGTCTGCGAGGAACTCTGCATGCCCGTCTTCGGATTCGTTCACCGCCCGCAGCATCTCGGCATAGGCGTCTTTGTCACCACAGCGTTCGAAGAGCAGCAGCTTGACGAGCACCTCCTCGTCCACCGTGACCTTTTGAATACGAGACATGGACGTTCGCATGGAGAGCGTATTTAAGAAGCGTTTGATCAGACGGGGATTACCCCGGACGTTCGGCGACGTGGTGAGGGTCGGCGCGATGCGCTCGGCGAGCGCCAGCCTGTTTAGCAGGCCCGAGGGGCAATTGGGTACAAGACCGGACACGAAGGCCTTGTCGACGCGCCCACCTTTCCATGTCTCGCCCAAGCGCTGGCAGACCGCGATGCGGATGGCCTCCTTCTGCCCGGCGTCGAGCGAGGCCTCGTCGTCGATGAAGAGCATCATGAGATAGGCGCGGACCTCGTGCGTTCCGAGCGGAGGCACGCGGATGGGCAACTGGATCAGCTTGTCGAAATAATTAGTCACCAGGTCGTCGTTTAGCGCCACGTCTTCGAAGTGCGTCCGCACGGCCTGACGGATCATGCCCTCGTCAGCAGCGATCACGAAGGCGGTGTGCTTGAGGAAGAGAAAGAGTCGCATCGCCTCAAGCGTCGCGATCGCCGTCTTGGGAAGGCAGCGGTCCAGATCGTCGATCAGCACCACCAACGTGATGTTTAGTTCGGCGAGCGTGGCCTCGAGATCGTCCCGGAAGGCCTGAATCGCCTTGCGCGGCGTTTCCGTCTCAGCCGTGTTGGTCTCAACCTTCTCCTCCGACTTCTTCTCGTCGAGGAACTCCTCGCCCTTCTTCACTCCCTCAACGGCGAGCTCCTTCACCTTCTTGAGGTCATCGCCAGTCACGTCGCCGTCGAACAAACCGCCCATGGCGGCCATTCCGCCTGCTACCCACGGCGTGACCTGCCCTTGGGTCACGTAGTCGAACAGTGCAGAGCCGGCGATCCCCAGCAAACGTAGCTTCTTCACGCGGCTGAACAGACTAGCTGCTCGCTTGCGCGCCGTGGCGGAGAGAGTGTCTTTTTTCTCAACCGCCTGTTCGACGACCGTTGCCGTGATTGTCTCCATAAGCGCGGCACGGGCGTCGTCGTAACTCTGGTAGAGCCACGCGTTGAATTCAACGAAGCGTATATCGACGTCTTCGCGCGCTCCGAGTGATGTGCGCAGGAGCTTCATCATCGAGGATTTTCCGACGCCCCAATCTCCGGAAATTCCGAGAGAAATCGGCTCCCCCTTCGCGCCGATTATTCGCTCGGCCGCGATTTCGGCTACATGTGAGAAATTTACTAGGTCACGTAACGTTTCGTTGTCAGACCACATCGACGAAAATCCCCATCGTTCCCCCTATGTTTCCATCTGTAGGACTTCTGGTCAAGACAACTCGAGCGCCGAGGCCGTTCCTCGGCGCGCGCTCCTGCCAGACCACTCGGTGGAAGGGGAACGGAGAGTTCCGGCAGAAGCGCAGAGCCGCTGTGCTTCATAGCGAATTGGCCGTAGTTTGGGAAACCGCCTGCTCTGGTCGCCAGCGGCTTTACAGCGATTTGTATTTTAAGGTCCGCCCAAACCAAACTGCCCGCTGAATCCGGATAGTCGAAAAGGGTCCCCAACTTCAGTCATTCGAGCCAGTTGCGTCTGGATCGGCTGTGGGAGCATCCGTGGGAGCATGGTGGGATTCAGGGAGATTGTGCGGGAGAGGGAAACACGTGATTCCGCCATTTCCCTCCCCTCCAATCCCCTATAATCCCTTGAAATTAGGTTCAGCACCCGTAGGAATTGAAGCGCCTACTCTGCAGCAAGCCAACCGTGCTCATCCCTTCGGATTTCCTCAAATCTTACGGCAAGTTCCGCGCTAGGAGCTTGACACAAAGTTCTATAGGATCGCACGAAGGCCGACCAATATTTCCAACAACAACGCACAACGAAACACGCCGCCCACGGAACCCCGCAGGCGGCGCGCTTGTTTTGGCCGTTCGATCCCTGTCAGGCGAGATCGAAGCGGTCGGCGTTCATCACCTTGGTCCAGGCGGCGATGAAATCGGCCACGAACTTCCCGTGGGCATCATCCTGCGCATAGACTTCGGCATAGGCCCTGAGGATCGAGTTGGAACCGAACGTCAGGTCCAATGCCGTGGCGGTCCACTTCACCGCGCCCGTCTTCCGATCACGGATTTCGAAGAGGCCGTTGCCGGCCGGCTTCCAGGTGTTGGCCATGTCGGTCAGGTTCACGAAGAAGTCGGTGGTCAGCGCGCCTTCGCGGGCGGTCAGCACACCATGCTTGGTTCCGCCGTGATTGGCACCGAGCACGCGAAGCCCGCCGACCAGCACGGTCATTTCCGGCGCAGTAAGCCCCATCAGCTGCGTGCGATCCAGCATCAGCTCCGCCGGGCTGACCGCGTAGTCCTGCTTCAGCCAGTTGCGATAGCCATCGTGGATCGGCTCCAGCGGCGCGAAGCTGTGAGCGTCGGTCTGCGCGTCGGTGGCATCGCCCCGCCCCGGTGCGAACGGCACGGTCGCCTCGATGCCGGCAGCCTTGGCGGCCTGTTCCACACCGACATTGCCGGCCAGCACGATGATGTCCGCCACGCTGGCGCCAACATCCGCCGCGATCGGTTCCAGCACCGCCAGCACGCGCGCCAGCCGGGCCGGCTCGTTGCCTTCCCAGTCCTTCTGCGGGGCCAGGCGGAGGCGCGCGCCGTTGGCGCCGCCGCGCATGTCGGACCCGCGATAGGTCCGCGCGCTGTCCCACGCGGTCGCCACGAGATCGCTGATCGACAGTCCGCTCGCCGCGATCCTGGCCTTTGCCGCGGCGATGTCCCAGCCGGTGCTGCCGGCGGGCACCGGGTCCTGCCAGATCAGGTCCTCGGCCGGTACGTCGGGTCCGTGGTAGCGCACCTTCGGCCCCATGTCGCGGTGCGTGAGCTTGAACCAGGCGCGCGCGAAGACCTCGGAGAAATAGGCCTGATCGTCGCGGAACCGTTCGGAAATCGCGCGGTAGACCGGGTCCTTGATCATCGCCATGTCGGCGTCGGTCATCATCGGATTGGTGCGGATCGACGGGTCCTCCACGTCGGCCGGACGATCTTCCTCGCGGATGCTGACGGGTTCCCACTGCCAGGCGCCGGCCGGGCTCTTGCGCAGTTCCCAGTCGTGGTTGAACAGCATCTGGAAATAGCCGTTGTCCCACCGCGTGGGATGCGTGGTCCATGCCCCCTCGATGCCGCTGGTGATCGTATCGCGGCCTATGCCCTTGCCGCCGGGATTGGCCCAGCCAAGGCCCTGCTGCTCCACCGGTGAGGCTTCGGGTTCGGGGCCAAGCCGGCTGGCATCGCCATTGCCGTGCGCCTTGCCCACGGTGTGGCCGCCTGCCGTCAGCGCCACGGTTTCCTCGTCATCCATCGCCATGCGGGCGAAGGTTTCGCGAATCTGCGCGGCGGTCTTCAGCGGATCGGGCTGGCCGTTCACGCCTTCCGGATTGACGTAGATCAGGCCCATCTGCACGGCCGCGAGAGGGTTTTCCATCGTCGAAGGCGTGGCGACATCGCCATAGCGTTCGTCCGACGGGGCCAGCCATTCCTTCTCGGCGCCCCAATAGACGTCCTTTTCGGGATGCCAGATGTCCTCGCGACCAAACCCGAAACCAAAGGTCTTCAGCCCCATGGTCTCGTAGGCGATGGTGCCTGCCAGCACGATCAGGTCGGCCCAGCTCACCTTGTTGCCGTACTTCTTCTTGATCGGCCACAACAGGCGGCGTGCCTTGTCGAGGCTGACGTTGTCAGGCCAGGAATTGAGCGGCGCGAAGCGCTGGTTGCCGGTGCCGCCACCGCCGCGCCCGTCCGCCGTGCGATAGCTGCCGGCCGAATGCCACGACAGGCGGATCATCAAGCCGCCGTAATGGCCCCAGTCCGCCGGCCACCATTCCTGGCTGTCGGTCATCAGCGCGCGCATGTCCTGCTTGAGCGCCTCGAAATCGAGCGACTTCAGCGCCTCGTGATAGCGGAAGCCCTTGCCCAGCGGATTGGTCTTGCTGTCGTGCTGGTGCAGGATGTCGAGGTTGAGCGTTTCGGGCCACCAGCTCGTGACGGAGGCCGACGTGCTGGTCAGGCCCCCATGCATGACGGGACACTTCCCCGCCGTTGCGGAATTGCTGCTCATTCTGTTTCTCCAGCCTTGTTCATCAACCGCGCCGCATGCGCCGCCGAAATCCGTATCGTTCGGGCGAACTCATTTATCAAAGCGATTTAAATCGTCACAATGATCGCTCAGTGCGATTTCTGTATCTCACATCATGTCGAGCGCCTGAGCAATCATACTTTGGTTTCCTACATGAACCGATACGGTTACTGTCCCGCGTCCTGCCGCAACAAGGACGCTCCCATGCCCCTCCTCGACGCCCTGATTTCCCCCATCTCCGCAATCATCGATCGCATCATTCCCGACAAGGAAGCCCGCGACCGCGCCAAGCTGGAACTGTTGAGGCTGCAAGGCACGCAGGAACTCGAGCAGATCCGCACGCAAATGTCGGCCATCCTCGCCGAAGCGGGATCTACCGATCCATGGACCAGCCGCGCCCGCCCCGGCTTCCTCTACGTCATGTACATCATGATCCTGTGGTCGCTGCCGATGGGCCTGATCGCTGCGGCGCGGCCCGAAGCGGCGCGCGACATCGCCGCCGGTATCACCGCCTATCTCAATGGCCTGCCCGAGCCGCTCTATGCGCTCTTCGGCACCGGCTATCTCGGCTACACGGCGGCGCGCCAGTGGGGCAAGGCCAAGGGCATAGACCGGTAAAGAGATGGACCGCGCGGGTTCCTTCCGGGGGATTCGCGCGGCCACTTGCGCATGGCGGCGGCGGCACTATCACGGCGCGGCGGCCACACGCACCGGGAACACGCCACCATGTCAGACAAGACCGTCTTCGTCCTCAATGGACCGAACCTCAACCTGCTTGGCCTGCGCGAGCCGGAAATCTACGGATCGCAGACGCTGGACGACATTGCCGGCATGCTGGAAGACCACGCGCAGACGCTCGGCCTCGACATCGACATGCGCCAGTCGAATCACGAAGGCCACCTGGTCGACTGGCTGCACGAAGCGCAGGCCGTGGGGGCAAAGGCCGTGCTGCTGAACGCCGGCGCCTATACCCACACCTCGGTCGCGCTGCACGATGCGATCAAGGGAATCCGGACGCCGGTGATCGAAGTCCACCTGTCCAACCCCCACACCCGCGAAGCATTCCGCCACAAGAGCTACGTCGGGATGGCCGCCAAGGGCACCATCGCCGGGTTCGGTGCGCGCAGCTACATTCTGGCGCTGGACGCCGCCGCCGCGCTCTGACGGCTTTCCGTAGGCGCGAAAAAGCGGCGAAAGCGCCTGTTTTCCACCCTCGCGGGCATTCCCACCCCATCCCCCCCTTGCCAGCGCCGCCGGCTGAAGGCATGGCGGCCAGCCAGTATGACCACCCGCGAGGATTAAAATGGGGCACGACCGCGGCGAAAAGGCCGAAGGAATGGCAATCGACAGCACGCTTGTGCGTGAACTGGCGGAGCTGCTTGCCGAAACCGGGCTCAGCGAAATCGAAGTCGAGGACGGCGAACGCAAGATCCGCGTCGCGCGCACGCTGACGGCGGCGCCGTTGGCGCAGACCGTTGCCGTCGCCGCTCCGGCGCCCGTTGCCGCCGCTGCTCCGGCGGCCGCGCCCGCAACAGCGCAACCTGCCGAGGATCACGCCAATGCCGTGAAATCGCCGATGGTGGGCACGGTCTATCTCTCGCCCGACCCCAGCGCTCCCGCTTTCATCAGCCTTGGCCAGACCGTGAAGGCCGGCGAAACGCTGCTGATCGTCGAAGCGATGAAGGTGATGAACGCGATCACCGCGCCCGCGGCCGGCACCGTGAAGGCGATCCTCGTCGAAAATGCGCAGCCGGTCGAATACGACCAGCCGCTGGTCGTGATCGGCTGAGGCGCCAGCGCCCATGGCCATCAAACGCCTGCTGATCGCCAATCGCGGCGAAATCGCCCTGCGCATCCACCGTGCCGCGCACGAGATGGGGATCGAAACGGTCGCGGTGCATTCCACCGCCGATGCCGACGCGATGCACGTGCGCCTGGCCGATCACGCGGTCTGCATCGGCCCGCCGCCCGCGCGCGACAGCTACCTGAACGTCGCCGCGATCATTTCGGCGGCGGAGATCACCCAGGCCGACGCGATCCATCCGGGCTACGGCTTTCTCTCCGAGAATGCCAAGTTCGCCGATATCGTCGAAGCCCACGGCATCACCTGGATCGGCCCCAAGCCCGAACATATCCGCACGATGGGCGACAAGGTGGAGGCCAAGCGCACCGCCGGCGCGCTGGGCCTGCCGCTGGTTCCGGGATCGGATGGCGCCGTCTCCGAAGTGGAGGAAGCGCGCAGGATTGCCGAGGCGATCGGCTACCCGGTGATCATCAAGGCCGCATCGGGCGGCGGCGGACGCGGCATGAAGGTGTGCAACAGCGCCGACCAGCTCGAAACGCTGATGCAGCAGGCCGGTAGCGAGGCGAAAGCCGCGTTCGGCGATGCCACGGTCTATATCGAGAAGTATCTCGGCAACCCGCGCCACATCGAATTCCAGATCTTCGGCGACGGTAACGGCAACGCCATCCACTTGGGCGAGCGCGACTGCTCACTCCAGCGCCGCCACCAGAAAGTGCTCGAAGAAGCGCCCTCGCCCGTCATCTCGTCCGAGGAGCGCGCGCGCATGGGCGGTGTGGTCGCGCGCGCCATGGCCGACATGGGCTATCGCGGCGCGGGCACCATCGAGTTCCTGTGGGAAAACGGCGAGTTCTATTTCATCGAGATGAACACCCGCCTGCAGGTGGAACATCCGGTGACCGAAGCGATCACCGGCGTCGACCTGGTGCGCGAACAGATCCGCATCGCCGAAGGACGGCCGCTGTCGGTCGCGCAGGAGGACATTGAGTTCAAGGGCCACGCGATCGAGTGCCGCATCAACGCGGAAGACCCGTTCACGTTCGCGCCCTCGCCCGGTCTGGTGAAGACCTATCACGCGGCCGGTGGCATGCATGTGCGTGTCGATTCGGGGCTCTATGCCGGCTATCGCATCCCGCCGTACTATGATTCGATGATTGCAAAGCTGATCGTCTATGGCCGCACGCGCGAAGGCTGCATCATGCGCCTGAAGCGCGCGCTGGAGGAAATGGTGATCGATGGCGTCAAGACCTCGATCCCTTTGCACCAGAAGCTGCTGACCGATCCTGACTTCCTCAGCGGCGATTATACGATCAAGTGGCTGGAAGACTGGCTGGCGAAGGACGCCTGAATCGTTTGCAAGTGCGAAGGGGGAAGCCCACCCCGCTGCGACTGACGCCGCCTGCGGCGACGCAAGTCTTGCTCCCCTCCCGCAAGCGGGAGGGGTTGGGGGTGGGCAGCGCTCCATGGATTGCAAGCGATATAATCGCCTTCTGTAAGGGACCTCACTCCTCGCGTGGCTTCCACCGCACCACGCGCCACAGGTAGGCGATAGCCACCAGCGCCATACAGCCGGTCGCCAGCGGCCCGGTGTACCGATCGACCTCCGCGAAATTGCGGCCGAGATAATAGCCCGCCGCCACCAGCAGCGCGTTCCACACTGCCGCGCCGGCGAAGGTGAACGCCAGGAAACGGGCGTGGCCCATCCGGGCGAGGCCCGCCGGCAGCGAGATCATCGTGCGCATCACCGGGGCGAAGCGCACGACGAAGACCACCCACTGCCCGTGCCGCCCGAAGAAGGCCACCAGCCGTTCGACATCGTGCCAGTCCAGCGTCAGCCAGCGTCCGAAGCGCGTGACCAGCGGGTGCAGGCGCCGGTATCCGAACGCCCGTCCGATCAGGAACCAGAAATAGTTGCCCAGCGTCGATCCCGCGGTGGCGAACAGCATCAGCGGCGCGATTTCCATCCGCCCCCTGGCCACGGCGATCCCGCCCAGCCCCATGATCACTTCGGACGGGATCGGCGGGAACACGTTCTCGATGACCATCAGGGCGGCGATGCCCCAATAGCCGCCGCCTTCGATCAGGTGGACGATCCAGTCATTCATCGATCACACAACGCGGCGATGCGGGAACGGGTCCGGTTCCCGATGCGTCAAAGCCGCCGCTCGATCGCGTCCCAGATCATACCCGCCGTATCGCTGCCGTTGAATTTGTCGATGGCGACGATGCCGGTGGGGCTGGTCACGTTGATCTCGGTCAGCCACTTGCCGCCGATCACGTCGATGCCCACGAAAATCAGGCCGCGCTTCTTCAACTCCGGCCCCAGCGCCTCGCAGATTTCCTGCTCGCGCGCGGTCAGCGTGGTCTGTTCGGCATAGCCGCCGACGGCAAGGTTGGAGCGGAACTCGCCCTCGCCCGGCTTGCGGTTAATCGCGCCAGCGACCTCGCCATCGACCAGCACGATGCGCTTGTCGCCTTCGGTCACTTCGGGAAGGAACGGCTGGACCATGAACGGTTCCGGCCAGACCTGTCCGAACAGTTCGGCCAACGCGGAGAGATTGCCGCCATCGGCTTCCACCTTGAACACCGCCTTGCCGCCATTGCCGTGGAGCGGCTTTACCACCACCGCCGTTTCACCCAGTTCGTGCTGGAAGGCGCGCACGTCCTTTGCCGAACGGGTGATCAGCGTGGGCGGCATGAAGCGCGCGTAATCGAGCACATAGACCTTTTCCGGCGCATTGCGCACCGAACGCGGATCGTTGACGACCAGCGTCTCGCCCTCCAGCCGTTCCAGCAGGTGCGTGGCGGTGATGTAGCCCAGATCGAACGGCGGGTCCTGCCGCATCAGCACGACATCGGCGTCGCTGCCAAGATCGAGCTTGCGCACCTCGCCCAGCTTGTAGTGATCGCCTGCCACGCGCTGCACCGTCACCGGTGCGCCTTCGGCCGTCACGCGCCCGGCCTTCCACGCCAGCGACTTCACGTCATAATAGTACAGTTCATGTCCGCGTTCCTGCGCCGACAGCATCAGGGCGAAGGAGGAATCCCCCGCGATGTTGATCGAATGAAGCGGGTCCATCTGGACCGCGACGCGAAGGGTCATGCTGTTCCATCCCGTGAAGGCGCCGTCATGGCTGCCAGACGTTCGCCATGTGGCGTGGCCAGCGGCCTGGCGCAAGGAGGATCACGTCAATTCGCAGGACATCGCCGGGTCTGGCAAAGCGCGGCGCGATCGCTTCGGCGGCGCGCGCCACGCGTTGCAGGCGGCGGGCATCGATGGCGAGATCGAGTGCTTCGCCGCTACGCCGCCACTTGACCTCGACGAAAGCCAGCGTGCGGCCGCGCCGCGCGACGATGTCGACCTCACCCACGCCGATCCGCTGGCGTCGGGCGAGAATGCGCCAGCCTTTCAAGCGCAGCCACAGGCCGGCCAGCGCCTCGCCACGCCGGCCCTGTTTTTCGGCCACGGCCCGATCACGGGCGCGGCTCATGCCTTGAGCGCCATCGCCTGTGCATAGAGCGCCTTGCGATCGAGCCCATGCTTCTTCGCCACGCGGGCGGCGGCCTGCGAGGGCGGCAATTCGGCGAGCGCGGCGCGCAGTTCGGCTTCGACGACGTCCTCGTCCGGCGCCTCGGGCGCGGCGGGCGGGCCGGCGAGCAGCACGATCTCTCCCTTGGGCGGATGCGCGCGATAGTAGTCGGCAAGGTCTGCCGCTGTGCCCGTCCGGCATTCCTCGTGCAGCTTGGTCAGTTCCCGCGCTACCGCAACTTCCCGCCCCGGCAGCACGGTCACCATGGCTTCCAGCGAGGCGACAAGGCGCGGCCCGGTTTCGTAGAACACCAGCGTCGCTGGGACGGCGGCGAAGCTCGCCAGCACATCTCCCCGTGCCTTGTCCTTCGACGGCAGGAAACCTGCGAACAGGAAACGGTCGGTCGGCAAGCCGGCGATGGTCAGCGCGGTGATCATCGCGCTAGGCCCCGGCAGGCTGGTGACGGCGATCCCGCGCGCGCGCGCTTCCCGCACCAGGCGATAGCCGGGATCGGAAATCAGCGGCGTGCCGGCATCGCTCACCAGCACAACCGGTTTTTCCGCCATTTCGGCGAGTAATCGCTCGCGCGCCTCTTCTCCGGCGTGATCGTCATAGCGCCGCAGCGGCTTCTTGATGCCAAGATGATTCAACAACTTAGCCGTGACGCGCGTGTCTTCGCACGCTATAACCGCACAAGAGGCAAGCGTTTCGGCGGCGCGTCTGGTAATGTCGCCGAGATTGCCAATCGGCGTGGCGACAATATAGAGCCCGGGCTCCATAAGCGAAGGCGTGGTCATGCGCCTTCCATGGCCGGGTCATTGGGAACGGGCAAGCGATGTTGAAAGGTCAATGGGTCGGATCCGTCCGGATGGGGCGGCGTTTTCTCGTGATGGGCGCCATGGCCGCGCTCGCCGCGTGTACCGTCATTCCCAAGCCGCAGGGGCCGGTCGCGCCCAGGCCCGAACCGACCGAAACCGCGCCGCAGGCCAATGTCCTGCCTACCGATGCCTCGCGCCACCGCGTCGCGCTGCTGGTGCCCATGACGGGGCCAAACGCATCGGTGGGCCAGTCGATCGCCAATGCGGCGATGATGGCGCTGCTCGATACCAACGCGCAGAACCTGCGCATCACCACCTACGATACGGCGGCCGGCGCCGGCGCGGCGGCGAACAAGGCTATTCTCGACGGCAACCGCCTGATCCTCGGGCCGCTGCTGGCCGAAGACGTCGTCGCCGTTTCCGGAGTCGCGCGGCCGGCCAAGGTGCCGATGATCACCTATTCCAACGACGTGAGCGTGGCCGACCGCGACGTCTTCGTGCTCGGGCAGGTTCCCGGCCAATCGGTGGCCCGCGTCGTCAGTTTCGCCAAGAGCCGCGGCGTAAACCGCATCGGCGCGATCATCCCCACCGGCATCTACGGCCAGCGGGCGATGAACGCGCTGACCGAAGCCGCGCGCGCCAGCGGCGTGACGGTAACCGCCACCGAAACCTATGACCGCAGCAACACTTCGGTCGCCAGCGCGGTGCGCCGCCTGCTGGCCAAGGCCCCGGTCGATGCGCTGCTGATCGCGGACGGCGCGCGCATTGCGCTCCAGGCCGCGCCGGCGGCCGGCGGAACACGCCTGCTCGGCACCGAACTGTGGGCGGGCGATGCCGGGATCGCGCGCAGCGCCGCCACGCGCGGGGCGTGGTTCGCCACGGTATCCGACGCGCGCTTCGGTCAGTTCGAGCAGAGCTATCGCCGCCGCTATGGCGCATCGCCCTCGCGCATCGCCACGCTCGGCTACGATAGCGTGCTGCTGACTCTCAACGTGGGCCGCACCTGGAAGCCCGGAACGATCTTCCCCACAGCCAAGCTCTATGACCGCGACGGGTTCATCGGCCTGGACGGCGTGTTCCGTTTCAACCAGTTCGGCGTGGCCGAGCGCGCCATGGAAGTGCGCGAGGTAGGCGCGGGCACCTTTACGACGGTAAGCCCGGCGCCGGCCCGCTTCACCCCCTGACACCAGCCCCGCCCGCCCGGTATCGCCGGACGGGATAAGTTATCCGCCCCTTTGCGCCGAAATCGCCCGCATTAGGGTGCCTCCCGGCTTGCGTCCGGAATCCGGCGTGTTCTATAGCCGTTCCATATGGCTGACGACCTGTTCGACAAGGCGCCGGTATCCAGCGCCGAAAGCTACGATAGCTCCGCGATCGAGGTGCTGGAGGGGCTCGAACCCGTTCGTCGCCGTCCCGGCATGTATATCGGCGGCACGGACGAACGCGCGCTGCATCACCTTGCCGCCGAAGTGCTCGACAACGCGATGGACGAGGCTGTCGCCGGCCATGCCAACCGCATCGAGGTGACGCTGGAGGAAGAACCCGGCTCGGCCGGCCGGTTGACCATCACCGACAACGGGCGCGGCATCCCGGTCGACGAGCACCCGAAATATCCGGGCAAGTCGGCGCTCGAAGTGATCCTCACCACGCTCCATTCGGGCGGCAAGTTCTCCGGCAAGGCCTATGCCACCTCGGGCGGCCTCCACGGCGTCGGCGTCAGCGTGGTCAACGCGCTGTCAACGCTGACGCGGATCGAAGTGGCGCGCAACAAGGAGCTTTACGCGCAGGAATTCTCGCGCGGGCATCCCACCGGGCCGCTGGAAAAGATCGGCAATGCCCCCAACCGGCGTGGCACTTCGGTCACCTTCGTACCCGATCCCGAAATCTTCGGTGCGGACGCCCGGTTCAAGCCGGCGCGGCTGTTCCGGCTGGCGCGGTCCAAGGCCTATCTCTTCGCTGGCGTTGAAATCCGCTGGAAGTGCGCGCCATCGCTGGCTTCGGAAGACGTGCCGGCGGAAGCCGTGTTCCAGTTCCCCGGCGGCCTTGCCGATCACCTCGCCGAACAGGTCGGCGCGCGCGAATGCGTAACGTCGGTGCCCTTCACCGGATCGCAGGATTTTCCCGCCGGGCCGGACGGGCAGGAGATGGGCCGCGTGGAATGGGCGATCGCCTGGCCGCTGTGGTCCGACGGCTCGTACAGCTGGTACTGCAACACCATTCCCACGCCCGACGGCGGCACGCACGAACAGGGCCTGCGCGCGGCGCTGACCAAGGGCATCCGCGCCTTTGCCGAACTGATCGGGCAGAAGAAGGCCAAGGACATCGCGCCGGAAGACATGATCACCGGAAGCGAGGTCATGCTTTCGGTGTTCGTCCGCGATCCCCAGTTCCAGAGCCAGACCAAGGACCGCCTGACGTCTCCGGAAGCCGCGCGCCTCGTCGAAAACGCGGTGCGCGACCATTTCGACCACTTCCTGACCGACAACATGGAGCGCGGCAAGGCGCTGCTGGGCGCGGTGATGGAGCGCATGGACGAGCGGCTCCGCCGGAAGGCGGAGCGCGAGGTCAAGCGCAAGACCGCCACCAATGCCCGCAAGCTGCGCCTGCCGGGCAAGCTGACCGACTGTTCCGGCGAAGGCGATGGCGAGACCGAACTGTTCATCGTCGAAGGCGATTCGGCCGGTGGCAGCGCCAAGCAGGCGCGCGACCGCAAGACGCAGGCGATCCTGCCGATCCGCGGCAAGATTCTCAACGTCGCCAGCGCCACCAGCGACAAGATCCGCGCCAACCAGGAAATCGCCGACCTGATCCTGGCGCTGGGCTGCGGCAGCCGCAAGGACTGCAACCCGGATGCGCTGCGCTATGACCGCATCATCATCATGACCGATGCCGACGTCGACGGCGCGCACATCGCCACGCTGCTGATGACGTTCTTCTTCCAGGAAATGCCCGACGTGGTTCGGCGCGGCCATCTCTATCTGGCACAGCCGCCGCTCTATCGCCTGACCAGCGGCAGCACCTCCGCCTATGCCCGCGACGATACCCACCGCGCCGAGCTGGAAGCGACGAAGTTCAAGGGCAAGAAGGTGGAAGTCTCCCGCTTCAAGGGGCTGGGCGAAATGAACCCGCAGCAGCTTCGCGAAACGACGATGAGCCCGGCCAGCCGCTCGCTGATCCGCATCACCCTGCCGCCGGAATACGAAGGCCGCGCGGCCGTGAAGGATCTGGTCGACCGCCTGATGGGCCGCAATCCCGAGCACCGCTTCATGTTCATCCAGAACCGCGCGAGCGAAGTCGATCCGGAACTGATCGACGCCTGACGCGCCCAGAAACCGGCCATCGCCCGGAACCCGAACGTCCCGTCAACCGTTCACCCATGGCTAAGATCGGCGGTCCTATCCCGAGAAGGGTGGGCCGAAACCGCTCGCGAACAGCGGCGGATTGCGGAGATTTGCCATGAAGCGTTCGATCACCCTGATAGCCCTGCCCCTGGCGCTTGGCCTGTCTGCCTGCGCGTCGGATGGATACTACGGCGAATACGGCACCAGCGTGGGCTGGGGCTCCCCTTACCCTTATAACGGCTGGTACGACGGGTATTACGGCCCGGTCTATGACGGCTACTGGGGCCGCGACGGCTTCTTCTACTATCGCTCCGCCCCTGACGCCCGCGCGTTCCGGCGCGGCGACCGCAACCACTTCCGCCGCGACGCGCCTCCCCCCGGCGGACGCTATCAAGAGTTCCGCGGCAATTTCCAGCCGCGGCGCGACTATCACATGCCGAACTATCCCCACCGAGGCGGACCGCGCGGCGGCGAGCGCCCGCGCGGGCACGGGCACTGATCATTCCCGCTCAAACGGATGTAACGCCGACGCAGGCTCGATTGACAATGTCTACTTATTAAGTAGTAATTTCTCCCGCCACCGCCTTCCGGCGGAGCACTCGGGAGATAGACATGCGCGTCGGCGTCCGTTCCTTCCTTCTGTCCGCAACATCAGCCTGCTCTCTATTGCTCGCCGGGTGCGGCGAAAAAGCGCCCGAAGCCGCTTCGGAAAGCGCCGCCTCCAGTGTCCCCGGCATATCGCCATCAGCGGCGCCAGGTGTGGCTTTCAACTATCATTATGACTTCGCGCTTCCCGACAAGGCGATCGCGGGCGTGCAGGAGCAACACGCTGCCGCCTGCGAAAAACTCGGCCCGGAACGGTGCCGCATCACCGGCATGCACTATGCATTGGTGCGCAACGATAGCGTCAGCGCCAGCCTCGAATTCAAGTTGGCCCCGGATCTTGCCCGCGCATTTGGCAAGGAAGGCATTGCGGCGGTGGAGCACGCCGACGGAAAGCTGATCCGCGCTGCGATCGAAGGACAAGACGTGGGTTCCGACATCGCGGCCGCCGAGAAGCGCGGTTCGGACGCGCAGGCCGATCTCAACCAGATCGAGGCCAAACTCGCCAAGGGTGGCCTGGGGGATCGCGAACGGGCGGAATTGAACCAGCAGGCCGGCGCGTTGCGCGCGAAGGTCGCGGCGGAACGCGATGCCCAGACAACCGGCGCGGTGCGATTGGCAAGCACGCCGATGACCTTCACTTATGCCGGCGGTGGCAGCTTCGTGTGGGGCGACAACCCGTTCGCCGGGGTGGCGCAGGCCTCCTGGTCCAGCTTGCGCACGATGGTCGCACTGGTCGTCTTCATCGTCGGCATCGGCGCTCCATGGCTCGCGCTGCTGATCGCGCTGCTCGTCTTGTGGCGCGTCCTGCCGATACCGCGCCTGCGCCGCTTCCTGTTGCGGAAAACAGAAGACGAATAACGCCGATCAACCGCCGTCGGACGGCTCATCGCCCGCGGCATCCTCGCGCTTCGCCGGCTTGAAATCGAAGCGGATACGCACCCAGGCGCCGATCATCGGCTTGCCGTCCACGCGCGGCGGCCGGACCAGGAATTGCCAGGAGGCCTGCCGCAGGGCGCGGGCGATGCCCGAGCCACGCGGGGATTCGTCGAGTTCGCGGCAATCCTCGACGTGGTATTTCTCGATCGTGCGGCAAGCGATCATGCCCCACTGGCCGGGCGGGCGGCCCTGCGGCATGTAGCCCGCGATCTCCGCATCGCGCGGTTCGCGATACCATTCGGCGGCATAGAGCCGCGCGCCGTTGGGTCCATCGCCCTGCCCGCCGGCCGATCCCCCCGCCGAGCCCGACGCGCTGCCGCTGCTGCCCGCGTCCCCGCTCCGGGCCATCTTGCTGATGTCCGCCGCGGCCAGGTCCGCCCGGCTCATGTGGATGAAACCCGGCGGCCAATCGACCTTGTTTTCGGAGGGCACCGGCACGTGCGGCGGCATTACCGGTCTTGGCGCCTGCGCTGCCTGCTGCGACCGTTCGCTGGCCTTGATTTCGCGCGTGGCCTTGCGGGCGCCCGCCGAACTCGCTTCCGCTTCCTTGGACAGATTGACCGCGACCAGTTGCCCGCCGCCTTCGGGGCCATTCCCGGTGAAGGCCCCCATCCGGATCATGATGAAGAACAGCAGCGCGACGGTGGCCGCCGAAAGCAGGAACGCAGGCCCCCTGCTACGCCGCGACGCGCCATATCGACCGGAAGGCAAGGACGCGGGCTCCGCTGACATCGCGGCGTGGCTACAGCCCGGCGCGGGCCGGCGCAATCGCCCTGAATCATGAAATATCATTCATGCGGAAATACTTGGACGCACCCCGAAATAATCGGCCGAAACAATCGGCCAAAACAATCGCTTGAAATTCGCCGTGAACACCGTTTCAAACCCGCCGTTGCGGCTCTTGTCACACGGCGCGCCGCCGCCTATCCCTTAACCAAGCGATTAAAAAAGACAGGATGGAAGGCATGCGTTTTCAAGGCACCAGCAACTATGTCGCCACCGATGATCTGAAGGTGGCGGTCAACGCCGCCGTGCTGCTGCGGCGCCCGCTGCTGGTCAAAGGCGAACCGGGCACCGGCAAGACGGTGCTGGCCCACGAAATCGCCAAGGCGGTGGGCGCGCCCCTTATCGAATGGAACATCAAGTCCACCACCAAGGCGCAGCAGGGCCTTTACGAATACGATGCCGTTGCCCGCTTGCGCGACGGCCAGCTCGGCGACGAGCGCGTGCATGACATTCGCAACTACATCAAGAAGGGCAAGCTGTGGGAGGCGTTCACCAGCCCCACGCTGCCCGTGCTGCTGATCGACGAGATCGACAAGGCCGACATCGAGTTCCCGAACGATCTGCTGCAGGAACTCGACCGCATGAGCTTCGACGTCTACGAGACGCAGGAGCGCATCGCGGCCCAGGAACGCCCGATCGTGGTCATCACCTCGAACAACGAGAAGGAACTGCCCGACGCCTTCCTGCGCCGCTGCTTCTTCCACTACATCAAGTTCCCCGACCGCGACACGATGCAGGCGATCATCGACGTCCACTTCCCCGGCATCCAGAAGACGCTGGTGAGCAAGGCGATGGAAGTGTTCTACGAAGTGCGCGAAGTGCCCGGCCTGAAGAAGAAGCCCAGCACGTCGGAACTGCTCGACTGGCTGAAGCTGCTGCTCAACGAGGACATGCCGCTCGACGTGCTGCAGAACCGCGATCCCACCAAGGCGATCCCTCCGCTACACGGCGCCCTGCTCAAGAACGAGCAGGACATCATGCTGTTCGAACGGCTGGCCTTCATGGCGCGCCGGGGGAACTGAGTTGATCGGGCGCGCGCTTATTGCCGCCACGCTTTGCTGCACCAGCTTTTCCGCATCGGCGCAGAATGCCGGCAATTCAATCCATCCCATCGTCGCGGACGTTTCAGCGCCATGGACTCACGTCCAGACAGGGACCACGCTGCCGCCGAAAATCGAAGGTTTTGACAGGACGGAAATCGCTCAGAACGGATCGAGAGAAATCGATCTCTGGGCGACATACAAGGACCCGAACAGCAAAACGACGGCGACGGTCTATGTTTTCCGAGCCTCCGTTCCCGTCGTTCCCATCTGGTTCGACAGGATAGTCGACACGATGCACTCACCGGAATCGTCCCAGCGTCTTGGCGGTAAATTGAGCCCCGAGCCGATCACAACGGCGTTCACGTCCCCGGGGGAAAGCAGCGATAGTGCCCTTCGCACTGTGTACGCCATGGACGGAGGGCCTTTAAAAAGCACCGGGGCGGCAGTTATTCCCCATGATCAATGGCTTATTACAATGCGGATTTCGTCGGCGACGTTGGACAAGAACGCGCTGGACGCCACGCTTGCGCGCTTTATCGGGAACATCCCGACAGGAAACCACGCCCAAGCGCCAAGGCCTGCCAAACCCGTTGTCGCCTGCACCGACACTCTTCCTGCCAAGCCCGCAAAACGTGCAAAGCCTGATCCCGCCAGTTCGCTAATGACAGGACTTCTGGGTGCGATCGCCAAGAGTGAGCCGGAACAAGCAGACGACAACGCTGGTCAGCCACTGTTCGCCCCGGGAGCCGACTATTGCCGCTACCCGGTGTCCAATGCTTACTACGGCGTGTACCGGCGCACGGACCTAGACGGTTCCTACGTCATTGCCCTTGATGATGCCGGAATCACCATACAGGTGGCGCCATCTCTCGCGGCCCTGATGGACAAGCGCAAACCGCAATTCGATCTCCAGGTGTCTACCCTTGAGGACGACTACAGCTTTGTTCCCTTCCTTTCCCTGCCCACCCCCGAGCAGGCGATACAAGCGATCAGAAGCGACCAGCCCATTTCAAGCTCGGACCGTTCCGGCAATCTCACGCTCATGAAGCCGTGACATACCAATCGGCGCGGCAATCACGTTTTCGGCGGCCCGAGCCGTTCCATCGGCACTTCCGCGAACATGCGCTGAACCGCCGGGCGCTGGTTGATCTGCTCGATCCAGCGGACCAGGTGCGGCGTGTCGCTGGTGTTGACCAGTTCGGCAAAGCCCTTCTGCATACCGTTGGCGATCGCGAAGTTGCAGATGTCCGCCAGCGTGTACATGCCCCCCGCCAGCCATTCGTTGTCGGCCAGATGATCGTCCAGCCGCCGCACCGATACCGCGATCTTGCGCATTTCCTCGTCGAGCAGGTCCTGCGGGAAGCCTTCGCGCGCGCGGCGCCATTTTACCTGCTGTTCGGGGACCGGAATCTTCTTCAGATGTTCCTCGAACTCCGCATCGGACAGGCGCTGCGCCATGTGGCTGACGCCGCGATGCCAGCCGATCGTGGACACGCACCAGCAGAAGTATTCGTCCACCCACTTGGTCCAGACGCGCATCTCCGCCTTGCCGAAACTGTCGGCGGGCCGCAGCGCGACCTCGGTCGGGTACTCGTCTTCCAGATATTCGCAGATCACCGTGGATTCGGTGACGATCCGGCCCTCGTCTACCAACGCCGGCACCTGTCCGCGCGGGTTGATCGCCTTGAACCAGTCCGAATGGTGCTCGAACGTAGCCGGGTTCAGGCGGTGGCCTTCGAACGGCAGGCCCTTTTCGTAAAGCGTCAGCAGGGGCTTGAGCGAATTGGCGCCAGGGCCGAAACTGTAGAGCTTGAGCATGGGTGCGGTTGTCCTCTCCTTATCGACGCACCCTACAAATTGTATGTAACACTAACAATACCCGGTACGCAAAAAGCCGGATGGAGAAATGTCCATGAGCTACACCGGACGGTGCGCCTGCGGCGCGGTCACGCTCGAAATCGCCGGAGAACCGGTGGCCACACGCCAGTGCTGGTGCCGCCAGTGCCAGCGGCTTGCCGCCGGCGGCCCCACGCACAACGCCATCTTCAAGGGCGATGACGTGACCGTATCGGGCACGCTGGCCTCGTCCGACTGGCGGTCGGCCAGCGGCAACACGCTGACCTTCTCGTTCTGCCCGTCCTGCGGCACGCAGGTCTATGGCCAAAGCTCGGCGCGGATGCACCTGAAGACGGTGCGCTTCGGCGTGCTCGACGAGCCGCACGGCCTGCGCCCGGACATGGTGATCTGGACGGACGATGCGCCCGACTGGGCGCAGATCGATCCCGCGCTGGAGCAATGGCCACGCCAGCCCCCTGCCCCGCCACCGCCGCCGGCGGCCTGACGGCCTTGCACGCCCCCCACCCCTCTCCTCCGCACCACGAGGACGTGCCGCACACGCGGTTCGCCGCCATTCGCGCGCGGCTGGAAGCCGTGGAGCCGCGCCCGGGCCTTCCCGCCTGGACGTTCGAGTTCCTGCTGTTCGGCTTCAAGCAGGGGTGGGCCTGCCTGTTCGGCGGGCTGATGCTGGCGATGCTGTTCCTGACGCACCTGTTCTGGCCGGCGCACGCCGCGATCGCCCGGTACGATGCGCTCACGCTGGGCGCTGTGGCGATTCAGGCCGGGATGCTGGCGTTCCGGCTGGAAACGCTGGACGAGGCCAAGGTGATTCTGGCCTTCCACATCGTCGGCACGGTGATGGAACTGTTCAAGACGGCGGTGGGATCGTGGCAATATCCGGAACCTAACCTGCTGCGCATCGGCGGCGTGCCGCTGTTTTCCGGCTTCATGTATGCCGCCGTGGGCAGCTATATCGCGCGCGTCTGGCGGATCTTCGATTTCCGCTTCGATCGCTACCCGGCGCGCTGGGCATCCATGCTGCTTGCTGTCGCGATCTATGTGAACTTTTTCACCCACCACTGGTTGCCCGATATCCGTCCCGCGCTCTTCGCGGCGATGGCGCTGCTGTTCCTGCGCACGCGCATCTGGTTCCGCGTGTGGCGTGCGGATCGCTGGATGCCGCTGCTGCTCGGCTGGTTTCTGGTGGCGGCATTCATCTGGTTCGCCGAAAACATTGCCACGTTTTCGCGCGCGTGGATCTATCCAAGCCAGACCGACGGCTGGGCGATGGTGGGGCCGTCCAAGCTGGGCGCCTGGCTTCTGCTCATGTATATTTCCTTCGTACTGGTCGCGGCGCTTCATCGCCCGCAAGAGAGGGCCTGACACCATGTTCTTCAACTTTGTCGACGAACTGCGCGCGGCCGGGATTCCGGCCAGCTTCAAGGAGCACCTCGTGCTGCTGGAAGCGCTGGAAAAGGACGTGATCGAGCAGACGCCCGAAGCGTTCTACTACCTTTCGCGCGCCACGTTCGTGAAGGATGAGGGTCTGCTCGACCGGTTCGACCAGGTCTTCAACAAGGTCTTCAAGGGGCTGCTGACCGATTATGGCCAGCGCCCGGTCGACATTCCCGAAGACTGGCTGAAGGCCGTGGCCGAGAAGTTCCTCTCGCCCGAGGAGATGGAGAAGATCAAATCCCTCGGTTCGTGGGAAGATATCATGGACACGCTGAAGAAGCGGCTGGAGGAACAGGAGAAACGCCACCAGGGCGGCAACAAGTGGATCGGCACCGGCGGCACCAGCCCCTTCGGCAATTCGGGATACAACCCCGAAGGCGTGCGCATCGGCGGCGAATCCAAGCACAAGCGAGCGCTGAAGGTCTGGGAAAAACGCGAGTTCCAGAACCTGGACAGCACCCGGGAACTGGGCACGCGCAACATCAAGGTGGCGCTGCGCCGCCTGCGCCGCTTCGCGCGCGAGGGCAATGCCGACGAACTGGACCTCGAGGGCACGATCGAAGGCACCGCCAAGCAGGGCTGGCTCGACATCCGCATGCGCCCGGAAAAGCGCAATGCCGTGAAGTTGCTGCTGTTCCTGGACGTGGGCGGATCGATGGACCCGTTCATCAAGCTGGTGGAGGAACTGTTCAGCGCGGCCACCGCCGAGTTCAAGAACATGGAGTTCTTCTATTTCCACAACTGCCTGTACGAAGGGGTGTGGAAGGACAACAAGCGCCGGTGGTCGGAACGGACGCAGACCTGGGACATCCTCCACAAGTACGGCCACGACTACAAGGTGATCTTCGTCGGCGACGCGGCGATGAGCCCCTACGAGATCAGCCATCCCGGCGGTTCGGTCGAGCATTTCAACGAGGAAGCGGGCGCGGTGTGGATGCACCGCATGGCGCAGACCTATCCGGCAACGGTGTGGCTGAACCCCGTGCCCGAAAAGCAGTGGAACTATTCGCAATCCACCAAGATGCTGCGCGACCTGGTGGGCGGCTCGATGTATGCGCTGACACTGGAGGGGCTGGACGACGCGATGCGCGAACTGACGCGCAAAAAGCATTGAGGCGGGACCCTAAGCGCGGCGCTTAGGGCCAGTCGCCATCAATAAAGGAAGTAGTGGCGGCGTTCCTCGATCCACCGGGTTTCGTCGGGCGATGCCAGATCATCGAGGTCACCCGGGCGCGAGCGGGGATCGTCCACCCATTCGCGCAGCGAAGGCCCGCCGTTGATCACGTCGATCGCCAGCTTGTCATAGACGTACTCGTACGGAAATTCGCGCCAGAGCGGGTATTCCGGCTGTAGCCGGCGGATGGCCTTGAACGCCAACGCCTGCAACCGCCAGGGGCGGAAGCGATAGTGATGATAGAAGCCTCTTTCGGCGTGGATCATCAAGCCATTGCACAACGTCTTTTCGTGCTTGTGGAACGTCGGCTCGAACCAGCATTCGCGCAGGGCGCAGCCTTCCAGCCATTCGGGCGCCAGCCGCTCCATTTCCGACAGTACCGCGCGGGCGTTGAGATCGGGCGCGCCGAACAGCACTTCGAGCGGGCGGGTCGTGCCGCGCCCTTCCGACAGCGTGGTGCCTTCGAGCATCACCGTGCCGGCATAGGCGCGCGCCATGTTGAGATTGGGCGCATTCGGGCTGGGGTTCACCCACACGCGGCTGTCCGGCCAGCCAAAGCCGGGCGCCGCCTCGTGCTGCCAGCCTTCCATCTTGATCACGCGGTATTCGACATCCAGCCGGAACTCGTCGATGAACCAGCGCCCCATCTCGCCCAGCGTCAGCCCGTGCCGCATCGGCATGGCCCCGGCGCCGACGAAGCTTTCCCATCCGGGCTGCAGCACCGTTCCTTCAACCGGGCGCCCCACGGGATTGGGCCGGTCCAGCACCCACACTTCCTTGCCCTGCTTCGCCGCCGCGCCCAGCATGTAAAGCAGCGTGGTGACGAAGGTGTAGATCCGGCACCCCAGATCCTGCAGATCGAACAGGAACACGTCGGCGCTGTCCATCATCTCCGGCGTCGGCCGGCGGACCTCGCCATAGAGGCTGAACACGGGAATGCCGCAGTTGGGATCGAGAAAGTCCTCGGTCTCCACCATGTTGTCCTGCTTGTCCCCCTTCAGGCCGTGCTGCGGGCCGAAGGCGGACGTCAGCCGGATGCCGGGGCAGGCCATCAGGGCGTCCAGCGAATGCTCGAGATTCTCGGTCAGGGATGCAGGATGCGCGACAAGGGCGACGCGCTTTCCTTCCAGCGGTGCGCGCAGGTCGGGGTCGGCGAGGAGGCGATCGATACCAAATTTCATGCGGCCCCCGGTGCCGCAACCGACAGCGCGAAGCAAGCGGGATGGTGAAAGTCCGCCTTGCCGGGGGCATGCGCCAGTGCCCAATAGGAGGTCCGCCCCCCGTCCTCGACGATCACGGCGGTAAGCGCGGCCTGCCAGGGGCACGGTGGCAGGCCCGCCACCGGAATCGCGGCATCGAAGATCATCATGCGTCCGCCCAAGCGCAGGGTGCAGGAGGGATCGCGCGGCATGGGCCGGGCAACCATGCCGCTGCGATAGTCGGAAAGGTCATAGGCCGCCCACCGTTCGGACGGCGACAGGTTCAGCTCGACATAGGAGGCCTCGCCCGGGGTGCGGAGGAACACCTCAAAGCAGGTAGCCTGCCACAAGCCGTCTGCCCGCCCCTTGCCCGCGAACGACGGCACGATCACTCGCTCGCTGCCGTCGATCCGCCAGCGCACCTGCAACCAGTTCGCGTCATGCCCGATGATCCGCGCCTCGATCCGGCTGACCGCCAGCGGCGGGTGATCGGGGTGCGGCACAAGCTCGAACGTTCCCAAGCGCATTTCTCCGTGCTAGGCGCGCGCTCCTGACAAGAGGCCACCATGACCGCATACAAGTCCACCCTGCTCCGCCTGCTCGACGAGCGTGGCTACATCCACCAGCTTACCGATGCCGCCGCGCTCGATGCGCTGGCGCAGAAGCAGGTCATCCCGGGCTATATCGGCTTCGATCCCACCGCGCCATCGCTGCATGTGGGCAGCATGGTCCAGATCATGTTGCTCCGCCGCTTGCAGCAGGCCGGGCACAAGCCGATCGTGCTGATGGGCGGCGGCACCGGCAAGATCGGTGATCCCAGCTTCAAGGACGAAGCGCGCAAGCTGCTGACGACGGACACGATCGCGGCGAACGTCGCCTCGATCAAGACCGTGTTCGAACGCTTCCTGACCTTCGGCGACGGGCCGAGCGACGCGATCATGGTCGACAACGCGGACTGGCTCGACAAGCTGGAATACATTCCCTTCCTGCGCGAGGTGGGCCAGCATTTCTCGGTCAACCGGATGCTGAGCTTCGATTCGGTGAAGCAGCGGCTGGACCGCGAACAATCGCTGTCGTTCCTCGAATTCAACTACATGATCCTTCAGGCCTACGATTTCCGCGAACTGTCGCAGCGGCATGCCTGCCGGTTGCAGATGGGGGGATCGGACCAGTGGGGCAACATCGTCAACGGCATCGAACTGACCCGCCGCATGGACGGGGTGGAAGTTTTCGGCGTCACCACGCCACTGCTGACCACGGCCGACGGTTCCAAGATGGGCAAGACGGCGGCGGGGGCCGTGTGGCTGAACGAGGACGCGTTGCCCGCGTGGGACTTCTGGCAATACTGGCGCAACAGCGATGACCGCGATGTCGGCCGGTTCCTGCGCCTGTTCACCGACCTGCCGCTTGACGAGATCGCCCGGCTCGAAGCGCTGGAAGGCAGCGAGATCAACGCCGCCAAGGTGGTCCTCGCCAACGAGATCACCCGGCTGGTCCGTGGCGAGGAAGCGGCCCGCGCCGCCGAAGCCACGGCTGCCGCCACGTTCGCGGGCGGTGGGATCGGTCAGGACCTGCCCACGCTCGCCTGCGCCGATGACGCGATCAGCCTGATCGATGCGCTGGTCGGTATCGGTTTTGCGGTGAGCCGTGGCGAGGCAAAACGCCTTATCGCCGGCGGTGGCGCCCGGATTGACGGCGAATCCGTATCCGACGAAGGCTTCCAGATCGTGCTGGCGGGCCAGGAACGGCGGATTTCCGCGGGAAAGAAGAAGCACGGCATCATCCGCCCGGCCTGATCCCTTTACCGCAAACTTTTGAAGCAGGCGGAAAAAGTCCGAAGCAGGTTTAGGGAATATTTGGCATTTCGCAGCTACAGCATCGGCTCCACTTTCCCACGACGAGGAGGAACGATGCCTGGCGGAGCCCAGCTTTCAGTCACCGACCTGCGCCGTGCCACGCGACAGCCGGTAAATCTGCCGGTCATCGGTGAGCATCGTCGCATGGGCGATGTGATGCTGCACATCGTCAACATCTCGTCCAACGGGTTCATGGCTCAGGGAGTCACGGATCTTGGCCGGGGTGAACGCGTGACCGTGCGGCTCCCGCAGATCGGCCGCATCGAAGCCTTTATCGTGTGGATCAAGGATGATCGCACCGGATTCCAGTTCGAACGCATCATCCGGCCCGAAGATTTCCTGAAAATGATCAAGAGCCTGCAGCCCAACCCGCGTCTGCGCGGCAAAGGCTGATTCCGGGCTGATTCCGGCTCAAGGCGGACAACCGCCCTTGTTGCCACGTTCGTCGATTCAGGGTTGATATATTATATCATTTCATTACGAACGCCCAGAGTTCAAACCCCGGGGTGATTCCTTGCAACGTCAATTCCTGTCCTCCTCCGCCCTCGCGCTTCTTCTTGCCGCATCGCCGGCCCTTGCCGCTCCGCTTGCACAGACGCCCCCCGCCCCTCCGGCCGATGGCACGGACGGGCACGTGGACAGCGCCCACCCCACCGGCACGCCCGACGACGCCGGCCACGCGCCGATCGTGGTGACAGGCCGCCTGATCTCCGGTGATCGGGACGTGATCGTTGCGCCGGTCGTGCTGACCGGCGAAGACCTCGCCCGCAATACGCAGCCGCAGATCGGCGCGATGCTCGCCCGGTTGCCCGGCGTTTCCACCAGCGGTTTCGCGCCCGGCGCATCGCGCCCGGTGCTGCGCGGGTTCGACGGTCCGCGCGTGCAGGTGCTGACCGATGGCCTGGGCTCGCTCGATGCGTCGTCCGTCTCGGCCGACCACGGCGTCGCGCTGGATACGCTCAACATCGACCGGATCGATGTGCTCCACGGGCCGGAAGTGCTGCTCTATGCCGCCGATCCGGCCGGCGGGGCGGTCAACGCGATCGACAAGCGCATTCCACGCCGCGTGCCCGACAAGCCCGTCGAACTGACCGCGCAGGGGAGCTACGGCACCGCGGCAAACTCGGTCAACGTCGGCGGAGCGATGGACGTTGCCCTGGCGCCGCGCTTCGTCGCGCATCTGGACGCCTCGTACAACCACGCCGATAACCTGCGCATCGGCGGCAACGTGCTTTCGCCGCAGTTGCGCGCCGACACGCTGGCCTCGGCGGCGGAACTGGCAAGCGATGGCGATACCGAAGGCGCAGCTTCGCTGACCCAGCAGGCGAATGCGCGCGGACGGCTGGCGAACAGCTTCGCGCGGGGTTCCACGCTGGGCGCCGGCGTTGCGTTCATCGACGCCGGGGGCAGCCTGGGCATCTCCGTCTCGCGCCTGACCAGCGATTATGGCATCCCGCCCCGCCCCGAAGCGGGCAGCGGCGATCCGGTGTCGATCTCGCTGCGCCAGACCCGCTACGACATACGCGGCAGCCTCAATCTCAATGGATTCTTCGACAAGCTCGAATTCCGGGGAGCCTATGGCGATTATACCCATGCCGAGATCGAAGGTGGCGTGGCGGGAACGCGCTTCTTCAACAAGAGCATCGAGACGCGTCTGGAACTGGTGCAGGCGCGGCATGGCGGCTGGCGGGGCGAAACCGGCATCCAGTATGGCAGCCGCGACTTGCGCGTGGTGGGCGACGAACGCCTGATCCCGGACAACCTGACCGACCGCTTTGCCGTGTTCACGCGGCAGCAGCTTTCGGTGGGCACCTTCGACCTCGAGGCCAGCGGCCGCTACGAACACACCTCGGTCAAGGCGCGCCCGAATGGGATCACACGCGATTTCAACCAGCTTGCCGCAGGGCTGGGGCTGGCCTGGCATCCCGTGGAAAGCCTTACCATCAGCTTGTCCGGCAGCCATGGCGAACGCGCGCCAAGCGCCGAGGAACTGTTCATCGACGGCATCCATGATGCCACGCAGTCCTACGAAAGCGGCAATCCGGCCTTTCGCAAGGAACGCAGCAATACCGTGGAGGCGGGCGTGCGCTACCATGCCGATCGCTTTGCGGGTGCGGTCACGGCCTATGCCACCGATTTCAAGGACTTCATCGCCCCTGTTCCCACCGGGGCCGATGTGGAAGGCTTTCCCGTCTATCAGTTCATCCAGGGTGACGCGAAGTTCCGTGGCGTGGAAGCCGAAGGCTCGGTCAAGGCGCTGGACTGGGGCGACCGTTCGGTTTCGCTCGACGGCGGCGTCGACTACGTCCACGCGCAGCTGACCGGCATCGGCCCTGCCCCGCGCATCCCGCCGCTGCGCGTGCGCGGCGGCGCGGAATACAACAGCGACCGGTTCAGCCTGCGTGGCGAGGTGATCCACAACGCCGCGCAAAGCCGCGTAGCCGCCAACGAAAACCCGACATCCGCCTTCACGCTCGTTAACGCCAGCGCCACCTGGCGGCCGATGGGCAAGGATGGCGCGCTTTCGCTGATCCTGTCGGGCGACAACCTGCTCAACGTGGAAGGCCGGCTGGCGACCTCGGAAACGCGCGATTTCGTGCCGATCGCGGGGCGCGACGTACGCGTGACCGTGTCATTGAGAATTTGACCGCTTACGAGATTTGCTTGCTTGGCAAGAGGAAGTCTCGCTGCCATTCCAGCCGCGTGACTTCCTCTCCCAAGACTCCCCGTTCGCCGATCGCCATTCCGGATTACAGGCGCTTCTGGCTGGCGCGCCTGTGTTCGGTCATCGCGACGTCCGGCATGGTCGTGGTGCTGGGCTATCAGCTCTATGACGTGGCGCGCGCGCAATACGGCATGAGCATCGGCCATGCCGCGTTTCAGCTTGGCATTCTCGGCCTCGTCCAGTTCCTGCCGGTGTTTCTGCTGACGCCTGTCGCGGGTGTTCTGGCGGACCGGTTCGATCGGCGCAACGTGGCCGCGCTGGCCAGCCTGATCGACCTGCTGGTCGCTGGTTCGCTCGCGCTGACGACGCAATTGGACCTCCTTTCGCTACCCCTGCTGTTCACGCTGGGCGCGCTGCATGGCACCGCGCGCGTGTTCATCGCCCCGGCGATGGCATCGATCGCGCCGAACATCGTTCCGGCCGACCTCATGCCCAAGGCAATCGCGATCAACGCGCTGGCCATGCAGATCGGATCCGTCACCGGCCCCGCGCTGGGCGGCATCCTGTTCTCGCTGGCGCCAACCGCGCCGTACTGGACCTCCGTTGCCCTGCTGCTGATCGGCGCGTTCTCGCTTTTCCGCATCCGCCCGCTGCCCCCGCCGCCGGGCAATCGCGACCGGCACCCGCTGCGCCAGATTCTGGAGGGACTGACCTATGTGTGGAACGAGCGGTTCCTGCTTGGCTGTGTGACGCTTGATCTGTTCGCGGTCCTGCTGGGCGGCGCGACCGCGCTGCTTCCAGTGTTCGCCCGCGACATCCTGTTCGTGGACGGCCATCCGGTTGGCGCGGACGGGCTGGGCCTGATGCGCGCCGCGCCGGCCTTCGGCGCCGCCGCCGTCGCGATCCTGCTGTCGAAATACCCGATTCGGCACAACGTGGGCGTGAAGATGCTATGGGGCGTCGTCGCCTATGGCCTGGCTACCGCCGCGTTCGGCCTGTCGCGCAACTTCCACCTCTCGCTGGCGCTGCTCGCCTGCCTTGGCATGGGCGACATGATCTCGGTGTTCATCCGCAACACGCTGGTCCAGCTCAACACCCCGGATGAAGTGCGCGGCCGTGTTTCGGCCATATCGGGGCTGGCGATCTCCGCGTCCAATGAACTGGGCGAGATGCAGTCGGGCATTGCCGCCGCGCTGCTCGGGGCCACCGGCGCGGTGGTGTTCGGCGGCGCGGGCGCGATCGCGATCACCGCGCTGTGGGCCGTGCTGTTCCCGGAACTCAAAAACGCGCGGACCTTTGCGCCACAGTATCGTAGATATGAAACTCCCCCTCCGACGGCACAGGCCGAGGCGGACCATGTCAAGGAAGGAACCTGAACCATGAAAGCCGACAGCGTTCTCGCCACCATCGGCAATACGCCGCACATTCGCCTTTCGCGCCTGTTCCCGGACCACGAGGTATGGGTCAAGGCCGAGCGCACCAATCCGGGCGGATCGATCAAGGACCGCATCGCGCTGGCCATGATCGAGGATGCGGAGCAGCGCGGCGAACTGAAGCCGGGCGGGACGATCATCGAGCCGACATCGGGCAACACCGGTATCGGCCTGGCGCTAGTCGCGGCGGTAAAAGGCTACAAGCTCGTGCTCGTCATGCCCGAATCGATGTCGATCGAACGCCGGCGGCTGATGCTCGCCTATGGCGCGACATTCGACCTGACTCCGCGCGAAAAGGGCATGAAGGGCGCGATCGAACGCGCGAACCAGCTGCTTGCCGAAACGCCGGGCGCATGGATTCCGCAGCAGTTCGAAAATCCGGCCAACGTCGCCGTCCACGCCCGCACCACCGCGCAGGAAATCCTGAAGGACTTCGCGGATACGCCGATCGACGTGCTTATCACCGGCGTGGGCACCGGCGGCCACCTGACGGGTTCGGCCGAGGAACTGAAGAAGACCTGGCCCGCGCTGAAGGCTTATGCCGTCGAGCCGGCGCTCTCGCCGGTGATTTCGGGCGGGCAACCGGCGCCTCATCCGATCCAGGGGATCGGCGCGGGCTTCATCCCCGGCAACCTCCACACCCAGTCGATTGACGGCGCGATCCAGGTCGATGCCGGCGACGCCAAGGAATGGGCGCGCCGTTCGGCCAGCGTCGAAGGCCTGCTCGTGGGTATCAGCTCGGGCGCGACGCTTGCCGCCATCGCGCAGAAACTGCCGGACCTTCCCGCCGGCAGCCGCGTGCTGGGCTTCAACTACGATACCGGCGAACGCTATCTTTCCGTTCCCGATTTCCTGCCGGAGTAAGACGATGGCGCTGGAGGAAGTCCGCTACCATCACGATGATACCGTGCTCACCGGCTGGCTTGCCCGGCCGGCGGGGCCGGCGCGCGGAGCGATCGTGCTCTTTCCCACGATCATGAACGTGAACGCACCGATGGAGCGGCGCGCGCAGATGCTGGCGGATGCTGGCTACGTGGCGCTGATCGCGGACTTCTACGGCCAGCCCGTGGCTGACTTCGCCGCTTCGCACGCCCTGGCGGAAACCTTGCGCGCCGATGTGCGGCATTATCGCGACCGCATCGCCGCGGCGGTGGCCACGCTGCGCGCGCACGAGGCGGCCGCCGATCTGCCGGTCGGCGCGATCGGTTTCTGCATGGGCGGGCAGGCCGTGCTCGAACTGGCGCGCGACGGGGCAGACCTGGACGTCGTCGTCAGTTTCCACGGCATCCTGGCGACCGGGCGCCCGGCTCAACCTGGTGACACGATCCGCCCCCGCATCCTGATCTGCCACGGCGACAAGGACCCGCTGGTGCCGCGACCGCAGGTTTTGGCGTTCTGGGAGGAAATGGACGGCGCCCATGCCGACTGGCACTTTCATGCCTACGCCCACGCCAAGCACGGCTTCACCGATCCGGACAGTGACGCGCGTGGAATCCCGGCCATCGGCTATGATGCCAGCGCGGACAGGCAGAGCTGGGCGGCAATGCTCTCGCTGCTATCCGAAGTCTGGTGCGAACGGACCGGCTGAACTCCGGCGCGGCCGATCGTGGCATCAGGTCGTAAACTCATAATCAGCAGGATCGAGGCGTCCAAATGGCGAACATATCGGGCCGAAATGCGCGCCGCGAAGGCTGGTTGCCTTTGCAAGCGCCTTTCGGTTCGAGATGGAAGCCATTTGGACGTCCCGCCGGGATTTGACCAAAATGGCCCAGCGCGGCGTCGGAGGGACTTGAAATATCGACATATTCCTGCGCCCCTCCTCCTTGCGCCGGGCCATTTTCTTCAAACCTCGAGCCTGCTGATTATGAGTTTACGACCTAGCACACAGACCAGCCCCCGCCCCTTCACCACCTCCGCCATTACGGCCGCCTCATCCGCGGCGGCGATGTGTCGTGGGCGTCTATTCTTTTTAATGCGAATGAGTTGCATTACTTAGTCGAGATTGATAACGCGCCCCTCGATCATCGCGAGCCAAACGGGGGACAAGTACGGTGTCGATCAGGGCCAAGGCAGGTTTCACAGTTTCCGCTCTCGCTTTGGCAGGAGGGACGCTATCGCTGCCGCAAACGGCGTTCGCGGAAACCGGTGGTGAACCCGACGACACCCAGATCGTCGTTACGGCCGCGCGCACGATCCTTCCGCCCAATGCCCTGCCCCTCACCGTGGAGGTGATCGACAAGGCTTCTCTGGAACAGCAGATAGCCATATCCGGTTCGGTCACCGATGCTGTCGCCACGCTGATCCCGTCGTTCTCGCCCACGCGCCAGAAGCTCTCCGGGGCGGGCGAAACGCTGCGCGGACGCTCGCCGCTCTATGCCATCAACGGCATTCCCCAATCCACGCCGCTGCGCGACGGCAGCCGCGACGGCTTCACCATCGACGGCTTCTTCGTCGACCGGGTGGAAGTAATCTACGGCTCGAACGCGCTGCAGGGCATCGGCGGCACCGGCGGCATCGTCAACCAGGTCACCGTCGGCGCCCCCCAGACCGATGGGCTGGGCGGCCGGGTGCTGGTGCAGGGAACCAGCGGCGATGGCTTCGAAAGCGATGGCTTCGGCGGCAAGGTCGCGGGGTTGCTGCAATACAAGGCGGGGCGCTTCGACGCGACGGTGGGCGCCGCCTACGACAAGCGCGGCGTGTTCTATGACGGAAAGGGACGCCGCACCGGCATCAACCTGACGCAAGGCGAAACGCAGGATTCGCGCACGCTCTCGCTGTTCGGGCGGTTCGGCTACGCCTTGTCCTCGACCGGGCGGATCGACCTGATCGCCAGCCGCTACGAACTGAAGGGCGATGGCGACTACGTGGCCGTGCAGGGCAACCGCGCCACCGGCCTGCCGACCAGCGCCACGCCCGGCACGCCCCCCGGCAAGCCTGCCACTAACCGCACGGAAAGCGTGGCGCTGTCGATCACCGACACGGCGTTGTGGGGCGGCAACTTCGTCAGCCAGGTGTTCTTCAACCGCAGCCGCGACACCTTCGGCGGAGAGCCCACGCCGCAGGCAACCTTCCAGGACGTGCTGATCGCGCCGGTCGGCACCCTGTTCGACCAATCGCAGAACCGGTCGCGCAAGATCGGTGGCAAGATCAGCTATGAACGGTCGGTGCCCGGCTTCGAGGCGTTGACCGCGATCGTCGGTTTCGATGCCCTGTGGGACAAGACCGAACAGCGCCTGATCGCCACCAACCGCGTGTGGGTGCCGCCCACCGATTTCCGCAGCTTCGCACCGTTCGGCCAGCTCAACCTGAAGCTGCTGGATGGCAAGCTGCGGTTTGCGGGGGGCGTCCGCTACGAGGATGTGCGGATCACCATCGACGATTTCACCACGCTCGCCACCTCCAACCGCACGTTCGTGAAAGGAGGCAGCCCGCGCTTTTCCGATGCCTTGCTCAACGGCGGCGTGATCATCGAACCCTGGCCCGGCATCCGCGCCTATGCGAGTTATGCCGAAGGCTTCACCGTCCCCGATGTCGGCCGGGTTACCCGCGCCATCAACAAGCCGGGGATCGCGATCGACACCTATCTCAACATCAGGCCGATCGTGTCCAACAACCGGGAGATCGGGATCGAGGTAAAGCGCGGCCCGTTGGATGGCAGCGTCACCTACTTCTGGTCGACCAGCAAGGAGGGGCAGCTTCTCGTCCAGCGGCCGGACGGGATCTTCGACGTGCAGCGCCAGCGCGTCGAGATCCACGGGCTGGAGCTGAATCTCGGCGTGCAGATGCCGATCGACGGACTGAAGCTGTCGCTGGGTTACGCGCACCTGATCGGCCGGTCGGACACCAACAACGACGGCAGGGTCGACAGCGATCTGGATGGCGCCAACATCTCGCCCGATCGCCTGAACCTGGCCGCCAGCTACGTGCGCGGCCCGATCAGCGCGCGGGTGCAGACCCAGGTCTATTTCGCCCGCACCTTCAAGGGCCTTGCGCGCGATCCCCGCAACGATTTCGGCGGCTACACCCTGACCGACGCCAGCCTGCGCTATCAGACCGCGATCGGCGGATGGACGCTGAGCGTGCAGAACCTGTTCGACAAGCAGTATATCGACTACGCCAGCGATACCACGCGCCCGACCGACAACTTCTTTTATTTCGCGGGACGCGGCCGTGCCTTCACGCTGGGCTGGGACTACCGGTTCTGATCCGATGAAGTGGCTCGATCTGCTCCACCGCTGGACCGGTGGCCTGCTCGGCCTGGTGCTGGCCTTGCTGGGCCTGTCGGGCGCGATCCTGGTCCACAAGGAGGACTGGATCGCCCTGCCGCATGCCAGTGACGCGCTGGTGAGCGATCCGGCCCGGATCGCGCTGGCAACCGGGCGTCTGCTGCCCGCCCCGCGCGGCGGAGAAGCGCTGATCTACGCCAGCGAACGGTTCGGGTTGATACAGTTGCGCGGCCCCGGCGATGCCGGCGCCTATGCCGATCAAGCGGGGCACATCGTTACCCGCTGGGACAGCCAGTGGCAGCGGCCCGAACTCTGGCTGTTCGACCTGCACCACCACCTGTTCTCCGGGGACGCCGGGGAAACCGTGATCGGCATCGCGGGGCTGGCCGGTGTATTCTTCGTCGTCTCCGGCACGATCCTGTGGTGGCGAACACGCCGGACGTTCCGCTGGCGGCTATTGCCTTCGCGCCTGTCGCGCCCCGCCATCCTGTGGCATCACCGCGATCTGGGCATCGTGATCGCGCCATTGCTGCTGCTGGTGACGCTGACGGGAACGATGATGGTGTTCCGGCCCGTCGCCGGACTGGTGCTCTGGCCCTTCTCCCCGCCCTCCGCGATCGAGGCTTCCCTGAAGCCGCCCAAACTCGCCAGCGGCCCTCTCGCCGCGCGGCCGGACTGGCGCGCAATGATCGAACAGGCGCAAGCGCGGTTCCCCGACGCGCGCCTGCGCATCCTTTCCCTGCCTCGCAAGCCCGGCGATCCCATCGCGATCCGCATGAAACGGGCGGACGAATGGCTGCCCAACGGCCGGTCAATGATATGGTTCGACGCCGCGACGGGCCGTATGCTGGGCTCGCGCGATGCGCTGGACCTGCCCGCCGGCGCACGGATGTTCAACCAGGTGTATCCGCTCCACGCCGCCAAGGTCGGCGGCCTTGCCTACCGGCTGGTTATGACCCTCGTGGGGCTCGGCCTGGCGCTGCTGGGCAGTCTGGCGGTGTGGACGTTCTGGTTCCGGAGACGGGCGCGCTAGGCATCCATGCGCAGCGGCACGCCGGTCAGCCCCTGCAAGGCATCGAGCGTGAGCCCGTCGATCATCTCCACGACCGAGGCCCCTTCCGGCCCCACATCGAACACGGCATGGTCGGTATAGATGCGCGATACGCAGGCGAGGCCGGTGAGCGGATAGCTGCACGCCTCGACCAGCTTGCTCTGCCCCTCGCGCGTCAGCAGGTCCATCATCACGAACGTGCGCTTGGCGCCGATGGCGAGATCCATCGCCCCGCCCACCGCCGGAATCGCTCCCGGCGCGCCGGTGTGCCAGTTGGCGAGATCGCCATGCACCGAGACCTGGAACGCGCCCAGCACGCAGATGTCGATATGTCCGCCGCGCATCATCGCGAAGCTGTCGGCATGGTGGAAGAACGCGCCGCCCGCCAGCAGCGTGACCGGCTGCTTGCCCGCGTTGATCAGTTCCGGGTCCTCGTCCCCGGCCGCGGGCGCCGGCCCCATGCCAAGCAACCCGTTCTCGCTCTGGAGGATCACCTCCCGATCGACCGGCAGGAAATCGGCCACGCGGGTCGGCAGGCCGATACCAAGATTGACGTAGGCCCCTTCGGGAATGTCGCGGGCCACCCGTGCGGCCATCGCATCGCGGTCGAGACGCTTCATGCTTGCTTCCTTCCGTTCAAGCCGCGCGCGCGACAGAGGCCCCAAGCGCGACGACGCGCTGGACGAAAATCCCCGGCGTCACCACCGTTTCCGGGTCCAGCGATCCCAGCGGCACCATCTCGTCGGCCTGGACGATCGCGGTGCGCGCCGCCATCGCCATGATCGGGCCGAAGTTGCGCGCGGTCTTGCGATAGACGAGGTTGCCCCAGCGATCGGCCCGGCGCGCCTTGATCAGCGCGAAATCGGCGTGGATCGGATATTCCAGCACATAATCGCGCCCGTCGATCCGGCGCGTTTCCTTGCCTTCGGCCAGCAGCGTGCCATAGCCGGTGGGCGTGAAGATCGCGCCCAGCCCCGCCCCGGCCGCCTGGATCCGCGCGGCAAGGTTGCCTTGCGGCACCAGTTCCAGCTCGATTTCCCCGGCGCGGTAACGCGCGTCGAAATGGTGCGAGTCCGACTGACGCGGGAACGAACAGATGATCTTGCGCACCCGCCCGGCCTTGATCAGCGCGGCCACCCCGGTTTCGCCATTGCCGGCGTTGTTGTTGATGATGGTAAGGTCGCCCACGCCACGATCGATCAGCGCTTCGATCAGTTCGTCCGGCATGCCGGCCGTACCGAAGCCGCCGATCATCACCGACGCGCCATCGCCGATATCGGCCACTGCCGCGCGCACCGAAGCCACCGACTTGTCGATCACCGCCATTCTCCCGCAGCGCGCGTGCACCGGCACGGCATGGGCCGCACTTCGTGCCCAGTGATGGCTTGAGTCAACCGATAAACGGTATATTGTACGATTATCGTTTACAAATCGGGAGCAGCCGCGTGGAAACGCCGCAGGAGAACGATCCGGATTTCATGATGTCGCTGGCGCGTGGACTGGCGGTGCTGCGCTGCTTCGCTGACGAACAGCGACCGATGACCATCGCCCAGGCGAGTCGCCTGACCGGGCTGAGCCGCCCGGCGGTCCGGCGCTGCCTGCACACGCTGGTCAGCCTGGGTTATGCCGCGCGCGACGAAAGCCGCTACACGCTCCGCCCCAAGGCACTGGCTCTGGGCTATGCCTATCTATCGTCCAACACGCTGGCCCAGCGCGCGCAGCCCCTGCTCGACCGGTTGCGCGACGACATCCACGAATCCTGTTCGCTGGGCGTGCTGGAGGAAGGCGAAGTCTATTACGTCGCCCGCGCCGAAGCGAGCCGCATCATGTCGATCTCGCTGCGCGTGGGCAGCCGTTTGCCGCTCTATGCCACCTCGATGGGCCGCGTCCTGCTCTCCGCCCTGCCCCGCGCGGAACAGGAGGCCTATCTGCGCACGTCCGCGATCGCCCCATTGACCGGCCGCACCCAAACCGATCCGGCCACGCTGCTGGAGATTTTCCGCAACGCCGCGGAACAGGAATATGCCATCGTCGATCAGGAACTGGAGCCGGGGCTGCGCTCGATCGCGGTTCCGGTGCGCAACCGTTCGGGCGTCACTATCGCCGCGCTCAACATCGGCACGCAGGCCGCGCGCGTTTCCATGGCCGATCTGCGCGCACGCCTGCTGCCCGCCCTGCGCCGCGTCGCCCGGGACATTGGCGCGAGCTAGGCGGAGCATCCGAAATACGAACCGTCGGGAACGGAAACTTGGCGGAGAGGGTGGGATTCGAATATGGCTCGTAGAACCCTGTACATACTCGCATACCCAGACAAAATTTGCCAAGTGTGCCCCCTGCTCTGCCCCCAAAAAGATTGGACGCATCCGCATCGTCTCGGACGAGGCGCCTCAATCCGAGGCTGTACCATCAACCATGCGCAAAATCGCGATCTGTCTCTTAATCAGCGGGTCCTAGGTTCGAGCCCTGGTGCGTCCACCAAATTATCTAGTAAAATCAATATATTAATGGCCACGCGCTTCGAGATTTCCGCGGAGCCTTTGCTGCTAGGTAGCTCTCTAGGTAGCAGGCCGATAAAATCGCCCCACCGCAAAAAAGAACGCGCCTCGGGCACTGTGGACGAAACCTGCCGCGAATTGAGTTGGTGTTCCGAGCGCGCCCGCGTGAATGCCTCGGCGATTCGGGTGGCAATGAATGAAACCCTTCGCCACGACAACGTGGCGGATCAGCCGAGGCTTTCTTCGATCATCAATAGAGCGAGGAAGCCCACGAAGAACATGGCGGTGATCAAGGGGCTGTCTGGCTGCTCGTGCGCTTCAACGAGCAGTTCCTCGGTAACGAAATACAGCAATGCGATCAGTCCAAAAGCCAAGAACCCGATTATCACCTGAGCCGGGAGCAATGCGACGGGCGTATCTGCGCCTGTTTGACAGCCATGTCGAAGCCCGACGTATCTTTCGACGCGATCATTTGTCAGATGCCGCTTGGGGGATCTGTCATCATATTCTTTATGCCCTTCCCGGCGAGGAATGGCGCATACAAGCGATGCTTGATCTCGTCTTGAGCGACGACCCATGGACTTTCGAACAGGAGCGACTACAAGGTGAACTACTCGGGTAAGCCGATTGGATGAGCGATTATTGGTTGGAGCAGATTTACCGGCGCTGAGGGGCCGCGCCACCAATCACGGTCATTCGCTTATGAGTTCACGGCCTAATTTTGTTTTTATTTGATGGCTGCATGCACCCGCGCCTGAAGTTGCCCAAGCGGACTGCTTCCGAGCGTCGAAGCCGCGAGCCGGCTCAATTCGAGACTTTCGGAGACAAGGCCAAACCCTGCTTTGCCCATGTCCGTAATGAGCTGCGATGCGCAGGCGGCCACCGTCGAGATGCCCGCTACGGGGCCGGGCTCGTAAGGCAGATATAACGCCTGAAAAAGCGAGCGACCACATAGCGACAATTCGACAAGCAGCGGCAGCTTGTGAACATCGAGCGCGGCACTGGCCGTCTTCATCATGGAGATGGCCGCTTCACCCTCAATAGGCGCGACGAAGGTCATCCGTGCCGCAGCACTGCCGTTACGCGATCCGAAGTGGGGAGCGCCGGGACCAGGTGCGCCGCTCATCAGGGCAATCTGCTCGCGCCAGACGGGATCATTGCCCAGCGCTGCGGGATCCAGCTTGCGGCAGCCCGCAATCTGGCCCAGGCCGCCATCGACCATCGACTCGATCAGCGCGACTGTGGCAGGGAGGCCATAATGAGCGCCGAACAGCCGCCACTCGCCACGATCCGCCGCGATGGACCCGCGCGCTGCGTCGAACGGGTTGTGCGTGATCGCGATCGTGCCCGCCAGCGTGTTGGAGAGCTTGAGCGGGCGTAGAAACTCGATCGCAGCCGCCAGCGCATCATCATCCTTCAGGTCGAAGGCAAAGGGATGGATCGCCGGCGGCTTTCCCATCAGCCAGATGCCGATCTGCGTGGGGATCATGCCGCCCGACTGAATCGCCAGACCGTCCGAAAACGGTCCGAGCGCGAACTTGTAGACGTTCCAGGTCCGGCTTTCCGGCATCGCGCCCATGCCCGTGCGCACCAGCGCGCCATCGGGCAGGACGAACTCGCCGCCACACTGAACCAGAGCGTGATCGGCATAAGGCGTGAAGCCCATGCCCTTCGAGAAGACGCTGCCCGCGATGGAGGCGTTCGGGTCGCGCTCGGCATCGACCATCAGCGGCAGGTCATGCTTGGCAAGATGACTCGCGAGATCCGCGAAGCTCGCACCGGCCTCGACGCGCGCGAAGGCATAGTCGAGATTAACCTCCAATATGCGGTTCATGCGCGAGAGATCTAGCACCAGACAGTCACCGTCACCGCCGAGCGAGGCCCCTACACTTGAAGCATTATAGAGGGTCAAGAGGGCGAGCCCGTCCTGCCGCGCCTGTTTTACGAGGGCGGCAAGCTCATCGCCATTGCCCGGGCGCGCGAGCGCCACGATGTTAGCGCGTGCACCCGCGATGTTGCCATGGCGCGTCACGATCTGCCGCAGCGCATCCGATCCGGGCGCATCGACGTTCGCATCGCCGACGATCCGGCCAATGGCGTCGATCGAGAAATTGCTCATGGCTTGCCTCCCGCGACATGCGCCGCCAGCAGTTCGAGTTCTTCATCGGAAATCTCGGTGGGTCGAAACGGCGGCATCATGTTGAAGCCGTTGCGGACGGCATACTTGACAAGATCCTTGTCGACGCCTTCCAGCCCGATCAGCACGGATCGATTGTCCCCGAAATCGCCCGCCATGCGCAGCGTTCCGGGGTGGCCTGGCCCGGCATCATGGCAGGCCGCGCACCAGTGCTCGTAGAGCTCCTTGCCAGTTTTCGGCCGGGTATCGGCAATCGCGACTTTTTCGTCCTTGCCAGCCTTGAAGCCGGCGAGGCTGAGCAGGATCAGCGCTGCACAGGGGATGAAACCGCGCGTCACTTGCCTGCCTCCCGATAGCGTTCGGGCCAGATGCCGCTCTTGCCGGGAGCGAGAATGCCCGCCGGATCAAGCCCTGCCTTGAGCCTGGCGTTGAGGCGGCCCAGCGCATGGTCATTCCATGAGAAGGTGGAGGCGACCTTGTCCATGAGATCGAGATGCGTCCGGTAGACGCCGAAATGGTCGGCGGCGGCATCGTCGATCAGTGCCTCCAACAGGTCGAGCATGCGCTCTTTCTCTGCCTCATCGTCGCGCCGAAAGGCCGGCATGAAGATATGATGCATGTCGCGCCAGCCGACGACGAACTCGCCGAAATAATCGAAACCCGCGCGGGTCGAGAGTTCGCGCACGCGATTATATTGCCGCAGCGCGAGCTTGCCATCGACAGGAACGACCGGGCCGAAGCCAACATGAGCGGCATTAGGTATCCAGGCGACCGTGCCGAACTCGGTCATGTTCGGAATGCCGCGCATCAACTTGGCACGGTAGGCAAAGGCAGCGCTGCCCTTCTTGTCGTCAGCCGAATAAAAACGCGCGCCTTTGATCGAACCGAGCGCATCCTGAATGACCGGCCATGTCGCGTCCATGACCGCCTCAGGGCCGTAAAGCGCCCCGTAGAAGTTCCAGGCACCAATGCCGAGATCGGCCATGAGCTTCTTGCGGGCGCTGTCCGGCAGGGGGCCGGCGCCGTCATGATACTGGTCCTTGCGGACCTCGACTGCGGCTTCCCAGATCAACTCGGTGCTGGTTGCCGCGTTGGGAATGATCTGCGCGAGCTTGAGCGGGCGGATCGCCTCGGTGAGCGGCTCGATGGCCGCCTCGTCCGGGAAGGTGACCATGTAGGGGCGATAGCCGGGCGGCTCGGGCATGAGCTGGACGCCCAGCCTCGTAACCACGCCGAAGTTCGACTGGGTGAAGAGGCCGTCCAACCAGGGGCCGTGCCCATAGCGATAGGTATGTTCGGCGCTCCGCCCGGGCTGGCCACCCATGCCGGTATCGACGACCGTCCCATCCGACAACACCAGTTGCATGCCGCATTGCTGTTGCAGGAAATGCTCGCCCATGGGCGTGTACCCGACGCCGCGATCGAGCAGATTGCCCACGACGCCACCCCAGCCCGGCGCCGCGCAGTCGATCCACAGCTTCGAGTCCGTCATCTGGAGATGGCGATAAAGATCCCTGTAGGAGACGCCCGGCTCCACCACGGCATAGGCATGGCGCTCATTGACCTCGATGATGCGGTTCATCCGCTTGAGGTCCAGCACCAGAGTGCCGGGCATCCGGGGCGCGGGCCCGCCATATCCGAAATTCCGGCCGGTAGAGATCGTCCAGACCGGGACGCTATGGTCCCGCGCGATCTTGAGAAGCGCCTGTATTTCTTCCACCGTACGCGGCGCCACCGCGGCCGAGGGCATGTGCGCCTCGATCGGCTTCATGGCGAAATGATCGTGATAGCCCAGGAGGCCTGTCTCGTCGGCAAAGACATAGCGGGCGCCGACAACGGAGCGCATGGCGCGCAGCGCCTCCTGGAAGGCCGTCCCTGTAAGACCCGGCGGCATGGTTGCCATATCCGTCGCAGCCCAAAGGGCATTCTGACCGACAAGGCCGAGCCCTGCCGCGAAAGCCGACCCTTGCACGAACCGGCGTCTGGTCAACATGTCTTGGTCTCTCCCCTAGCGACGGTCTTGAGCGTGACTGCTTGGTGCCAACGGTCTATCTGGTCCTCATGGCGTTCCGCCGCGCGGCTGCCAGTGCATGGAATTCGTTCCGAGAGTGCAGGGCTCCGGAGCAAATGGCGGCCGCTGTTGCGATATCGGGCCGCAGCATCTAATTTCGGTTGGAAGTCAGGGCTTGAGTGTCCGCAAGAGAGAGGAGCCGGACAAATGGGCAATGTCAGGGAAACTGCGCCTGACCGCTGCTGGACGACGGAAGCGTTCGAGGCGCAATCAAGGATGTCGGGCTGGACGGACATTGTCTCCCGGCACATGACCGAGATGGATGTCGGCAGCGAACAACCGGAATCCTATTGCGCTTCGTGGCGGCAATTCGGCCTCGGCGCGCTCGAACTCAACTTCATCACCGCAACGCCTCAGCATATCCGGCGCACGCCAGCCATGGTGTCGCGCGGCGGTAGCGCGAGCTACGAACTGGTCTTCATGAAGCAGGGCACCATGCATGTGCGCTACAGGACCGGCGAAGAATTCATTGCAGAGAGTGATTTCGCCCTGCTGCGCAATGCCGAACCCTATGAATTCATCTGTCCGGAAAAGAGCGTTGCCCTGACTGCGCATGTGAGCGCCGACTGGGTCGGCCGGTGGTTGCCGAGCCTTGAGAGCTTTTCCGGCCTGTCGTCGGCAGTCCGGCAGGCTTGGGGTCGCCCGCTGGCCGCTATGTTTTCCACGATCGACGAGGCTGGGCTGGGTGACATCGCGCTGCCGCGAGAGGTACTTGCAGACCAGATCGGCGCGCTGCTCGGGCTGATGACGGCAACGCAGGGCGATGCGCTGAAATCACAGCATCACGCGATGCTGCGGCGTATCCGGGCGCTCCTCCATGAGCGCAGCCATGAGCCTGATCTCGATCCTGGTAAACTTGCCCGGGACATTGGCATCTCGAAACGTCACCTGCACGGGTTGTTCGCCGCCGCTGGCTCAACCTTCGGCCGGGAACTGATCGAATTTCGGCTGATGTACGCGGCGCGCTATCTGCGGGACGCCCGGTATCGCGCCTTGTCGATCACCGAAATCGCCTATCAGACCGGCTTTAACGACACGAGCCATTTCGCTCGCCGCTTCAGGGGACGGTTCGGCTGCAATCCCCGCTTATTTCGTGCCGAGGCGTTCCAAGACCCATTAATTATGGCCAAAAAATAAGGGTAGCAACGAGAGCGATGGCGGAGAAGAGGCGGTGGGGCATCCCTCGATTTTTCCCCTGTGGTTTATCAAGGCGCAGTAGAATGCCCAAATAATCAACCGTCAGTTGCTACCAACCCTCTTTACCAGTTCCGAGAAGCATCAATCAGGTCCACACAATCTCATTGGGCAGTTGGCATTTGTGATGGTACGAACAATGTTAAAAAAGAAAATACTACGATAATAACAATACCTTGCCGCAATAATTCGGTGGCCATAGGGGTCACCATATATCAATGGCTTATGATCAGCCTTGACCATTTCGTCGAATATCGGTCAAATGAATCGATCCGGAAATTTGCGCATTGACGTGGATTCGAGGAGGGGCGTCAGCGATGCGCGACGCAGAGAGATGCATGAACACCGCGTTTGCGAACGCGATCACCGTAGCCTTTACTAGAGCATTATCCGACCGGATAGAATCGCGGGGGATTCCCAAGGCGCTGGAAATCTGATTCAGCCTGCTTGCTGGATACGGAGGCCAGCAGGCATGGTGAAACCGATATCCGAGGATTTACGGTCGCGGGTGATTGCGGCTGCTGAGGCAGGTTTGTCGCGGCGAGCAGCTGCCGATCGATTTGGTGTCGCGATCGCAAGTGCCGTGCGCTGGGTCCGTGAATGGCGGGAGAGCGGAACGGCAAGGGCAAAGCCGCAAGGTGGCGACAAGCGCTCCCAGCGGATTGAAGCGTATCGCGACGTGATTTTGACGGCGATCGAGAGCCAGGTCGACATCACCCTTGTCGAGCTGGCCGAGATGCTGAGGGCGGAACATGGAGCGCAGTTCGCACCGAGCACGATCTGGCGTTTTCTCGACCGTCACTCGATGACCTTGAAAAAAAACGGCGCACGCCAGCGAGCAGGATCGGCCCGACGTGCTCGCGCCGACATTGCGGCCCGGTGACATCGTGATCCTCGACAACCTGCCGGCCCACAAGGTTGCTGCAGCGAGCGAGGCCATCGAAGCCGTCGGTGCAAGGATGCTCTTCCTTCCGCCTTACAGCCCGGACTTCAACCCAATCGAGAACGCATTCTCGAAGTTGAAATCAATCTTGAGAAAGGCCGCCGCTCGGACCGTCCCCGAGCTCTGGGACGCCATCCGCGATGCGCTGCCAAGCTTCACACCGAACGAATGCACCAACTACTTTATCGCCGCAGGGTATGAGCCAGAGTGATCGGAATCTGCTCTAATATTCGACGAGTCGTGTCTGGATGAATGCCGGAGATTAGCCGCTCGCCAAGAGTACGTCGTCGGGTTTCGACTGTTTCCGCATTCTATTGATGAGACCGACGGCGCGCCGCCGTGGGCCGCTCACGGACGGGCTGCCATCCGTCAGGCACTGGCGACATGCGGTTCGAAGGCGAGCGGCGCGACGCCGACATGGCCACGGACCAGAGGTTGCGGAGCAGCCTCGCGGCGCGCGCGGTCAACGCCAGCGCGAAGATGAGCTCCCCAGGCCTCCAGATAAGCGGTGCGCTGGGCTGCATCGACTCGCGGGGTCGCATAGGCAATGAAGTCGTCGAGCTGCGTCAAACCGATATAGGCCAGCGCACAATGCTTCAAAGGCCACAGGACCCGTTCGATCGAGCCGTATGTGCCAGCGTCAGTGAAGCGGTCGGCCGTGCCGCCGGTCGGAATGCAGAGCATGGCATGCCGCCCCCGGAACAGCCCCCGTTCGTAGCGCGCGCCGTCCATATAGCCGAAGCCGTAGGACATGACGCGATCGAACCAGCCTTTGACGACCGCGGGCGGACCACCCCACCAGAGTGGGAAGAGAAAGACGATCAGGTTCGCCTTTGCGACGCGCGCCTGCTCGCGGCCGATATCATCGGAGAATGCATCCGATCGCTCAGCAGCTGCCTGTTCGTCCTGAACACTGAAGTAGTCCGGATTCCAGACCGTCGAAAAGTCGCCGCGACCCAGGACCGGATCGAACTTCTCGGCATAGAGGTCCGACACTTCGAAGCTGGCGCCCGCTTCCGCGGCGACCGCCTTTGCCTTCTCGAGAAGGGCGCCTGTGAAGCTGTTTGGCTCTGGGTGCGCTACGACAAAGAGGATGTGCATGAGTGGCCTTTCAGGAGCGAAAACGGAACGAGGGCATATTAGCTGAAGACGGGGCGGCGCTTATCGAGGAAGGCGGAAATGCCCTCGCGCCCTTCTGGCGAACCCGCCGCGTTGCAGATCGTGCGCCCTTCGAGGTCCATCTGCTCTTCAAGAGGCAGACCCGACATGAGGAGCGAGCGGATATTCGCGAACGCCGATACCGGGCCGTTGCGAAGCCGTTGAGCCACCGCGGCGGCCTTTTCCTCGAGTTCGATGTCGTCGACGACTTCGGTGACGAGGCCCATCACCGCCGCCTCATCGGCGCCGAGCCGCCGGTTGGTATACGCCAGTTCCTGCGTCCGCCGCAATCCGATCAGCCGTGGGAGGATGGCGGTTGCGCCGCCATCCGGTGTCAGTCCGATGCCCGTATAGGCCATGGTGAAGCTCGCCGAGCGCGCCGAAATAACGATGTCACCAAGTGCCGCAAGGCTAAGGCCTGCGCCGGCGGCTGCGCCGTTGACCGCCACGACCAGGGGTTTGGGCATGCGAGCAAGATGGGCGATGGCATCGTGCAGGGATGCGGTTATCTTCTCGAGCAATTGCGGCACTGCATCTCCAGCAGCACGAAATGCGCCGATATCCCCGCCGACGCAGAAAAAACGCCCGCTTCCCGTCAATAATACGCAGCGAATATCGTCGAGCGCGGCAACCTCCACGCTGGTCTCCGCCAAGGCTTCGGCCATTTCGAGGTTGATTGCGTTCCCCGCATCGGGCCGCGACAGCCGGAGCGTCGCCACGCCATCCTCGACGCTCAGCGCAAGCGGACTGTCAGAAGCCGACATTGTCGCAGCCTTTGGTTGCCAGCATCGCGCGTGCTTCGGCAGGCGTTGCGATTTCAAGGCTCAATTCCTCAAGGATTCGCCGAATCTTCGCAACCTGCTCCGCGTTGCTCGTCGCCAGCTTTCCCTTGCCGGCATAGAGGCTGTCTTCGAGGCCGACGCGCACGTTGCCGCCCAATATGGCGCTCATCGTCACGAACGGCATCTGGTGGCGTCCGGCGGCGAGAACGGAAAGATAATAGTCGTCGCCGAACAGCCGGTCAGCCGTCGCGCGCATGTGGAGGAGATTCTCCGGATCCGGGCCGATACCGCCCAGAATCCCAAAGACGCATTGGACGAAGAAGGGCGGCTCAACGAGCTTCTGCTCGGCAAAATGCGCCAGATTGTAAAGATGGCCGACGTCGTAACATTCGAACTCGAAGCGTGTGCCGTTGGCACCCATCTCCCGCATGCCATAGTCGATTTGTTTGAACGTGTTCGAGAGGATCAGATCCTTCGTCCCTTCGAGATAGGGCTGTTCCCAATCGTGCAGAAACTCGCTGCGCTTGCCCGCGGCACCGGAGATGTTGAAGTTGAACGAGCCCATGTTCATGGACGCAACTTCGGGCTTGCACGCGATCGCCGGCGCCAACCGCTGTTCGAGGGTCATGCCGAGGCCACCCCCGGTCGTGATATTGAGGATCGCGTCGGACTGCGCCTTGATGGCGGGCAAGAACTCCAGAAATCGCTCGGGAGTCTGATCGGGGCGCCCGTCCTCGGGGTCGCGCGCATGGAGGTGGATCATCGCTGCACCGGCCTCTGCCGCCGCGACCGCTTCGGCCGCGATCTGGGCGGGCGTCACGGGAAGATGCGGCGACATCGAGGGCGTATGGATGCTTCCCGTGACGGCGCAGGTGATGATGACCTTTTCGGCCCGCTTCATGATCTTGTTCCCTATTCTTCGTCGGGAGCCATCACGGCGGCAAGCCGGTTCGCGTCTTGGCGAAGCGCACCCTGATCCGACCCGGCGAGGAGAAATGAAATGCCCATGCTGCGATAGCGCGCCGCCTGGGCAGGGTCTGCGAGATAGGCGCCGCAAGCGATGCCGGCGTCAGCCGCGCTTTGGGCGATGCGAACTGTCGCCTCGTCGAGCTTCGGATCGCTCCAGTCGCAACCGAAGGACGCCGCGAGGTCTGCGCGTCCGATAAACAGTGCGTCGATACCAGGGGTCGCCGCAATCGCCGGCAGCCATTTAAGCGCGGACGCGTCCTCGATCTGCGCGATCACGAGCACGTTGCGATCGGCAGCATCCATATAGGGTTTGAGGCCACGACTGCCATATCCACCGGCACGCGTCGATGGGGAGAACCCCCGGGCACCGCCTGTATAGCGAGCGAAGCGCGCCGCGTTCGCCGCTTTGGCCGGAGTGTCGACATGCGGCACGAAGACACCCGTCGCGCCCATATCGAGTGCACTCAGCACCGCGTCGGCGTCCGTTCTGGCGATGCGGACGAGGAGCGGAAAATCGCACGCCATGCCCGCCAGCATGCAACCGTCGACCTGGCTCGGGTCGAACGGCGCATGCTCGGTATCCAGAACTGCGAAGTCGAGATCGGACATCGCGAGTATCTCCGTCACCTGATGGTGCGGGAATTTCTGGAAGACGCCAGTCAGCGGCGTCCTATCACGCAGTCGCTCGGAGAATGACGCGCGCCTGCTCACCCTCGCCATTCCGGACGCTGATGATCGAGCAGATGCGCATATTCGGGCGGGACCGGCGCAAAGATATCGAGGTTCAGGACCGTTTCGGTGCCGGTAACCTCGATATAATGTTCAGTGTGGGCCGGGACGCGCACAAAGCTGCCGCGCGTGCATTGGTGCGGCACGCCACCCACATGATAGATGCAGTCCCCTTCGAGGATCATGACGATCTGCTCATGATCATGCTTGTGTGGCCGAAGGGCGGCGCCGGGTTCGACCCAGCCGAACTGGCAAACGACGCCTTCACCGCCCAGACCGGCGCGCTCGATACCAGGGCGAACATATTCCCGCGGAATATCTTGCCAGTTATAGAGCGTCGGCGCTCGCACCGGCATTTCGGACGCGTCGGTCATTCTGCTGCCTCCATGGATTTTGCCGGACCGGCCGCGGCTTCGCGCAGCCGCCGTTCTATGATGCGCCGCGCGCGGCCCGACCCCTGGTCATTCTGGAGCAGCACCGGCTTCATATCCATCAGCTCGCGGCCGTTTAGGACGCGTTGCTGCGCTTCGATGACTGGCCGGTCCTCATGTTCGAAAGCATAACCCGCGCCCTCGGCGAACGCCTCGCTCATCGCATCGTCGTCGAGGTCGAAATCCCGTGCGATGGCCCAGAAATAATGGGTGGTCGACTCGGTTTCCGGGGTGATGATATTGGGATTATAGGTGCCCCAGCCTTCCTCGCGCGTCTTGCCTGGCTCGGTGACGCCGTAAAAGGTGATCATGCAGCCGGGAGGGTCGCAGCGCATCTCTAGCCAATGGTCCATCTGGCCGGTGAAGCCCTTGACCATCGTGAAGAGCGGCGGGACGGGCATTGACGGGACGAATTGGCGCGTCCAGACTTGGTCGTCCTTCTCGGCTACCTCATAGCTCGCCGTCGCGATCTCCCGCGGTTCGAGCGTCTTCTCATGGACAAAGCCCGCGTGGCTGAGGTCGGTGAGATTGTCCATCACCAGCAGATAATTGGCTTCGAGCTTGATCGTGCCATGGACCTGCCGATACTTCTGGTCGGTCAGCCAGTGATAATCGGGGATAGTCTCGGGATCGGCGAACTCATGATCGCCCATCCAGATCCATACGAGGCCCCATTTTTCCGCCACCGGATAGGTCTTCACCTTCGCGGTCCTTGGTATAAGTCCATTGCCATGCGGGTTGTTCACGCAAGCGCCAGAGCAGTCGAATGCGAGGCCGTGGTACAGGCATTCTACTGTGTCGCCGACGAGCTTGCCCATGCTGAGCGGAACGAAGCGGTGCGGACACAGATCCGCCATCGCGCAGGGCGTCCCATCTTCCTTTCGGTAGAAAAGAATCTGCTCGCCGAGGATCATGCGCGAAAGAAAGTCGCGCGAAATATCCTCGCCCCATCCTGCGCCGTACCAGCAATTACGAATAAAGGTCACGGACATCCTCCTGATTTCTCATTTGCGATCGGGGACGTCGCCGCTATGCGGCGCATCGACCCTGAGAAATTCTGTACTGAGCCGCCGCACGTCGGCATCGCCAGGCAGAGCGACGTGGCCCGGGCCGTTCAGGCGGACGTAGGTCAAGCCCGGCATCGCGATGCGGAGCCGTTCGTCCGGCTGTGCTACCCTGTCGTCGGACGAGTTGATCAGCATCGTGCGCGAGGCGAGGTCTGCAAGCGCAGTCGCGTCGACGACCGGATTGGGGCGACGACGAAGCACGGCGGCAAGCGCCAGCGGGTTTGAGCCGCTCGCTTGGGAATCTTCCACCAAGCCCTTCGCGAGGGCGGGCGTATCGGCGGTCACGCCCCGCTCCAACGCCTCTACGATGACATCTGCCGCCGGCTCAGGCGCAAACAGATTGTCGCCGATCCCGAACAGGGCGAGCCGCCGCACTTTGTCCGGGCTTGCGATCGCTAGTGCCAGCGCGATTTTCGCCCCGAGCGAATAGCCGACGATGTCGACAGGTTCGGGAGGTAGCCTCGCGGCAACCGAAGCCGCGAGGTCGGCATAGGCAGCGGGATCCAGCGGCGCATCCGGATCGGCATGCCCGGGCAGATCCATCCGGATGAATGTCCTGTTGGCGGCCGCTGGGGCGGCGGTCCATCCATGCGCCTCGAACGAGGAGGCGAAGGAGCCGCCCCAACCGTGGAGGAGCAGGATCGGAGGGGTGGTCATCAGGCCGCTACCAGCTGCGAATGTGCGACCCCGACGCCGACGGCGATAGTAGTGTCTTCCGAATAGTAGTCGACGCGGAGCGGCTGTGCGCCCGCCTGCTGGCCGGCGGCGACAGCGGCCAACCACATCCGGACCTCCCCGCCCCCGTAGCCCGCCGCTTCAAGAATATCTTTGTCGGTCCAGCTGTCGAAGGCCGAAAGATCGCCGGCTTCGAGCGTTTTCAGGAAGCTCTCGTCCCACTTCTTGTTGATCCAGGGTACCTTGAACTCGCCGCTGACCAGGTCGGCCGAAAGCTTGATCATCTCGGACTCGATGTCGCCGTGCCATTGCTGATCCGAAATCGGTCCAGCGCCGCCGCCATGGACGATGAAGGTGCGCACTTCCTCGTTCGGCGCGGTCTCATATTGCGGGAAGATGAAGGCGGTCTCGTGCGAAAGCCCGCCCGATCCGAGAAACGCGACCCGCTTTCCGGTGCTGCGCGCCCAACGGCCGACCGCTTCGCCAAGCTGGCGACAGCGCTTCAACGTCGGGCGCGGTTTCGAGAGGCTGTTGATGTGGACGGGAATAACCGGCCTCGCGCCGATGTCCCCGCGCAGGAAGAAGCCGAGAACGTTGGAAAAGCCGTGATCAACCTTCATCGCGTAGGAGGTCGCGATGTCGAAGCCGTCGTCGATGAGCGCCTCCGCGAGGCCTGTCGACAGGTCCATGGGGACGTTGAGCTTGCCGGGGGTGCCACCGCAATCGTCGCCCGCCTCGGCGAGGTGCCCCACCATGAAAGTCGGGGCGAGCTTGAGATGGATATGCGAATAATGATCGCCGCCGAACACGATAACCACGTCGGGATCGAAGGCTTCGAACTCGGCGACGCTAGCATCATAGGCCTGCCACAGCCCCGGATTTTGTTCGCGTTCCTGCATCGAGATGATGGGAACGTGCGGAACGCAAGCGACATAGGCCTTGGCATTCTGAGCGGCGGTACTCGCCATACACTTTCTCCTATTTTGCGTGACTGGCTGCGCCGGGACCGACGAAAATCACGGCGGCGTGAATGTCGGTGATCAGCCAGCGACCGTCGCACTGGCGGCGACAGGTGGCGGTGAAGTCGGCGATCGTTGCCGGCGGCCCCGAGGAAAAAGGCAGGTCGCCGGTCCCCGCATGAACGACCGCGAGGAAGCGCAGCGCGCACGCATCCGCGTCGGTGGCGCTCACGACGAGGCCGGAGATGGCGTGACGGGTACGGCGTCCCGATTCATCCTCCTGATTCCGCCGATCGGCGAAATATTCCGAGATCGAAGTCTGACCGTCGCGGACGAGGGCCCCGATTCGCATCGTCGCGTCAGCCTCGTAGAATTCGGAGGCGCAGCCTGAGGAAATTCGGTCGACGCGGGCCCAGTGCTCGCTAACGAGATCGTGTAGTTTCCATCGATCATCCGCGCTTATGGCGCGGTCAATTCCGGTCGATTGCGGCGCAGTCGCCATGACGCCTCTCCGATGAGTCGTATTGATGTTATGTCTAATACGACTAATTCATCGCAAGGCTGTCCGTCAAGCGATAGATACGAAAGACTCGAAATGCGGGCGCAGGCGAACGTCGCCGGCGCAATTGCGCTGACGCTTTGGCTGAGGCTTTAGACAGGCGGACGCCTCAGGCGCGGTCAGAAATCGCCGGGAAGCGGATCGGGCAGGTCTTGCGCGACGACCTCATCTGCACGCGCCTTGGGCACGCCGAGGGCGAGCAGCACATGACGCGCGATCGATGCGGCGAATGTCGGCGACGGCTGGTTGCGCAGTTGGGTAATCATTGCGGCGTGGGTGGTCCCGAGCTGGATGTCGCGGCCAGTGTGCGGCCCCGGAATCTCGAATTCTCCGGTCGCAATGCCTTCGCCGGCAGTGGCCTGCGCGTGCTCATAGGTATCCTGGCCGAAGATTGGACCACCCGCGCTGATGTTCACCATGGCCCAACCCCATTTAGGGTCATGCAGGGCACGCTCGAGATAATAGCGGACAGCGGCGCTAGCGCGCTCCGCAGCCGTCGGAAGCGCCGAGATGATTCGCGTGACGGCGCGGTTGAAATCATGGTTCAGTTCGTCGGACAGGGCGCTGAACACCTCATCCATATTGTTAAAATAATTGTAGAATGTGGCTCGAGAAACGCCCGCCTCGCCGCAAATCTCTTCGATTCGCGTGTTGCGTCCATTTTCGCGGCCGAGCAGGGTAAAGGCGGTATCAAGCAACGCAGCGCGGGTCCGGGCCCGTTTCTCCTGACCAATCTGGGCGCGTCGCTCCAGGTTGATATTCAGAGGCGCGCGCGGTTTCCGCTGGCTTTCCTGACAGACCCTTGTTTGTTCCATATCCTGCACCCGTCCAATTCTAGTCGGATTCCATGAACCGTCAATACGACCTCTTGACAGATGTTTCTGCTCTCGCCATATGTCGGATTAGACAAAACATCAATCCGACGTGAAGTCGGGTACACGCCGAATAAGGTGTCGGCATGGAGAGGAGTGGGTCGGCTATGACCTTTGCACGTGAACTTTGGTACACGGTCGCTTGGTCCGAACAGATCGGACGCAGCCTGACGCCGCGGACGATCGCGGGGGACCATCTTGTCCTCTATCGCCAGCTCTCTGGCGACGTGGCGGCGCTCAGCGACACCTGCCCGCATCGCTTTGCACCGATGCATCTCGGCTCGCTCGTCGATGACGTCGTGCAATGTGGCTATCACGGGCTCCGTTTCGATGCCGGCGGCGCTTGTGTCCATAACCCTCATGGCAATGGTGCGAAACCGAAGGCAGCACGCCTCCGCCGCTATGACGTCGTCGAACTCGACGGGCTTGTATGGGTCTGGATGGGGGCGGGGGAACCCGCGGACATCTCGACGATCCCGCGCTTTCCGGAACTCCACGAGTCTAGCTACGCGTTCACCGGCGCGCATATGATGACGATGGACCTGCCCATCGACCTCATCGTCGACAATCTGCTCGATCTCAGCCACGCGGCCTATCTTCACCCTGCAACGCTTGGCGCGGCCCAGGGCACCAAAGACATCACGTCGGTTAAGAAGGCCGGAAATCGCATCCAGTCCAACCGCTTGATGCCGGGAGCCCCGCCGGCTTTCGTCTTTCAGGCGACCGAGGCCGCAGGTCCCGACGACATCGTCGACTATTGGGCGAACATGCGCTGGGATCCGCCGGGCGTCTTTTCGATGGACGCGGGCATTGTCGCCACAGGGGGCCGGAAAGAGGACGGCCGGATTCTATCGAGTGTGCAGATCGTCGTGCCCTCGACCGAGGGGAGCTCCTACTATTTCTGGAAGATGTTCCGGAACTACAACGAAGATGTTCCGGGCATGACCGAGGCTATCGAAGCCGCCGTCGTCCAAGCCTTTTCAACCGAGGACGAGCCGATGGTCCGGGCCGTCAGGGACAGAATGGCCGGCCGCAACTTCTGGGACATGCGCCCGCTGCTGCTGCCGCAGGATTCGGCTGCGGTCCAGGCGCGCCGCGTCATGGACGCCCTCATCGCGGGCGAGGCCGCGGGCGCAGGCGACATCTAGCACGTTGCCGAGTGATCGGCGGATATCCAACAAGAAGATAAACGATCAGGAGGACAAATATGCGTGCTAACTTCAACGCAGCCACGCGGCGGAATATCGGGCTGTCGGGAGCGGCCATGGCGCTTTGCCTGTCGCTCACCGGCCAGGCGGCAGCGCAGGAAACCGAAGGCGAAGACGCGCAGGACAATGTCGGCGTTGCCGAGATTGTAGTCACCGCCCAGAAGCGCTCTGAAAACCTCCAGGACGTTCCGATTTCCATAACGGCGGTGACGTCGGATGCGCTCGAAGGGCGCGGTGTCAGGTCGGTCGCCGAAATCTCGAACTTCGCGCCCAACGTGCAGCTGGAATCGAGTGCGCCGATCGTTTCGTCGTCGCAGATTCTGACCGGCTTCATCCGTGGTATCGGGCAGAATGATCTTTCTTCGAGCCTCGAGCCGGGCGTCGGTGTCTATCTCGATGGCGTCATTCTGGCCCGCTCGATCGGCGCCAATGTCGACCTGCTCGACATCGAGCGCATCGAAATCCTCAAGGGCCCGCAAGGCACGCTTTTTGGACGCAACACGATTGGCGGTGCTATCAGCGTTGTTACGCGCGATCCGGCCGAGGAGTTCGCGTTCCGCGGCGAGACCACTTACGGCAGCCGCGATCGGTTCGAACTGCGCGGGACCGTCGACATTCCGATTGCCGACACGCTGCGCTCGCAATTCTCCTTCTCGAGCCGCAGCCAGAAGGGCTACCAGAAGATCATCCCCTTCCCCGGCGATACGGGGGTCAGCGACGAGTATAATTTCGGGATCATCCCGCGAAACAAAGAGAACCGGCGCGGCAGCACCGACAGTTTCGTGTTTCGCGGCAAACTGCTTTGGGAGGCCTCGCCCGACCTGACGCTCAAGATCGCCGGCGACTATGCCAAGTCGAAAGAGCAGTCGTCGCCAATCACGTTGGTGGCAACCGATACGGACCCGCTCGCTCCGGCGCCGACCTATGCCGCGGTATATAATACCTGCATCTCGGCTCCTGGTTTGGTGTTCAATCCCGGTGGTCCGCTCGCATTTCTGGGGCCGATCTGCGGTCCTCGTGGCGGCGGCGTGCCGGGCGCGGCACCGCTGCCGGGGCTTGCCGGATATAATTTCGCCAACGCGAATCCGCGCCTCGTATTCGGCGATCAGTTCATCACCGACAACATCGACACGACTTATGGCAATGGCGGCAACCTGTCGGACGTCGAAACCTGGTCGGTAACCGGCGTTGTCGACCTTCGCCTGTCGGAAGATATCGCGCTCAAGTCGACGACCGGATATCGCAAGGTTGACTCGCTCCTCGCCAACGATCTCGACGGCTCGCCGATCATGATCGCGACGACGATGGCGGCACTTGCGGAGAAGCAATTCTCGCAGGAACTGCAACTGACGATTGATGCCTTCGACAATCGTCTGAAATCGGTTGTGGGCGCCTATTATTTCTACGAGAAGAATTCCAATTTCGAGGATGCCTATATTTCTGAAGGCCTCGGGCAGTTTTTCGGCCCCTATCGCAACACCAACAAGTCCTATGCGATCTACACGCACAACAGCTTCAACATCACCGATGCGCTGAGCATCACGCTCGGCGGCCGTTATACCAAGGACAAGAAGGTCTTCGAAGCCGGTCAGTCCGACCTCAACCTGTCGCTGCTGAAGCTCGGGCTCTTCACGCCCGGACAACTTCCCGATCCGAACGATCCGACGCGGATCTATCCGCTCGGCGTGCAGCGCGACACCTATAATAATTTTTCGATGCGCGTCGGCGCCGAGTACAGGATCACCGACCGCATCATGGTCTATGCTTCCTTCGCCGAAGCGTTCAAATCGGGCGGCTATACCACGCGTCTTTCAATCCCGACGCCCGGCAACGTCGCGCCGCGCTTCGGACCGGAAGAGGCCAAGACCTATGAAGTCGGTCTCAAGTCGCAGTTCCTCGATCGCCGCCTGCAGCTCAATCTCGCGGCCTTCTCGACCGACTATACCGACCTCCAGGTTACCGTCGTCCGCGGCATCTCGCCTTTCATCGAAAATGCGGGCGAGGCGCGTATCCGGGGTTTCGAAGCGGAACTGCAGGCGGTGCCGATCGAGCGCGTTCGCCTCTCCGCTAGCCTTGGCTATATCGATGCGAAATATACCAAGCTCGATCCGGATGTGAGCTTCGGTCTCAACAATTCGTTCGTCAACACGCCCAAATGGTCGGCAAGCGCGGCTGCGGACATCGACCTGTTCGAAACCGCAGGCGGTACGATCACCGTACACGGTGACTATTCGTACAAGAGCAATCAGGCCCGCGATGCGGTCAACACGCCTTTGCTCTTCTCGGGGGAGCAGAATCTGGTCGGTGCGAATATCCGCTGGACGCGTGAGGACAAGGCGCTTGAACTGGTTGCCGGCGTCCAGAATCTGACCAACAACCGTTACATCATCACCGGCACGCAGGTCGATGCCATCGGTGCCACCAGCGTCACCTGGTCGCGGCCGCGCGAATATTATCTGACCGCCCGGCTCCGGTTCTAATCTGGCAGAGGATGGAGCAGCGAAAATGACGCCATCTGAAACACTTCGCGACGCCTGGTATGTCGCAGCCTACACGAGCGAACTCGAAGAGAAGGGCATAATCGCCACGACTCTGCTTGGCGATCCGATCGTGATCTACGCGAAGACGGACGGAAGCCCGGTCGCGCTCGAAGATCGCTGCGTCCATCGTTTGGCGCCGCTCTCGCTGGGCAGGGTCGAAGGCGACGAGGCCCGCACTCCGCTAATCTACGCCGCGAGTTGCGCCAAATGTTCTGACGACGGACAGCCGGCTAACCGGAATGGAAATGGCGGTACATTTGCTTTTACACCACTCGTCAAGGTTCTAGGTTGATCCCATGACCACTCTCGCGCGGGCCGCCATCTGCCGCGGCCACGACCGTCCTTTTACCATTGAGCCGGTCGAACTGGCCGCTCTACGATCCGACGAGCTGCTGGTCCGAATTGTTGCCTGCGGTATCTGCCACACAGATCTCGCGGTGCGCGACGAACAGTTGCCGGTGCCGCTACCGGTGGTGCTGGGCCACGAAGGCGCGGGGATCGTCGAGGCCGTGGGAAGCGCGGTCACCACCGCCGCCCCGGGCGACAGAGTGATCATGAGTTTCAATTCCTGCGGGGAGTGCCCGAGCTGCGACGCCGAGGCGCCGACGTATTGTTACAACTTCTTCCCCCACAACTGGTGCGGCACGCGCGCCGACGGAACGCCCAGCATGACCCTGGCGGGCGAGCCGATGAACGCCAATTTCTTCGGCCAGTCCGCTTTTGCGACCTATGCCATCGCCCACCAGCGCAACGTAGTAAGAGTTCCGGTGAGCGCCGCCGCTATTCCCCTCGAACGGCTCGCGCCGATCGGCTGTGGCCTGATGACCGGCGCTGGCGCCGTGCTGCGCGCAATGGAAGTTCGTGCGGGTCTGCCGATCGCAGTGTTCGGCACCGGCACCGTCGGCATCGCGGCGATTATGGCTTCCAGGATCGCCGGATCCGATCCGATCATAGCCGTGGACGTGAACGGCGATCGCCTCGCCCTCGCGCGCGAACTCGGCGCTACCCACTCCTTCAATGCGGCCGACGACGCGCCCGCCCGTATCCGCGAGCTGTGCCCCCAAGGACTGGGCTACGCCTTCGATACCACTGGTATCAACTCTGTGATCGAGCAGGCGTGGGGCCTGCTCGCACCAAAGGGTATCGTCGGCATCGTCGGCGCCTCCAGCCCGGCCGATACCCTGACATTCAACGAAGCCCAGTTTATGGGCGGTGGACGCACAGTGAAAGGCATTCTCGGCGGGGACAGCAACGGCGAGGGCTTCCTGACCGAGCTAATCGAGCACCATCTTGCGGGGCGCTTCCCCTACGAGCGCCTGATTAAGACTTTCCCCTTCGAGCGGATCAACGAAGCGATAGAAGCGAGCGAAAGCGGCCTTGTAATCAAGCCGGTGCTGGTGATCGGTTCGGAATAGCGACACGTTTCCTCGGGCCACGGCGATACCGCCGCGGCTTTGCCACCCCTCTTCAAAGACCGGGATGTCGAAGACCATGAACGATCTCCTACAACAACTCATCGCCGGCATGCGGCAAGGCGGCCCCGACTTTTCGGGCGACCCGCTCAAGGCCAGAGCGGACTTCGAAGATCTGCTGGCGTCGATGCCCGTCTCCGAGGACCTGACATTTTCGGAAATCGAGCTGGGGGGCGTGCGGACGCTGCACAGCCCGACAAGTCCAGCGAACAAGGGCGCCCTTCTCTACTTTCACGGCGGAGCGTTCGCCGCCGGGAGCGCGCGAGGCTATCGCGGGCTGGCAGCTGACCTCGGCCGTGCGGCCGGCGTTCAGACATTCTCGGTCGATTATCGGCTTGCCCCGGAGGAGCCATTTCCGGCAGCCGTGGAAGATGCCACGGCGGCCTATCGGGCTTTGCTGGATCAAGGGGTCGATCACCGCCGAATCGTCTTCGGTGGCGACTCCGCAGGCGGCGGCCTTGCCGTTTCCGCGCTCGTAAAGCTGCGTGATGACCAGGTTCCCCTACCGGCAGCGGCGGTCCTACTTTCGCCCTGGGTTGATCTCGCATGCGCCAGTGTGACGATGACGAGCAAAGCCGACGCAGATCCATCGTTAACGGCCGCAGGTCTGCAAGCGATGGCCCGGGTGTACCTCGCCGGCACCGACGCAACGCACCCACTGGCCTCTCCGGTACATGCCGACCTGTCAGGTCTGCCGCCGCTGATGATCCAGGTGGGCTCGGCGGAAATCCTGCTCGGAGACGCGGTCAAGCTCGCCGAACGGGCCGGTACGGCGGGAACGTCAGTGCGGCTCGATATCTGGCCGGAAATGATCCACGTATGGCAAGCATTCGCGTTTCTACTGGAAGAAGGCCGCGTGGCGATCGAAGAAGCAGGGCAATTTCTACGCCGCTCGGTCAAGGCGCGCGGCAAGTGAGTGGGCTGCGCCAGTTCGACGTGATCGTCGTCGGTGCCGGTTTCGCCGGTCTCTACATGCTGCACAAGTTGCGCGAAGCAGGCTTCCAAGCGCATGTGGTGGAAGCGGGCTCCGGGGTGGGCGGAACCTGGTACTGGAATCGCTATCCCGGTGCGCGCTGCGACGTGCCGAGCATCGAGTACTCATATTCGTTTTCCTCCGAACTCGAAAATGAATGGCGCTGGAGCGAGCGCTATGCAGCGCAGCCCGAGATCCTGACGTATCTCGAGTACGTCGCCGACCGGTTCGACTTGAAGAAAGACATAACGTTCGACACAAAAGTCACGGCGGCCGTGTGGGACGACGCGATGAAGCTGTGGCGGGTCGATACAGACCAGGGCAATGGCTACCTTTCGCAACATCTGATTCTCGCCACGGGCGCCCTGTCCGCCCCCAAGACGCCCGAGCTTCCGGGCATAGAGAATTTCAAAGGCGCGATCCTCCATACCGCAAAATGGGACGCCCGGGTCGACATCGAAGGCAAGGCGGTCGCACTCTTCGGCACCGGCTCTTCAGGCATTCAGGTTACGCCTCCGCTCGCCCAGAAGGCGAGCCAACTCACCGTTTTCCAGCGGACGCCCAACTTCGCCGTTCCGGCGAACAACCGTCCGCTGAATGAGGACGAATGGCGACAGAGCCGAGCAACCCTTCCGGCGCGGCGGGAGGCGGCGCGGCAGGGTTTTCTCGGGTTCTTCGACGTTCCGCGTGCCGGCGCCGCTAAGGATGACACACCCGACAAACGCGAGCAGCGCTTCAACGAACAATGGAACGCAGGGACCGCGGGGTTGCTGCTCGCATATGAGGATTTGCTCGTCGACGAGGAGTCCAATGCGCACGCTGCTGAATTTGCCCGACGAAAGATCGCCGAAACTATCGATGATCCCGACAAGGTCCGCAAGATAACTCCTCAGGGCTACCCGCTCGGTTCGCGACGCATGTGCTCGGAGATCGGCTTTTATGAGACAATCAATCGAACCAACGTCGCCTTGGTTGACGTCCGTGAGGAGCCCGTGACGGGGTTTTCTGCGTATGGCATTAGGACGACAGACCACCACTATTCCGCCGAAGTCGTCGTATTCGCCACCGGGTTCGATGCCTGCGTCGGGGCAATCAAAGCAATCGACATCAGGGGACTTGAGGGCAAGTCGCTCCGCGAGGAATGGGCCGACGGGCCGCACGCCTATCTGGGTCTCGCAGTACCGGCCTTTCCCAATCTGTTTACGATAACCGGCCCCGGCAGCCCCTCCGTGCTCAGCAACGTTGTCGTTTCGATCGAACAGCACGTCGAGTGGATCGCGCGCTGTCTCACGGACATGCGGGCATCGGGCAAAGCTACCATTGAAGCGACCGAAGAGGCCGAGCGCGACTGGATGGATCACGTTCACGAGATCGCGCAACAAACACTCTTTCCGCGCGCCGACAGCTGGTATCACGGTCGTACGCGCGATGGCCGCAAGGTATTTATGCCTTACGTCGGCGGATGCGGACCTTACCGCGCCACATGCGACGAGATCGCCGCCGCCGACTACCGCGGCTTCAATCTGGGATAGGACTAATGGCTCGGTTCGAGGGCAAGGTGGCGATCGTCACCGGCGCGGCCGGCGGGCTCGGCGGCGCAACCGCGGCGCGGCTTGCGAGCGAGGGCGCGACAGTCGTGATGACAGACATCGCGGACAACGCGGGACGGAGATTGGCCGAAGCGGTCGGCGCCCGCTTTATTCGTCACGACGTCAGCGACGGAAGCGCCTGGGCGCAGGTCGCACAAACCGCTCTGGATGATGAGGGGCGGATCGATGTCCTTGTCGGTGCCGGATGTATTCTCCCCAAATGTGCCGAATGAAAATTCCCCAGTTTGAGGTCAGCGCCAATTCGCTCCGGGGTTAACCCCGGAGCGAATTGGCATCGATCTTCACATGCTACTCGATGC